>NZ_JADBQN010000044.1:0-22961 GCF_014895915.1 Enterobacter cloacae complex sp. P13B
TAAGAGGATTGTTATACAAAAGGGAGTGTTTAGAGAGGGGGCATGATCACCCCCATTTACAGGCTATGCTACAGTATCAAGGATCTCTCTTAAGAAATCAGCGAAACTATCAAATGAACCAAAAACATTTCCTGTACCAACTTTATCTCTAATTTCAAAGAGATTAGATTTAGTATCATAAGTAAATAAAGAAATACTATCTTCCCCGATCACTAATCTTTGAGCAAGATCAGGGTTAATATAATCATCATTATCTCTGTAGAAATCATTAATAACAAATAAATTTCTAACTAATGGTTCAGGTATGGAAAGACTGAATAGGATTAATCCGTTATATTCAAATCCATCCATTGTTTCTAAAAATGTAACATAATCAGGCTGATTTACAAATAATAGACAAACTTCATCACCCAATTTTTCAAGCATTGGGTTTAAACTAGAAGTTGATTTCCTCTTAGTTATGCTTTCAATGTATTGTTCTGTAATAGGATTTTCTAATGGATATTTCCAATCGGTCATTTTGATTTTTAAATCATTCAGGATTTCACTAATATTTGTACTCATTTTAATTCCTGATAATTAATTTATCGGATAAATTGAACCAGTAGGCATAGCCCACGGAGTTATCTTACTTTCACCTGCTATCATATCTCTTATTACGGATGATTGCATATTGGTAAACACTTTATGGAATGGTTCATTTTCAATCAATGACAGGTTTTCAAAAGCGTTAGTACCGCCATCATCTAATGGTAATTTGTGGTGAACGCTCCAACCACCAGGGACACCACCTTCTGACATACGCAATAAATCTGATGGATTAAATTTGTTTGCAGCTTCCGGTGTACCAGCAATGTCTTTAAGGAAATTTTTTCTGATAGAACTATTAAACTCTCTTCTTAATACTGCTGTTTCGGCTGGATCACGTCTGACATAGTTAATTTGCTTAATTTCTAATCCATCAAGCAACTTAGTTTCTCCTCTCAACTTTCCTAAGTAACTATTCATTTCTTCATACAATTGAGAATTAGGTCTTTTAGCCATTAAAATAGAGGCTGCTACTATTAATGTACCTGCTGTTTGTTCATTTAATACCTGGTCATAACCCTGTATAGCTTCACCGCCTAATTGTTCTGCAGTTTTTCTGAACCCTTCAATGTTTCCATTATAAACCCCGCCAGCGGCCAATAAACGTCCTGCTGCTTTGCTATTGATGGTTTTAGCTGATTGCGCATGTTGTATAGGGGCATCTGAATAATGAATTTTTTGTGTAGGCGCTGGTTTCCTTCCCTGATGATCATTTAAACACTTTTCATATGCTTCTTTTACTTCCATTTCAAACCATGAATGCCAATGTTCCATAAAGCAATCATAAACAAGATCACCCTTTTCATCAAAATAAAAGGGATGTTTGAAGTAATCCCATTTTTCAGTGGTGTCTATTCCGATAAGCCAGCCAGTATCTATATTATGCTGTGTATGATCATATGCACCATCGTACAGACCATTACGTTTACGGTCATATTTGGCTGAATGAGGATTTACAAACCCACTCTTTCTGTTTGGCATTTGATGGAGGCTAAAATAAGAATAGTTGTCAGAATCAAGATCGTAGTAGATTCTTGCTCTTTCAAAAGTGACTTCCGGTCTCAGTATGTATTGAAAATCTTCGGGTTTAAGTTCCCTTGCTGCATCCCATATCATGAACAATCTGAAATCGTGCATGTAGATCCCTCACAATGCAAAAGGTTTATATTATCAGAAGAAATTATATTATCAATTATTCCCATGATAGATAAATACCTTGGATGTATTCATAGTATTGATATAAATTGCAAGCTATGAGTAACAATAAGGGAATCTATTATCTACTTTTAAACATCTTTTGAAGTGTGGTTAGTTATTTTGTCTATTGGCTTATCTTTGGCTTGGATTCTATTTCGATGGTGCCAAAAGTAGTATTTATGTAATATAAGCTCAATAAAAATCTCTATTTATCTTCTGGCGGCAGAGTTGAATTTAATTGTAAATCGAAAATCCTTGCGCCTGATCCCCACCCCCGGTTACACTAAGCATCTACAATTTGTTTCTGTGTAACTGATTGTTTTATATAGATTTGACTCGGGGTGCCCTTCTTCGTTGAAGGCTGAGAAATACCCGTATTACCTGATCTGGATAATGCCAGCGTAGTCCTGGCGATTATCCAAGATATAAATCAAAGGCTTGCACGGTTTTTTCTCTTCATTTTGTTATGTTGTCACTCACAGAGACAAACAAAATGGCACACACACCGATCAATCACACCATCATCCGTAACGGGATCTACTACGTCAGCTTTCGCCTGTCGGGTCATAAATATTTCCGTCGGTCGTTAGAGACAGATAGCCACAGCCACGCGCAACTCTTGATGTCATTTGCATCTCCAGCCATTCCATTAGTCAAACGTGGAACCATCCAACCGGATCACTTCAGTAAGCGTCTTTCCGAGTATGGCAATAGCCTGAAGCAGCAGAATGAACAATGGCTGGCGCACCAATTTCTGAATAATGAGCGGCGCAATATTCAGCCGATGGTTGCTCAGGAATACCGAAAGACTGTTACCCCGGCAGCAGTTACTAAGCCACAAAAGCAAGATGAGCCAAAAGAAGTGCTAACGCTGGCTGGCGCGTGGAACATGTACAAAATGGAGAAGGCTCAGAACTGGACGAAGGCAATTTCACAGGCCAATGAGCGCTTTATGGAAGTTCTGTTCATTGTCCTTGGCGCATCAACCGATGTAATGACGATCACCAAGCAGGACATCAAGCAGGTGATGGAAGTTGTTGAAAACTTGCCTAAGCGTGTTGTGCAGCCTTATCGGTCGATGACTGTTCAGCAACTAATCGAGTGTGATGATGTCCCGCCTGAAGATTTGGTAGGCGCTGAGTCTATCCACAAGCATTTGAAGATTTATAAATCGCTGTTCAAAACCTTCCTGACTGACAATAAAGATATTCTGGAGAAGTCTCCGACTGATGGAGTAGTGGCTGCACCTTCAAAAGCGAGGTTTGGAGCATACAGTGCGGCAGAAATGAGAAAGTTTGTGGGGTGGGCGCTCAAGCAGCCTGACGGCTGGCAGAAGTGGATTACTCTGTTGTTGGCGTATACGGGAGCCAGAAGAGGGGAGATCGCCAAGCTGGAGAAATCACAGATCAAATTTGATGAAGATAGCCAGCGGCACTATCTCCTGATCGCTGAAGGAGGACAGGGTAAAACCGAGAACGCTACAAGGCAGGTGGCGATCCATCCCAAACTGATCGAGTGGGGGTTCCTCGATTTTGTAAACCGCCAATGGAAAGAGAAAATCTTCTCGCCTGTGTCAGGTAAGAACATGCCAAAAATCGGCAAGGTCTTGGCTGATGTCCGTGATCAGCTTGGTATTCCGTACCTTGATGATTATGGGCAGCGGCGATTAGTGCATAGTTTCCGGCATACCATGATTTCAACCTGTTTAGCTGGTTGGGTTGGCAACTTGGCGCATCTGCAACAGGTGGTTGGGCATGAGAAGAGCGGTTCAGGAATTACCAGACGCTATTTGCATAATTTCCCTTTATGTTCAGTGTGTTACGTGATTGATGGTTTGGCTTGGTTAAATTAACGTGATGCACGTGAGGGGGGAAATAAATAGAGAAAATCATGTTGTTACCTCATTGGCTGGAGATATAATGACCAGATTGTCATTTTGAGGAACATAAGCATGGCTGCTCGTTCTAACCTTGTAAATTTAGATGCACTGATTAAGCGTGCTGATTTAGGTTTAAAGATCCAAGATAATTCTTCATTTGAGACTCTAAACAGTATTCCTGCAAGAGAATTGAAATCAGGAAATGGAATTGCAGCGCTTCTGAGAAAACCAGATTTCCAGCGTGAAACAAATCATTGGGGGCCTGAGCAGGTTGTATCTCTGCTCGAATGCTACATCAATGGTGATTTGATACCTTCCGTTATTCTTTGGCGATCATCTACCAATCTTTTTGTGATCGATGGCGGTCACCGTTTAAGTGCATTACGTGCCTGGGTAGAAGATGATTATGGAGACGGTCATATATCCCATCAACTTTTTGGGCATGATATTCCTCGTGAACAACGCCGCGCTGCTGATAGAACGAGAAAGCTTGTAAAGGACAGGGTCGGCAGTTGGGAATATTATCAGAAGCTGCTTGCCGATGATGCTTCATTGACCGAGGAGCAACAGCGAAGAATCAGTGTACTGACGTCCCGTGGAATCTCCGTCCAATGGGTAGTTGGTGATGTAGATAAGGCTGAAACCTCATTTTTTAACATCAATATGAAGGGAACTCCTCTTGATGCTATCGAAGAGATGCTTTTAAAGAATCGCAAGAAAAGTATTCCGATAGCAACCCGAGCAATTATTCGTGCTGGTAAAGGTCATCGCTACTGGTCGGAGTTTGATCAGGGCATTGCCCAGCAACTTGAAGATAAATCTGCAAAGCTGCATCGTTTGCTCTTCGAACCTGAGGTTGATCGGCCTATCAAAACTCTTGATCTTCCATTAGGCGGTTCCAGGGGGGTCAGGACAGCGATCCAAGTTTTGAAGGATTTCTTACTGATCACTGATTGCAACCAGAATGGTGTTTTGAAAAAAATTGAAGATTACCCTGATGATGCATCGGGTACCGATACATTAAGAATCCTTTCCAAAGCCACAACATTGAGCAACAGAATTACAGGTAATGGCGATGGTAGCCTGGGACTTCATCCAGCGATTTATTTTTATGGTCCGACTGGAATCCACTCAACGCCAATGTTTTTAGGAACCGTGCTACTGGTAGCAAAACAACTCTCCAACAATAACGGTCAATTCTTTAAAGACTTCATAACAATCAGGTCTAGGCTTGAGAGAATAATGATTGAATTTAAGGACTTGATCGCAATGATAGTACAAAAACCAGGCAGCAATGTCCGGGTGACTCGCTACTGTGATTTTTTAAATGCGGTTATCAAATCACTCAAGCAGGGAGAGAATATTGATGAGAGTAAGCTCATCGAACTGGCCGAATTGGAGGGGAGAATACTCTCTGGCGATTTTAAGAGAACATCTGCAAAAATCAGCGATGAACAAAAAAGTAAGGTGTTCATTGATGTGGCTCTGCGCAACGCTTTGAAATGTCCGATTTGCCAGGGTTACCTTGATACTGAAAAATCAGTTTCTTATGATCATATCGTACGTGTCCGTGAAGGTGGTGATGGTAATTCTGACAATGTACAGTTGACACATCCTTACTGTAACCAGTCAGTGAAGTGTTAAAGCTACGTTTCACTTTTCATTGTCATTTGTATCGAACGTTTTTGAGAAAGGGCAGGATTGCGAGTGAGTCACCAGCGTAAACAGATAAACGCTGTTTTCGTAAGTGCAAAACCGCTTTCCGCCCTTTAGCTCCTGCTCGTCGGGGTTACTCATAGTGATTTTGCTTGCCGCAGCATTAAAAGCCAGCAACATACCGCAAATCAATAGAATACCTCTCATATCTCCCCCCCTTGAATGATTTTCCCTCTTCAATGCTAAATTGCAGGCATCGTTCAGCGATTATAGTAACAACATTGATCAATTTTACCGATCGATTTTGTAATTTCGATCGATTAAAGTAATTATAGACATTGAGACACCAGCCGATGGTGTACTTAATCTATTCAGCTATGGAGGCTTTTTTGAAAAAAATTCTTGCATTACCTCTTATGTTATTTTCCTTCTCGTCCTTATCTGAAGGCGTTCCGTCTACAGATGTACAGCCATACCCTGAGTACTTGGCTGCTTACGTCAAAACGCTTGTAACTGCCGGGTGCGAACATGCGTTGAAAGGCGGTTCTGGGGATGTACTAATAAAGCGGGCGACACAGGGTATGAAGAAAGATACTCCGAGTTACGATAATGTACACAATGCTATCGTTTTGGGTGCTGGTTTTGGCAACGGACTGAAGGCAAAAGGTAAACTTATCACCAAAGAAAAAATCGCGATTGATAGTTGTAGTGGAGCAGCAACCTATACCATGATGCAAAAAGATTTTATAAAAATGGTTGTTGCTAATATGACCAACCCAGAACAATCGCAAGTTGCCGATGGTAAACCCAAAGTGCCAGCTTCTGATGATGGAATTTACCGTACAACAGCAAAAGCTCTGGCTGAATTGTACAGCGCCAATGAAGTTGCAGCCGATGACAAAATTGGTGGTCGTAACGTAGAAATCACCGGAACTGTTCAGGATATAACTAAAAATTTCACGGATGATGTAGTTCTTAAACTTGAAAGCGGTAATCGCTTCATGCCAGTGAGTTTGAGCATGGAAGGATCACAAAAGACGCAAGCATCGAAATTGAAGAAGGGGCAGAAGATCGTTGTTACGTGCGGAAAGATGCGACTATTCATTGGTGCGCCATCGGGTAGCGACTGTACATTTAATTAGCAAGTTTAACTGTCTGCCGGGTAAAATTCCCGGCAACTCATCCTATTCCCGCCCCGTAGATGTCATGGCTCTTTCTTGAGTCAGTTTACATCGTCCTGCTTAAAATATCCTTGGCTCACTGGGCCATGTGCCTGACGTGACAGACCACCCATCGAAAATTTCTTATCTTCTTGCTGAAATATCGCAGGGCCGACACTCCCAGCAACGTTCTTCACCACGTCACACTATTAGCATCACCACAGGGAAAAATTGCTACAACAAGGCATTTTACTGTTCGTTTTCTGGTCTATTTAACATAATGGTCCTTACACGTACTTGACTAAAATAGTCAGGTATTGCTTTTCGGAGCTTTGACGTAAAGCAGGGTAATCAGCAGCGATTTCACCAACAGAAGGGAGTTATTCGGGAGGTTTTAAGCCTAGTTCTCTTGTTCAAGGATTTTGTTTGAGTTTGGGTGGTCACCATACAATTTCAGGTTTCAGCTCTTTGAAGCTGCCAGTGCATCAAACCCCATAAAAGCACATCTTTCTATTCGCCAGCAGACAGAGGGCTATTACGGCGACGTTACCACAACGGGCTGAAGGTCTGCCATCACCAAGCGAAATTCTCCCGTCCCAGCGATCACGGATGTGTACCATTTCCGCACAATTTTGAACTGCCCCACCAATAGCCAGTATGCTCCACCAGAAGCCCGTAGCGGCGTTATCTCCACACAATCATGGACTGACCCACCAACACACAGCGCCCCGCTGAGAGGCTTCCACAGGCCCAGAAATGGACGCTTTTTCGTTATTTTTGCGAAGAAAATTATTTATTCGGTTTGAGATGAAGAGGGATGTAAACTGGTTTGACACACATCTGGTTGACAGATTTAACGCATCCAGCACTGGCGCGGCTTCGTTGTGTATATCTCGATATAACGATCACCACATCCCACTGACGAGCCAGTGACGCAAGGCTGGATTTACGGATAAATAAAAGCAGTTTAATTGCTTTTAACGGCTTTTATTGCCTTTAAAAATCCAATCAATCAGGGCGCTTACTGTCGAACCAACTACTGCACCACCTGTTTTTTCAGCCCCAGCTTTCAGAATGTTAATCACGGTATCGCCTGCACCAGGTGCCTGCTGTTGAAGTAAGTTCAAACCACGAGGTGTTAACTTGGCAGCGGTGTCCATGTCTGTTGAAGAGATTATCTCCGTATAACCCATATCAGTGAGCGCCTGGAGCGTGTAACACAACAGGTCAATCTGAGTTCTGTCTCCTCTGGGCTTCCAGCCGAAGTCTGAAAATTCGAAAGAAGAATAAAACGGGTAGTCTGCAAACAGTTTCACCAGAATACCGGTTGCCATCTCGTTAAAGCGGTCTTTGCCTTGGATGATTTCCATGTTGTTTCCTTTTGTTCGGTGATGGAACGAGATTACTCAGTAACGGCATGAAGCACCAGCAAATGGTTATATTCCGCCTTGTATACATGTAGTTGAGGTGTCTTCTGTCAGAGGTGAGGGTGTCTTCTACTGGAAGATACGTGTCTTCCGCTGGAGGGGAGGTGTCTTCTGAGAGACGTAGTATAAAAGCAGTATCTGAGAGACGTAGTATAAAAGCAGTATAAAACCAACAATAAAAACATTCATAAAATCTTTAAAACCAAGGTCAAGGACAGGGAATGACTCTGGTCATTCTTGGTTGTGGTGTTAAAGAGAGGGTGATACCTGTATCGCTCTGCTCTGAATGGCTACGCCACTTCAGGATGTGTGTGGTAAGAAGCTCACCTTCGCTGACGTGAAACAGCCACGCCACCTCGTGACCTTCTATCCCTCCATAGCCCATCACAATAACCTCCGGTTGCTGTTCTGTGTGTCGGGTTACCCAATGGCTCCGCCAGCATGTGTGGGGGACAAGCCGCAAGGCGCGTCAGGAAATGTGGATCGGAGCACGGCGAAGAGGACTGCTCTGCATCTGTCCGGTTCACTCCGGGGCGGCGCGAGCTTTCATTGATACCGTTCATTAACGGCCTTTAGTGTTCTCTGTCGCGTTCTGAGCGTCTTTCTCCTGTTGCTGGTGACTTTGTACTGCTTGGCTCGCAGCGTTGAATCTGGAGCCTCTGATGGCGTTTTATGATAAAGGGATTGACAAATGAAATCTTCCCGTGTAGTGTGGCTGGGTGTTGACATATAACACTGCCAATAATGCGCCTTTAAAATGATAAATGAGATTGACAATTATTCTCATTTGGTATAAAATATACATTATCGATTGAGGTGACTCAATGCAATTAACTGATTTTTAATTACAGAAGGAGAACAAATGGGAAAACCCGCCAAATTTGATTATACACAGAATGCACAATCTATCGCATGGGCCGTATTAAACGGCGTTACATCTATTCAAAATCTCCACGCTTTTCGTAATCGGGTGCCCGGCGGCGCAAGACAGGCCGACAGGATTTATCCGGAGACGCGCGAAGCACTTCGATTAATTGGTGAGGAGCGTAAAAAGGCACGTGATTGTAAAGTCTTCAAGGATCTTCTCCGTCCGTTTTCCCAGAAATACGCCGCAGGGGAAACACTGACAGCGATTTTAGCCCCCGTGCTGAAGGGTTATCGCCAGATGTATCTTGAAAAGTTGGGTCTCGACCTTACTCATGAGCAGATAATCATGCTGCTAATCGCTACGGATGGTGTGGAACAACTCGAAAAGTACGGTTATAGCGTAATCGGTGATTTTCCAACCGCTACAACTACCCGCCACTAATACCAATTCGGCGCGTCGCCGAACAGACCAGATAGCCGCAAACACGGCAAACCATACGAATAAATGCAGGCACAAAGCCAGCCAAAACCCTGATCGTTAATTCGCGATAGCAGGGGAGTATTCCCATATCTGACAGACAGGAGAAAAGATGCATGAATATTTCATTCCCGGATGAAACATACCGCGCATTGCTGAAAGAGGCGAACCGTCGCGACATGCCAATGGCGAAATTATGCAGTGAACTGTTGCAAACGGCAGCAAAAATCATTGAAAAGAATAAAACAGATAACCAGCGAGGATATAATGACTACCGAGACCGCAAAAACTAAGCTCTACAAATCACTACCGCAGCCGAACCAAGACAAACCGATTACCATCGACACCTTTTCCTACTGGTCGATTCCGATTGCCCGTATCAAGATTTTCAATGGTGTAGAAAACAGCCTTGAAATTATGGCTGTCTACAGTCACTTACTTGGCTGGAAAAAAACGACTGGTCAGATCCGTCCCTCTCAACAGTATATTGCGGACTGCTGCTGCATGGGCCTTTCAACCGTTCAGAAGAAGGTGAGACTGCTTGTAAAAATGGGGTGGATTACTGCAACCCCAGTTCGTAAACCTGGGAGCAAGGAAATCTCTCATACTGATTACACCGTCAAGGATCCTGAGGTCATTCTGACTGAACTCAATGCTGAATTGTCGCAACAGGGTGAAGCAGTCGTAACCATCGCAAAAAACCAGAAAGTTAAAACCGGGGAGAGCGGTAAAAATGAGCAGAAACAACAGCAAAAACAGGAACAACCCGCTACTGTGGCCCCTGAGACTGCCGCGCCTGCTGCTGGAAAGCCAGACGGTGTACCTGCTGTGGATATTCCTGTCGATGTTGATTTATCCGGTAGTGATGATCCATCACTGAGTGATTCAACTGGGAGAAATGTCGTAGAGCTCCCGCGAAATGGTAGACCCAAACCCAGTTTTAAATTTGTAGCCCCAGATGATGAAGACCACGAGGAAATCCATCAGGGGCAGGAAACCTTTATTGAGCCAGATGTTTGCTACGAACCAACGCCGGAAGAAATTGACGCTGCGGTAGCTCTTATGTGATGGAGGATTGAATTGTGTGAACACGTAAGCGGTGTACTGACCGCAGATGAAGAACAAAAGCTATCTCGCCTTTTCTCCGTCTTGGAGAATCCGACATACAAATCCCGGTCTCAACCTTCCGACTTGGAAACTCAACGCAAAGCTCGTTTGCTATTGAATTGCGGTTTTTCACCGCAGGTTGTTGCAAATACTTTAGAACTTCCGTTTGCAGAAGTCTGGCGGCTCGCACGTCAAAAACAGGCGGTGACATGGGCGATGATGACACCGACAACCCGGACAGAATTTATCCGTGAAATGTGGGTTAGCAAAATGCATCCTGAGCAGATCCGCAAGCGCTGCGATGGGTTGTCATACGTCAGCCTTCGATATTACCTGCATAACGCAGGGATTACCGACGCTGAACTGCTGGGGCACTTCCCTGATGTGTTCGCGAATATCTGCAAGCTGCCGACGGTGAAGAAGAAGCGAAAGCGCCGCAAAACCTCCTAACCAATCCCTGCCGGGGACTATGACCTTACTTGAACATTTATCTTACCTGCCGTTATCGGTAGCCGTTTTTCTATGGCTCCGTGACGGCCTGGACCTCTACAGGAACATAATAATGAAAAACGTAAACGACATCCGCGCAGATATTCTCGCCGCAATGCAGGCCGCTGCCGAACCGGAGAGCGGAGATCTGAATAAAAGCGCCGATCAGGTTCTGGCTGATGCTATCGAGGGATATCTGACCGCTTCGACTGCAACAGCCAACAAATCAGCCCCGAAAGCAAAGACCATCAAGGAAAAAGGGATCGCTCTGTGCCACCAGGCCCAAGGTTATAGCGCTAATCTGCGTCCGGTCAGCCTCATGATGAAGGCAAGCCTTGATGAGCTAACGCCTGAACAACGCGCTGCGCTTGAGCGTTTGGGCTACGTTATCAATCAGGGGGTGTAATGGCTAATGGCAACATTATTGTAACATCCACGATCAACCGTGTTAGCTGGCAGGTCGATCAAAACTCCTTCACCCGCGCCCGCAATAAAATCAAGAGCCTGAAAAAATTCGCGGAATCCGCAGGAAAATCATTCGACCAGGCGACACGAAAGCTACAACAAGCCAACGGCAAGACCCAGCTACAGCAGGCGCGAGCAGAAACGCAGAGATTGAAGCTCAATCAGCGATTAACCGCTGAAGCCCAAAAGCAGGCCGCTATAAATGCGAGGTCACAAACTGACGCCCAGCGTCACGCCCAACGTAGGGCGGCGATTGCAGCACGTAACCCAGCGGTGGGTGGTCTTGTTCCTAAAAATGCCCGTGGCCTTGCAGAGGCAATCCGTTTGCAGCGTGAGCAGGCAGAGCAGGACAAACGCACGCAGCAGATCCGAGCAAAAGGCATCCGCTTCAACACTGCTACCAATGGTTTTAACCTGACTCCACGCCAGCGAGCGCAAGCGATTCAGGACTTCGCACAGCTTACTAAAGAGTATCATCGGGGCGGCATTGCCCTTTCCGAGTACAACGCAAGGGTGAGCAAACTCCAGCAGCGTTTGAGGCAGCAGGGCGGGTTAGTCAAAAAGCCGGTAACCATCCCAGTTAAAGCTAAAGTGACGGGCCTTGATACATCCCTTCTTGATCATGCTGGCACAGCGATCACCATTGGAGCCACTATTGGGATCGGCAAAACCATCATGCAGACCGGGCAAGACTTCGAATCAATGGCCTCTGGTCTCCAGGCGGTGACAGGAGACAGTCAGAAAGCCACTCAGGAAATGGCGTATCTCCAGAAACAGGCGCTTTCCCTTGGTCTTGACCTGCAACAGACCAGCAAAGACTACGTTAAATTTTATGCGTCAGCCGCTGGCAAGGCCACAGACAGCCAAATCAAAAACCTGTTTGAAGGTGTCAGCCAGTACGGAACTGTATTAGGGGCCACTGGTGAGGAGCAGAGCCGCGCCTTGCTCGCGCTTAATCAGATGTATTCAAAAGGGAATATTCAGGCCGAAGAGTTGAAGGGGCAGCTCGGGGACGCTTTACCAAATGCAGTCGGGATCTTCGTCAAGGCATTGAATAAGCTAAAAGGCCGGACAGACCTTACCGAAAAAGACCTCATGGCAATGATGAAAAACGGTGAACTGCTGGCGAAGGATATTCTTCCCCTTGTTGGTGATGAGTTCAAAGCGGCAGCACAGAAAGGTGGAGCTTTCGATAAATCCCTGAAATCTAACCGTGTTGCAATGATGCGTTTGCGTACAACAATGCAGCTTGCACAGAAAAATTTCTTTGACTCAGGTTTTGGCAGTCAGCTTACCGATACGTTTAACGGTCTGACAGATGCAATTGACAGCAACCAGGATGCATTTAAGACACTGGGAGCCATTGCAGGCAACGTGATTAAAGGTTTCACTGATGCTGGTTACACGGTCTATAACAGCTTCATTCTCATTGAAGCGCTGATCAAGAAGTATGTTCCTCAATTGTCCAAGACCTTTGAGGGATTCGGCAATACAGCAGCGTATGCGGCAGGAATTGCGATCTTCACTGGTGCGATCTTCAAGTTGGCTGGCGCTCTTCGTTGGCTTGTCAGCTTCGCGAATCCGTTAAAAAACCTGCTTGGTACGCTTGCCGGGATCGGCTCTCTTGGTGGTATTGCCACACCGGGAACAGAAAACACCAAATCAGGGAAAGACGGCAAACCAGCTAAAGGTGGTAAAGGTGAGGGCTTCTCAATCGGTCTTCCTGCGATCATGGCTGGTGTAAGCCTCAATAATCGTCTCGACGAGATTCAGGCTGATCCTGATGCCTTTATGAAGAGGGTGCAGGCGAATAATGACAGACCTACCATGTGGACTGACATCAAAAACTTCTTTGCAGACCATGCGCAGGGCTTCACCAATGCGTTTGTGGGGATGAACACCTTACCTGGAATGCAGCCAGCTACCGCAGGCATGGCACAGCTACCGGGCATTGATAATCTTGCGTATGGCATGAACCTTGGCAAGCCGTTAAGCCTAGAAGGTAAGGCCGATCTGACTGTCACCAACGAGGTTAAACTCAGTATTGATGATAGCAAGTTCAGCGATGCTATTAAGGCCGAAGTCGAAGAGCAGGATAGAAGAAATACTAATCTCTTTCTTGGGATTTCTGGCTAATTAATATACTGGCGGCGAACCTGTCGCCTGTATAGTAAATTTATCGATAAGTCAATATCTTTCCGTCAAATACGCCAAGTATTTGTTGCAATTGATATAATCACGTGATAAAATAATATGCATAGGGAAATACTACAGCCAATTGTCTTCCCTTTCTCCTTACGATATTAAAGTGCCTGTGCGAACACCGTGCGGGCCTTTTCTAAATACAGCCAATATCCGCACTCTCACGGGAAGGTTTTCGCCAGCCGCTGGTTGTATTCAGAAAAGAAAGATTCGCCTTTGGGCGTACAAAGTCTGGGCCTAAGGTCTGGATTGCCATTAAATCCGGCGCTCTCCTCGTCGGTCATCTCGCCATGATGCAAACTGGCTCAGGTGTTCAGCGTTTGAGGCTCCTTACCTCTTGGATGGCGCTGATCACCTCCTCATTCCAAATCTCTCCATCAGAAAACTACTGACCTACACCAGGCGGGATATTCTCGCCTTGGTCTTTTTCTGTTTGGAAACGAAGTGAACGAAGTCGCTGAGAGCGGTTTTCTTTTCGCCCCTCAATGGCAAATTTGCCAGAGAAATAATAACGCCATCATTGGCGATAACCTGAATGGAGATTCAAGACTATGAAACTGGATGATTATCCAAAAACGTATAACAACGTGGTGAAGAATTCGGCAACAGCCAATTTTGACCGCAGAACGATTGTATTCGCGACACTCGAACAAGCTGTGGAACCAGGTTCCGTAGTGACCTCTGCCGGAACGCTTTACACCTCCGGGACTGATGCGCTTCTGTGCCTATCCTACGCTGACGCAGGTTCTGATGTTCCTGTCATCGTGGCTGACCGCATGATTTACGTGTACCCGGAAGCAATTCGCGCCGTAATGGGTTCGGCGACAAACGCAGCGTTAGCAGCATTGACCGCCAACGGAAACATTCGCCTGACCTCTGACGATGTTGTCATCGCAGAATAACAAACAAGAAAAGGACTTCAAAAATGGCTATTAAATCATTCGATTATGTTAATTACAGCAAGGTCTTCCGTACTCAGGTTCCACAGAGCAATTTACTGCTGACTCACCTTAATGTATTTGCAGACCGCCAGATCGCAGATTCCCACAAAGTTAGTATGGATCGTATCCAAGAGGCATCTATTGGTGTGGATGCGCCGTTGATGCGTTTCAGTTCGGAGTGGGGGACTATCGAGAAGCCGACCGCTGGATCGTATTTATACGAATTGCCTTGGTCTGGTGTGACTGACCGTGTGACTTCGGCAGATCTCAAAGGTTACCGTAAACCGGGCAGCACTATGGAGCAGTCTCTTGATGAGATTGAGGCCAACAAGTTTCTTCAGATGCGTGCCAAATTTGAACGCTCTCGTGAATATGCTTACTGGCAGGCGCTGATCTTCAATAAAGTTAATGCTTGGGGAACTCAACAAAATGAGATTGATTGGTCTGTAGAGTTTTCCTTGAACCAGCGAACCGCTGATTTGCACCAGGACGTAAATGATGACCCGATGCGCGATATTGACGATCAGGTCAGTGCCACAAAAGCACTGATGGGTGGTCTGACTCAATACCTGCGTGGCTGGGTTCTGCTGTGTGGCTCTGATGCCTATCGTGCTGTGCGCTATCATCCCCAGATTCGTGAGTTACTCGTCTATTCAAACGGGCTGGTTGGTTCCGATGTGCTGTTCCCGTCTGACGTTCTGCCCGGCTTCAGTTCCTTTATGCTGGGTTCTGTGCGTCTGATCGAGTGCTCAGATTCTGCCTTCACTGGGGTGAAAAGTGACCAAGCATTTTTAGTTCCTGTATTCGGCAATGCTCCGGTTGAGCAGAGTTTGCCAATGGGCCGCTTCGTTGGTCCATGTGCTCGCCATCTGGAAATCTCCGCTGCTGGTGATGTCGAAGACTGGTACGCATACAGGGCTTTCGACGAGTTACGAAATCGTAATTTATATAGTGAATACAGCCTGTTAGCCTACAATTTTAGGCCTGACTTGGTTACCCGAATGACCTTGGTTCCGGTCGAGTAAAACACACAGCGGCAATTATGGGAGCGCATTGCTCCCGCTGCCAGGCGAGGCAAAGGAAAGGAGATTTACATATGCACATGAAACTGTTCAATTCGAAAGGCCTGCCACTTCTGGCAATGAGTCTGGATAACCAATCCGATAACTGGTTGAATCTTTCAGCCATTGCGAGATATTTCGACGTCCCACGCAGCACTTTTTTGCAGCGGGTGAATGATTACGGTTGGGAATCGGCTCTCTCTCACTACGAACAGCAGAGAAAGATCAAACTGAAACATTGAGGCTGGGGTAACCCGGCCTTTTTTGTTTCTGAAGAAAATTGCCTGTCACACAAACTGTCACTCATCCTGTCACACATGGCCCAAAAGGGCCGTTTTTGCCGTTTACAAGACTTTCCGCTGGCATTACTATCCTGATCAGGGATTAATGAGGAGCATTAATCGCAAGCTTTTGATTTTAATTTAAATGACTCGGGGTGCCCTTCTTTGTGAAGGCTGAGAAATACCCGTATTACCTGATCTGGATAATGCCAGCGTAGGGAAGTCAGATGCCTTCCCGGTCATCGCTTCTTCACGCAAGGCAGGAGCGAACCCATGCAGCCTGACCTGCTCGATTTACACGTTTTACACCACTTCCGTACCCGTTCTCCGCTGACCCACTGCATGACCAACGATGTCGTACAGACCTTTACGGCCAACGTTTTGCTGGCCCTTGGCGCATCCCCGGCGATGGTGATTGAGGCCGAAGAGGCCGAACAGTTCGCCGCCATCGCCGATGCGCTGTTAATCAACGTCGGCACGCTGACCGCACCGCGCGCCCAGTCGATGCGTCGGGCAATTGAAAGCGCGGTGGCGGCAGGCAAACCCTGGACGCTGGACCCGGTTGCGGTGGGTGCCCTGACGTTCCGCACCCGTTTTTGCCATCAAATTTTAGCCCTGAACCCGACCACCATTCGCGGCAACGCCTCCGAAATCCTGGCTCTGGCCGGAATGAGCGCGGGCGGGCGCGGCGTTGATACCACCGACACCGCCGCCAGCGCGTTGCCTGCCGCTCAGGCGTTGGCCCGCCAGACCCATGCCATTGTGGTGGTCACCGGCGAGGTGGACTACATCACTGACGGAGAGCGGACCCGAACGGTATCGGGCGGAGACCCGTTAATGACGCGCGTAGTGGGCACCGGGTGCGCGCTTTCTGCCGTTGTGGCGGCGAGCAGCTCGCTGCCGGGGGACCGGCTGGATAACATTGCTGCCGCCTGCGGATGGATGAAGCGGGCCGGAACGGTCGCCGCTGCGCAGTCGCATGGCCCGGGCAGTTTTGCCAGCGCCTTCCTGGATGCGCTCTATACGCTGGAGGAACAGGCATGAAGCGGATTAACGCCCTGACCATTGCCGGCACCGACCCCAGCGGCGGCGCGGGCATCCAGGCCGATCTGAAAACCTTCTCGGCCCTTGGCGCGTACGGCTGCTCGGTGATTACCGCGCTGGTGGCGCAAAACACGCGCGGCGTGCAGTCCGTCTACCGTATCGAGCCGGATTTTGTTGCCGCGCAGCTGGATTCGGTGTTCAGCGACGTGCGGATTGATACCACCAAGATCGGCATGCTGGCCGAAACGGACATTGTGGAGGCGGTGGCCGAGCGGCTTAAACGCTATCAGGTGCAAAACGTGGTGCTGGATACCGTCATGCTGGCAAAAAGCGGCGATCCGCTGCTCTCCGCCTCCGCCGTTGAGACGCTGCGCAATAAGCTGCTGCCGCAGGTGGCGCTCATCACGCCCAATCTGCCGGAAGCCGCCGCGCTGTTAGGCACGCCGCACGCGCAAACTGAACGCGAAATGAAAGAGCAGGGGTATGCGCTGCTGGCGATGGGCTGCGGGGCGGTGCTGATGAAAGGCGGTCATCTGGATGACGCTGAAAGCCCGGACTGGCTCTTTACCCGCGACGGCGAGCAACGTTTTACGGCTCCGCGCGTACAGACCAAAAACACCCACGGTACGGGGTGCACCTTCTCCGCCGCGCTGGCGGCGCTGCGCCCGCGGCATGACGGCTGGGCTGATACGGTGCGAGAAGCGAAAATCTGGCTCTCGGCGGCGCTGGCAAAAGCCGATACTCTGGAAGTCGGTCACGGTATTGGGCCGGTTCATCATTTTCATGCGTGGTGGTAACCCAGTATACTGGCAGGAAACACCACGCCTGAGAAAACAGAGATGGAACAAGCGCATACCCGGTTAATCGCTCAACTGACTGAACGGATCGCCGCGCCTGACAACACGCCGCTGTACCTGAAATTTGCCGAAACGGTAAAAAACGCGGTGCGCAGCGGCGTGCTGGAGCACGGGAACATTTTGCCCGGCGAGCGCGATCTGAGCCAGTTAACCGGCGTGTCGCGGATCACCGTGCGCAAAGCGATGCAGGCGCTGGAAGCCGAGGGCGTTGTCACGCGTGCCCGGGGTTACGGCACGCAAATTAACAACATCTTCGAATACTCGCTCAAGGAAGCGCGCGGCTTCTCTCAGCAGGTGGTGCTGCGCGGTAAAACGCCTAATACGCTGTGGGTCAATAAACGCGTGGTGAAATGCCCGGAAGAGGTGGCGGGTCACCTGTCGCTGGAGCCGAACAGCGACGTCTTTTTGCTGAAGCGTATTCGCTATGTGGATGACGATGCGGTGTCGATTGAAGAGTCCTGGGTGCCGGTTGGGCTCATTCCCGAACCGGATGCGATAGGAATTTCGCTGTACGACTACTTCCGCAGTCAGAATATCTTCCCGCAGCGTACCCGTTCACGGGTCAGCGCCCGCATGCCGGACAGCGAGTTTCAGGCGCACATTAAGATGGACGAAAAAATACCGGTGCTGGTGATCAAGCAGGTTGCGCTTGACCAGCAGCACCGGCCGATTGAGTACAGCATCAGCTACTGTCGCAGCGACCTATACGTCTTTGTGTGCGAGGAGTAATTCCTCACGAGTGGGCGCGCAGTCGCCGCCGCGATGGCTCACCACCCAGGACGCCACGGCATTCCCCAGCAGAACGGCGTCTGCCAGCGACCATCCCGCCGCCAGCCCGGCAAGCGTGCCGCCCGCGTGGCTGTCGCCAGCGCCAATGGTGTCCACTACCGTGGCGGGAAACGCCGGAACAACGCCCGATGCGTCGCCATCATACCAGGCAGCCCCGTCTTTATCATGCCGCACAATCAGCGCGGCGCCGAAGCGCCGCTGCCACTCCTCGCCCAGGTTTTCAGCCTCAACGCCCAGCCTTTCAGCAGCGAGCTCCGCTTCCTGACGATTAAGCGACACGATCGGCCTGCAGGCCATAATCCGCGCCATCAGCGCGTCGGGGATATCCGCGATGCGTGGGCCGAAATCGATAAGTGCCGTCACGTCCTCCAGCCCTTCAAGCCAGCCCGTCAGCAGCTCGCCGCACGGCGAGGCCAGCTGGTAGCCGGAGAGATAAACCAGGCTATTTTGCGGGACGTTTAGCTCGTCAAGCCAGCGCTGCTGCCACTGGTTCTCGACGCCGCTAAAGGACATAAAGGTGCGCTCGCCGTCAGGCTCCACCAGCGCCAGACACCAGCCGTTGTCGCCGGTTTCAGCCTCCAAGGCGCTGTGCAGATCCTGCTTCGCCATTGCGTTACGGATAATATCCGCCCACACGCCGTGGCCGACGGGAAGGGCGTTTTGCGCCGCAATGCCGAGCCGTTTCAGGGCGATGGCGATATTCAGCGCGCAGCCGCCGATATTCACCCCCTGCTGTTTAAGCTCGATATCACACCCGCGCCAGGGCAGGGCGTAGGCGTCGGCGATGACGTCAATAACCGCCGCGCCCAGCACCGTCACCGGGCGCGTGGCGTGCAGGGTGTCGAGACGTTGGGCAAAAGAATTCATACGCCCTCCCTTTGCTCCCTGAAGTGCAGCAGTTTTTCACAGTAGTGACCGAAATCGAGCTGATTAACGGCGTCGAGTTCGGCTTTGAGCGCCGGGTCAATGGCCTGCACGCCGTGGAGCGCGCCGCAGATGGCCGTCGCCATCGCGCCAATGGTGTCGGTATCGCCACCCAGATTGGCGCATAAAATGGCGCAGCGGTTCGGGTCGGTTCCCGCCAGCTCAACCATCGCGATGGCTGCCGGAACGGACTCAATGGTGCTGGTACCTGCGCCAGTGAGCTGATAAATCTGCTCGCTGGCGGAGTCGATGCCGTTGGCGTCCCGCACGGTCTTAAGCGCCAGCTCAATGCGTGCCGCGAGCGACGCGCTGAAGGTGGTGGTTTTCGCCTCCTGCGCATAGCGGGCGATCCCCGGCAGGGCATCGACGATGTTCTGCCAGCGTTCCCCATCGATGGCGCGGGAAACCGCCCAGGCAATCACCACCGCGCCGGCAATGGCGAGATCCGATTTATGCGTCGGGCTGGAGGCCTGCGCAACCTGGTCCACAAAGTGCTCCAGCCGCGTCGCCGGGAGCAGGCAGCCCAGCGGGGAGGCGCGCATCGCCGCTCCGTTAGTCACGCCGTTGTTGTCCAGCTCGCTGACCGGCTTCCCGTCACGAATCGCGTTAAGCGCGATTTTGGAGGTCGGGCCGAGCACGTTCTTGTTAAACGCGTCGAAGTCGAGCGCCCAGTTCAGGATGTGCTTGCCGATAACGTCCGCGTTAATCTCCCCGTCGCACTCGATGATCGCATCGGCCAGGCACAGCGCCATCGAGGTGTCATCGGTGAACTCTGCCTGTTTGAAATAGCAGGCCGCGTTATTCTCTGCCGGGCCGGGTAAAAAACGGTCGATCCAGCCGAAGTGCGCCTTGACGCGCTTTCTCGGCCATAGCTCCGACGGCATGCCCATCGCATCCCCTAACGCCTGGCCGTAAAGGGCCCCGAGAATACGGTCTTGTTTCATTTAACTTCCCCTTGTGTCAGCGCGGTATCGCCATCAACCACCTCAATTGCGGTGATCTCTTTATCCGATTCGCGGAAAAACAGCATAAACAGCACGGCAATCACGGCAATCATGACTGCACCAAATGTCCACATTCCGGCCCAGTTGAAGGTCAGCCCATTCACCGGCTCTTTGTAAGCGAACATTTTTTCCATCATCACGCCGCCCAGGCGGTAACCCAGCAGGCTACCAAACCCCTGACAGCACAGCGTAATCAGGCCTTGCGCGGCAGTGCGCATGTGCACCGGCGCTTTTTTATCCACGTAGATGTACGCGGTCACGTAGTAGAAGTCATAGCTCACGCCGTGCAGCAGGATGCCGAGGAACAGCAGGGCGTAGGTGAAGTACTGCTCCGCACCGCCGTAAACGAAGAAGCCGTAGCGGATGGCGGCCGTGATCAGACCCAGCAGCAAGACCTTCTTAATACCAAAGCGTTTGGTAAAAAACGGCAGGGCGAGCATAAAGAAGATTTCAGAGAACTGGCCGAGCGTCATCCAGCCGGTGGCGTTTTTCATCCCCACTTCGGTGAGATAGCCGTTGGCGAAGATGTAGTAGAAGGCCAGCGGCATGGCGAACAGGAACGAGCAGAAGAAGAACACCAGGAAGTTTTTGTCGCGCAGCAGGACCAGCGCATCCAGCCCCAGCATCACTTTGAAATCCAGCTTGCCGGTACTTTTCGGCGGCGTGTTTGGCAGGAACAGGGCAAAGACGCCGAGCAGGGCGGAGCTGGCTGCGGTCATCAGCAGCGGAATATTGGTATCGGAAATATCGCTGTAGCCGAGCATCTGTGGCAGGAACCCGCACGCCAGCCCCGAGGCGATCCAGCCGATAGTGCCCATCACGCGGATACGCGGGAAATCGGCCTCAACGTCGTCCACGTTCGCGAAGGCAATGCTATTGGTCAGCGCGATGGTCGGCATATAGGTCAGGGAATAGACCAGCAGCAGCGGGAAGAAGGTGCTGAACTGGGTTTGCTGCGCGGCGAAGTACATCAGGATCGCGCCGGCGAACATCAACACCGACAGCACTTTCTGCGCGGCGAAGAAACGGTCCGTCAGCGAGCCGACCAGGATAGGAGAGAGGATCGCGGCAATCGCGGTACAGGCGTAAGACCAGCCAATTTCCCCGGCGGTAAACCCGCTTTTGCTCAGCCACAGCCACAATGGCACAAACCACGCGCCCCAGATAAACCATTCAACAAACATCATGAATGACAGTTGGACTTTCGTTTTCATTTTTTAATCCTGCATGTCAGATAAGGTACGCCTTTAACATACCACTCAATAATACCTTTTAAATACCTTTGTGGCGATTGTTTGATCAATGTAACAGTTTTGTTGTACACGAATCGAGCCAGCAGATTGTGCTGAAAAAAAATGCATATGGTGGAAAATCTGTTAAGTCGGTACCAGGCTTAGTCTGCCCATAAAAGATGGGACTGGATAAACACACACCGACACGACGTCGGATTTACGGGAGTATCACATGACTGATATTGCGCAGTTGCTTGGCAAAGACGCCGACAGCCTTTTACAGCATCGTTGTATGACCATTCCAGCCGACCAGTTGTATCTGCCTGGTCACGACTACGTTGACCGCGTGATGGTGGACAACAACCGTCCGCCTGCGGTTCTGCGAAACATGCAGACCCTCTACAACACCGGGCGACTCGGCGGCACCGGGTATCTCTCTATTCTGCCGGTGGACCAGGGCGTTGAGCACTCGGCGGGTGCCTCTTTCGCGGCGAACCCGCTTTACTTCGATCCGAAGAACATTGTTGAGCTGGCGATTGAAGCGGGCTGTAACTGTGTAGCCTCCACCTACGGCGTGCTGGCTTCGGTTTCGCGTCGCTATGCCCACCGCATTCCGTTCCTCGTGAAGCTGAATCACAACGAAACTCTCAGCTACCCCACCGAGTATGATCAGACCCTCTACGCCAGCGTCGAGCAGGCGTTCAACATGGGGGCGGTGGCCGTTGGGGCGACAATTTACTTCGGCTCTGAACAGTCCCGTCGTCAGATTGAAGAGATCTCCGCAGCGTTTGAGCGCGCGCACGAGCTGGGCATGGTGACCGTGCTCTGGGCGTACCTGCGTAACTCGGCGTTCAAAAAAGACGGGGTGGATTACCACGTCTCCGCCGACCTGACCGGCCAGGCGAACCATCTGGCGGCGACCATTGGCGCAGACATCGTGAAGCAGAAAATGGCGGAGAATAACGGTGGCTATAAAGCGGTGAACTTTGGCTACACCGACGATCGCGTTTACAGCAAGCTAACCAGCGATAACCCGATCGACCTGGTGCGCTACCAGCTGGCGAACTGCTATATGGGCCGTGCAGGGCTGATTAACTCCGGCGGCGCGGCGGGCGGCGATACCGACCTGTCAGACGCGGTGCGTACGGCGGTTATCAACAAACGCGCGGGCGGCATGGGGCTGATCCTTGGCCGTAAGGCGTTCAAGAAATCGATGGCCGACGGTGTGAAGCTGATCAATGCGGTTCAGGACGTCTATCTGGACAGTAAAGTCACAATTGCCTGACGTCTCCATCTCCCTCTCCCTGTGGGCT
>NZ_JADBQN010000045.1:0-186 GCF_014895915.1 Enterobacter cloacae complex sp. P13B
GAATAGTAAACCGCGGATGTCAATATAATTTTTTGTCATTAGTCTTTCATGTATTGAATATTGTCGATAACATTTTTGTCATCTTTGGAGTTAAGCTATAAATTATGAATTTTCCTGAACCTGGATTGACGAAATGGCAAGTTTAAAAAAATACCCTCCTTATGAAAACTTGATCATCAACTTTCG
>NZ_JADBQN010000045.1:318-18092 GCF_014895915.1 Enterobacter cloacae complex sp. P13B
TAAAAATTTTTTTCGATATACCGAAAGATTTCGCAATTCGCTCCGATGAGTATTTATGTTGATTAACAGATTCGTCTCGCCGTTTTTGCTTTGCTGTTTCGTATGATCCTTGAGTGCTGGGTTTGTTGTCTTGTCACTTTTCTTGAGTTGAGGCCTTTATTCCCATTTCTCATGTCGACTCAATTAGTAGCTAAAGATTGTTTTCACTGTTTGTATAGTTACTGATTGTAAAACAATAGAGTACTTGACCTGCTCCCCGTTGATTAACACACCCCGATGTTAGTAATGTCTTCATAATCCACATGAGGATATCCCCATGAAGAAGCGTTTTTCCGACGAACAGATCATCAGTATTCTTCGCGAAGCGGAAGCCGGAGTTTCTGCTCGTGAGCTCTGCCGTAAGCACACCATTTCCGATGCCACTTTCTACACCTGGCGCAAGAAGTTTGGTGGCATGGAAGTTCCTGAGGTGAAGCGGCTTAAATCTCTTGAAGAGGAGAACGCCCGCCTCAAGAAGCTACTTGTCGAAGCCATGCTGGATCAGGAGGCTCTTCAGGTGGCTCTGGGGCGAAAGTACTGACGACAGGCCAGAAGCGGGAAGCCGTTGAGTTTATGTGTGATGCGACCGGTCTGTCGCAACGTCGTGCCTGCAGGCTTACAGGTTTGTCCCTGTCGACCTGCCACTATGAGGCTCAGCGTCCGGCGGCTGATGCGCATTTATCGGGGCGCATCACTGAGCTGGCACTGGAGCGCAGGCGTCTTGGCTACCGCCGCATCTGGCAGCTGTTGCGTCGGGAGGACCTTCACGTCAATCACAAGCGGGTATACCGTATTTACCACCTTAATGGACTGAGCGTAAAACGCAGACGAAGCCGTAAAGGGCTGGCAACCGAACGGTTTCCGCTTCTGCGCCCGGATGCGCCGAACCTGACATGGTCGATGGATTTCGTTATGGACGCACTGCCCAACGGTCGGAGGATTAAGTGCCTGACCTGTGTGGATGATTTCACGAAGGAGTGTCTGACGATCACCGCTGCTTTCGGTATTTCAGGAGCTCAGGCCATGCATATTCTGGTCAGCATCGCGCTGTTTCGGGGCTATCAGGCGATAACAAGAACCGATCAGGGCCAGGAATTTACCTGCAGCGCGCTCGATCAATGGGCCTTTGAGCATGGTGTGGAACTACGACTTATCCAGCCAGGTAAGCCAACGCAGAACGGATTTATTGAGAGTTTTAACGGATACTTTCGCGATGAGTGTCTAAATGAACAATGGTTCAGCGATATTCTTCATGCCCGGAAAAAGATCAATGACTGGCGGCAGGATTATAACGAGTGCCGTCCCCATTCATCGCTGGATTACCAGACACCAGCTGAATTCGTAACGGACTGGCGAAACAGGAAATATGAAGAAAACCAACCGACATTACTAACTGAAGGTTGTATCTAATCCTGGGGGCAGGTCACTGGCTGCAAAAACCATCAATAGCAAAGCTGTGGGGGGGGCCGCCGTCTGCGATAGAGAATACAATCAAGTTAGATGAGCTATTTCCTACGAAGGCGGGAACGACTGGCTACTATGATTCGATTAACAACCTGCGCGTAATTGTAAATTCAAATACTGGGAATGTTGTGACAGTTATTCCTGGGGGGCCTAAATGATGGATAAAACAATGCTGCATGAAACCGTGAAATCGATTCTGTTAAATGAATGGGATTCTATTGGTATCAATGAGTTTGAAAAGGCCAAGGATGAATACGATGCATACGTTGCTCTTATTTGTCATATGATCGCCGAGGGCAAGAGTGTCTTTGAATTTCATAGATTTCTCTGTTCGGCTATTGATGCAATGGGCCTTGATGGTGATGGTCAATCCGAACAGGTCCTTGCTGAAAAGCTGGCGGCTCTCGTTCCGGCCCGTCTAAGCTAGCAAATTAGCAGGTTTAAATGTTGAAGCCCGATTTTTAGGGGCTTTAATTGATAACATCAACTCTTTTCCAGCCCTACTTTATATTCAACATCTTGAAATCCTGACACTTCCACATAACACTTTTTGACCGCATTTCGCTGTGCTAGTGATCCATATAACTAACTGTTCATAAAGAAAAATCTGTATTTATCAATGGTGTTGGATATAAGCGTTTGAACTGAGCATCGCTTAAGCGACTTTATGTTAGAAATGCTGACTTTTTTGCCCGATCGCACCTCTCGCATTAACCCTTTCGTCATAAATCATTTACAATGCTTGCCTCTTGAATGGAGGGGAAGTGGATAACGTACTGCATCAGCCTAACCGGAAACGCGCAGCGGCTTTGACCGCGCTGTTTGCGATCCTGCTGATCGTGGTGGCACCCCTTATCTCCGTCTCGCTGCAGAAAGACCCCATGAGCGCCATGCCGGGCATGCATCATGACATGAGCATGATGTCGATGGACGAGCATCACGGCGATATGCCGCACACGATGCCGGTCGACCATGCGGAGGCGTGCGGCTACTGCGTGCTGTTAGCCCACGTGCCGGGCGTGATGCTCGCGCTGATTGTGCTGCTTAGTATCGTGCTGCAAAGGCTTCGCGTGAAGCCGCCGCGTCAGGCGGTCAGCCACTGGCACTTTTTCCCCTGGCTTTACCCTGATACCCGCGCGCCGCCGCGGCAGTCTGCTTTTTCCCTTTAAAAACTCAATCGATAACTTTTTGCCTTAAAAAGGAAAAGTATGACTACCTGCACTCCGCGCGCGGCATGGGGAAACCTGCTGCGTCGCCTCCATTTCTACGTCGGGCTATTTGTCGGCCCGTTTATCTTCTTCGCCGCGCTGACCGGTACGCTGTACGTGGCGACCCCGCAGCTCGAGAATGCGCTCTACCGGCACGCGCTCCATACGGATTCCGTGGGCGAGCCGAAGCCGCTGGCGGAACAAATCGCCACGGCGGAAAAGGCCGTTGGCTCAGATTTGCGTTTGCACGCCGTTCGCCCGGGGCTGGTTGAAGGTGAAACCACCCGCGTGATGTTTGCTGACCCGACGCTGGGGCCTTCGGAAAACCGGGCGATCTTTATCGATCCGGTAAGCCTCACGGTGCTGGGGGATATGACGGTGTACGGCACCAGCGGGATTTTACCGCTGCGTCAGACCATTGATTATCTGCATACCTCTCTGATGCTGGGCGATATTGGGCGGCTCTATAGCGAACTGGCCGCTTCCTGGATGTGGGTGGCCGCACTGGGAGGGATTGCCCTGTGGTTTTATACCCGACCAAAACGCCGGATTAACAATCGCTTCCAGAACCGCCGTCGGGTGCATGTGACGCTCGGCTGGATATTACTGGGGGGCATGCTGCTCTTCTCTGCAACCGGCCTGACCTGGTCCCAGTGGGCGGGGGGGAATGTTGATAAGCTGCGCGCTGAGTTGAACTGGCTAACCCCGCAGGTGAATACGATGCTATCCGGCGTGCCGGAGAGCGTGGATGAGCACGCCGAACACCGTGGCCATCACGGCGGAATGATGATGCCGGAAATGGCGATGGATCTGACGCGGTTTGACGGTGTGTTAAGCGCGGCGCGTAAAGCGGGGATTGATGCCAACAGGCTGGAGATCCGCCCGGCGAAAACAATGGATCGCGCATGGACAGTAACGGAAATCGACCGCAGCTGGCCGACTCAGGTGGACGCCGTTGCGGTTGATCCCGGTACGATGCAGATCCTCGACAGAACCCGATTCGAGGACTTCCCGCTCATGGCAAAACTGACCCGCTGGGGCGTGGATTTCCATATGGGGATCTTATTCGGGCTGGTGAATCAGCTGCTGCTCGTTGCTTTCGGCCTTGCCCTGTGCGTGCTTATCATCTGGGGATACCGGATGTGGTGGATGCGTCGTCCGGCACAGTCGGCAATGAATCCGGTGCAGACGCTTGCTCAGAGCTGGCTGGCGCTGTCAGGGTGGGGAAGAGGTGTTACCGTGGTCATCAGCGCACTGCTGGGGCTGGCTTTGCCGGTGATGGGCGTGAGTCTGGCGCTGTTTGTTCTGATTGACTGGCTGCGCTGGCGAGCGGCAACAGGCGTGTCGCTCACCGAATCATCCGCTAAATAATCCTATGGCGCGCTGATAACCACTGACACCCGGCGGTTTTCAGCGCGCCCTTGTGCAGTGCTGTTGCTCGCAATCGGATATTTTTGGCCTAATCCCCGGGTGGTGAGATTGCTGCGCGGGATATTCGCGCCCTTCGCCCACGCGTCGGCCACGGCATTGGCGCGTTTTAACGACAGGGCTTCGTTGTAGCTTGCTTCACCGTAATTATCCGTATGACCGTCCATTCGCGCGTGATTCAGGCCAGTTTTCGCCAGACGAGAGGCCATGGACTGGATCTGTGTTTCACTTTCCGGACGCAGTCTGGCGTCATTCTTATCAAAGAGGATGGTGTCCGACATACCAAGCGACCAGTCGCCGTTCAGTTCGTTAAAACCGTATGACTTCATCGCCGCGATTTGCTCAGGAGTAAATTTGCCCTGGGGCGGCGACTGACAGCCTGCCAGAACCAGTGAGGCCATAACTAACGGCGCGAAGTAACGTTTTAACATAGTGTATCCTTTCTAACTTATTGTTTTCGTACGCTGGTTTTTAACCTGGTACATGTTGCGGTCAGCCCTCTCCAGTAATGCTTCCACGGAAGCATTTTCCCACGCCAGAGCAAAGCCAATGCTGAGTGACATCGATGCTTTTTGTCCGTTATGCAGATCAAACGGACGGATAAACTGCTGCGCTAGCGCAGCACAAATGTGTTGAACCTCTGGTTCAGAATGCACCCCGTACAGCACCATGGCAAATTCGTCACCGCCAAGGCGGTAGGACTGATGGCGTTTATCGCCAAATTCCACCATCCTGCTGGCGACTTCAATCAGCACGCAGTCTCCTGCCGCGTGTCCCCAGGTGTCGTTAATAAACTTAAAATTATCACCGTCGAGGAAGAGCAGGGCCGAGTTTGTTTTTGCCGAGGGGTCATTCATTAATGCCGCAATACTGTTACGAAACGCAGCGCGGTTAGCAAGACCGGTGAGCGGGTCGTGCATGGCGGTACGAAGCAGCTGAGCGTTTTTCGCCTGGAGCTTAAGCTGCCACTCCTCCATCTCGTCCAGCAGGCTGTTAAAGTCTTCTCCAAACTGATGGAATTCTTCAATGCGCCCATCTTTCACCCGACGGGAAAAGTTGCGATTGGTGCGGACGTCATGCACAACGTCGGTGATATTTTGCAGCGCCGTGACCATGCCGCGGTGCAGAGACTGGGTAATGGTGAGCGCGACGACGGTTGCAAAAAGAATACAGCCGGTGAGGACGGCAAACGACATCCAGATGAAATGGCTGATAAGGCTGTCACGCGCGGTAAGACGTATTTCACCTATCTTCGCGCCGTTGTGCAGGATGGGCTGCGCAACCGGAACGGGGAAAAGCCAGCGGCTGACCAGCGCTCCCAGCGTGTCGTTATTATCCTTCGGGTTCCAGGACCAGTAGGCAAAGCGCTTTTTATGCCCGTTGATGACTTCTGCTACGGCAAACTGCCCCTGCTTACCCAGCGCAGCGAGCGTCTCGTTGGCCGCCAGTGAATCGTTGAAAACCAGAGAGGCTTCAAGGCTGTGGCTCATTGTGGCGCCGGTTAATTCGAGATTTTTTTGCGCGTATTGTTTTAATGTTACGACCGAGGCAAAACAGAGCAACAGCCATATTAACGTCATTGTGATGATGACGCTTATCATGTTGTTTCGCCTCAGCGTTCTTTTAAAGGTCGGACGCTGCGTCGAGATGAAATCTTTATCCATGCTGCTTATTCCGTGCAAGCATCAATACATCCGGGTTAACCCTGACGCCACTGCGTGTCAACGCATCCAGATTGACGGAAAATCGCACCTGGCCACGATCGATTATCAGGCAAAAGGCGCTGCCAATAACACATTCCGGATTTTGCTCTGAGATTAATAGCAATGCTCTGCCCTGATATTGACTTATTAATTCAAGTTGTTTCGCAGGTGGTTCAGTCCCGAAATAAACAGCATCGCATGTCGCGGCCAGGGCTTCCCGATCGTTACGTACAATAACGGGGGTATAAGGTAACTCGTTATGCCCCTGGTTTTCGCTGAGCGCGTGCGTATAGTGAGAAGTGGCATAGATGCAGAGTTTAGGCTGACCGGAAAGCGACGGCCATCGCGTATAGCTCACTATGCCTGAGACAATAGAACGTACCGATTTATCTGTCTCCGAGAGCGCGCCTGCCATCGCCGGGCCCACCATAAGGAACAGCATTAGCACCAGAGTGAGTCGGAACAAAGAGTTCAAGTATAAATTTCTCACCAGAATCCGCCGTACCGCTCCGGAAATAGATGTCCTTAAGAGTTGCGGGCAGAATACCATTGTTTATCAGAACCGTCATTATGTCAGAAATAGCCCATGGCTGACCTAAGCTAAATCCTACAGTTGTTTATTTTCCAAAGAATAAAAGCAGACTTAATTAAGCCTGCTGGAACGCATACTTTCATCCATTCCTTTTTGCCATGACGCATGCAGTTTCGCTGCATTTTCAACAGTATCACAACTGGCTGGATAAGATTTGCCCGCTAATCCCCATGCATGAATAAAGCCTTCTTCACACACTTTCTTCTGACCATCAGCATAGCCGCGAAGATATTCATTACGATCGACGTGGGGGTCGTTAAAACTATCGGCCAGGGTCTGGTTATCTTTAACCGGCAGGCCATTTATGGCGTCTTCTTTACCCGCGCTGAACCAGTCCGGGCTCGTCCAGTTGGGCTGGAAAGTGTAAGGATTAATCTGACAGCCCGATAAAAACAGCGACAGCAGGACGAAAGCAATCGATCGCATAATCCTTCTCCTTTTTCTTCAGCATAGCCTGGCGGGAGAAATTTAGAGTGTAATTTAAAGTTTACGATTTTAGCGGCTGGTTTTTGCTTTTATTGTGCGACTGTAAACTAATATGTACGCATTTTGGATTGAAATGTTTACTTTTTATGGTATCGTGGTTTCACCTCACTGAGGAAAACAACTATCGCAAACGAGCTTTACAGGATCGCTATCATGCAAAAAGACGCGCTGAACAACGTACATATCACTGACGAACAGGTTTTGATTACCCCGGATCAACTGAAAGCGGAGTTTCCGCTGAGCGCCGCGCAGGAGGCTCAGATCGAGCACTCTCGCCAGACCATTTCTGACATTATCGCTGGCCGCGATCCGCGCCTGCTGGTGGTTTGTGGTCCTTGCTCTATTCACGATCCTGAAACCGCCATTGAGTATGCGCGTCGATTTAAAGCATTAGCGGAGGAGGTCAGCGATAGCCTCTATCTGGTGATGCGCGTCTATTTTGAAAAGCCACGCACGACGGTTGGCTGGAAAGGATTGATCAACGATCCGCACATGGATGGCTCGTTTGATGTGGAAGCAGGCCTGAAGATTGCGCGTCGCCTGCTGGTGGAACTGGTCAGCATGGGGCTGCCGCTGGCAACCGAAGCGCTGGATCCAAACAGCCCGCAATACCTGGGCGATCTGTTTAGCTGGTCCGCAATTGGTGCGCGTACGACTGAATCGCAAACCCACCGTGAGATGGCGTCTGGCCTGTCGATGCCGGTTGGCTTTAAAAACGGTACCGATGGCAGCCTGGCGACGGCGATCAACGCCATGCGCGCCGCCGCCATGCCGCACCGCTTTGTTGGGATCAACCAGGCGGGCCAGGTGTGCCTGCTGCAAACGCAGGGCAACCCGGACGGTCATGTGATCCTGCGCGGCGGTAAAGCGCCAAACTACAGCCCGGCGGACGTGGCGCAGTGTGAAAAAGAGATGGAACAGGCGGGACTGCGTCCGGCACTGATGGTAGATTGCAGTCATGGTAATTCGAATAAAGATTACCGTCGCCAGCCAGCGGTTGCGGAATCCGTGGTCGCACAGATCAAAGACGGAAACCGTTCGATTATCGGCCTGATGATTGAGAGCAACATTCATGAAGGTAATCAGTCATCAGAACAGCCGCGCAGCGCGATGAAGCACGGCGTCTCCGTGACGGATGCCTGCATCAGCTGGGAAACCACCGATGCGCTGCTGCGTGAGATCCATAAAGATTTAAGCGGCCAGCTGGCGACGCGTCTGGTTTAAGAGGGTAGTTATGGTTGCTGAATTGACCGCACTGCGCGATCAAATTGATGAAGTGGATAAGGCGCTGCTGGACCTGCTGGCACGCCGCATGGCGCTTGTTGCCGAAGTCGGTGAGGTGAAAAGCAAATACGGCCTGCCGATTTACGTCCCGGAGCGCGAAGCCTCAATGCTGGCCTCCCGTCGTAAAGAGGCGCAGGCGCTGGGCGTTTCGCCGGATTTGATTGAAGATGTTCTGCGTCGCGTGATGCGGGAATCCTATTCCAGCGAAAACGACAAGGGCTTTAAAACTCTCTGTCCGTCCCTGCGTCCGGTGGTGATTGTTGGCGGAGCAGGGCAGATGGGGCGTCTGTTCGAGAAAATGCTGACGCTTTCTGGCTATCAGGTGCGCATTCTGGAAAAAGAGGACTGGGCACAAGCACCGGAACTGATGAAAGATGCCGGAATGGTTATCGTCAGCGTGCCGATCCACGTGACGGAGCAGATCATCGGGAAGCTTCCTCCTTTACCAAAAGACTGCATTCTGGTGGATCTGGCTTCCGTTAAAAACGGTCCTCTGCAGGCGATGCTGGCTGCGCATACGGGCCCGGTGCTCGGGCTGCACCCGATGTTTGGCCCGGACAGCGGCAGCCTGGCGAAGCAGGTGGTGGTTTACTGCGACGGCCGTCAGCCGGAAGCCTATCAATGGTTCCTGGAACAGATTCAGGTCTGGGGCGCGAGGCTGCACCGCATCAGCGCGGTCGAGCACGATCAGAACATGGCGTTCATTCAGGCGCTGCGCCACTTTGCGACCTTTGCCTACGGCCTGCATCTGGCTGAAGAGAACGTGCAGCTTGAACAGTTGCTGGCGCTCTCTTCACCGATCTATCGTCTTGAGCTGGCGATGGTCGGGCGTCTGTTTGCGCAGGATCCCCAGCTTTACGCCGACATCATCATGTCGTCTGAAAATAACCTGGCGCTGATCAAGCGCTACTATCAACGCTTTGGCGAAGCCATTACGCTGCTGGAGCACGGAGACAAGCAGGCGTTTATCGACAGCTTCCGCAAAGTGGAGCACTGGTTCGGCGATTACGCCACTCGTTTCCAGAGTGAAAGCCGCACGCTGTTGCGTCAGGCAAATGACAGTCGCCAGTAATCCAATGATGTATATACTGAAAGCCAGCAATGCTGGCTTTTTTCATTTTGGGGAACTGTCATGGCTGAACCGCAGCTGCTGTTGAACTACACCGGGCATCTGCCCGAATGCCCGACGTGGAGCGCAGAAGAAAATGCGCTTTACTGGGCGGATATTCTGGAAGGGGAGATCCACCGCTATCACCTGCCGACGGCGGAACATACCGTGCTTTCCTTCCATGAAGAGGTGGGCTGCTTTGCCCTGCGTGAGCGAGGCGGTTTTATCGTCGCTATGCGCAACGGCATCTGGCTTGCCGATAAGCATGGGCTCCTGCAGCGCAAGGTGTGCGATAACCCCTCAAACCCGCAGCTCGCACGTTTTAATGATGGGGGTACCGACCATAAGGGCCGGTTCTATGCGGGCACGTTCTGGGGGCCGGGAGATTACAACGGTGCCCTGCTGATGCGCATCGACAACGACCTGACGCCGAAAGTGATCCAGTGCGATATTCACGGGCACAACGGCTTAGCGTTTACCCCGGATAAACAGTGGATGTTTACCTCAGACACGCCAAACGGCGTAATTTACCGCACGCCGCTTAACGAGCAGGGCGAACCCGGCAGGCGTGAGGTATTTCGTCAGTTTAACGCGGGAGAAGGGATACCGGACGGTGCGGCGATGGATGTGGAAGGCTGCTACTGGAGCGCGCTGTTTGACGGCTGGCGTATCGCGCGTTTTTCTCCACAAGGGGAGCAACTGGAAGAATACCGCATGCCGGTGCGTTGCCCGACGATGGTCTGCTTTGGCGGCGATGATATGAAAACGCTGTTCATTACCACCACGCGGGAAAATATGGATGCGGAGGAGGTGGCGAAGTATCCGCTTTCCGGAGCCGTCTTCACCCTGCCGGTTAATGTGGCAGGGATGAAGAAAAGCCGTTTTATCGAATGCTAGCTTGGATCGACCGGGACGACGTTTTCGCTCGGATAGCAGCCCAGCACTTTCATTGAACGGGTAATTTCACCCAGTTCGCGCAGGGCTTTCTGCATGGATGCAGATTCCAGGTTGGCCTGGATATCGAGGTAAAACATCTCTTCCCAAGGATTACCGTGGATTGGGCGTGATTCCAGCCTGGTCATGATCAAATTGTGGTTGCGCAGCACCAGCAGGGCTTCTACCAGCGCGCCCGCCTGCTGGCCGGTCGCCATCAGCAGCGTGGTTTTCGCCGGCACCTGGTCTGACACGTTGATTGCCTTGCGGGCCAGCACCACGAAGCGGGTGATGTTTTGCGTCTGGTTAGCAAGATTGCGTTCCAGAACCTGTAAGCCATACAGCGCGCCGCCCGCTTCGCTGCCGAGCGCAGCAACGGTTGGGGAGTTAGCTTGCGCTACTTTTTCCATTGCCGCCGAGGTGCTTTCGGTGTACTCAATTTTCCAGTTCGGATAGCGGTTCAGGAACTGGCTACACTGCTGGAAAGGCTGCGGATGGCTGTAGACCGTTTCGATCGTGTTCAGGTCCGTTGAACCGGAGACCAGTACGCAGTGATCGATAGGGATCGTCAGCTCGCCGACCAGCGACAGGCTGGTATGCTGCAGCAGATCGTAGACGTCGTTGATGGCACCGGAACTGGTGTTTTCAATCGGCACCACGGCGTAATCCGCCTGGCCGGTCTCAACCTGGTTAAAAATATCGGCGAATTTTGCGCAGCCGCTCTCAATAAACTCTTCAAAATGACGTGCGGCATACTGGCGTGCGGCCAGATGAGAGTAGGAGCCTTTAGGCCCGAGGAAGGCGATGCGCGCCGAGTGCGGGTTGGTTTTATTGAGATGCTGCTGGAGTAGCGCTTGCTGGGTCAGAACGGAATCTTCGATGATGAGCTGGAACAGCCGGGTGATGTAGTGGGCATCAAGGTGATGCGCTTTGCCGAGCTGGATGAGACGTTCCAGCAGATCCCGCTCGCGGTCGATGTCACGGACCGGACGATGGGAGTCCAGCTTGGCTTTGCCCACTTCAACGGCGAGGGCGCGACGTTCGGCCAGCAGCGCCAGTAATTTTTCATCCAGCGCGCTGATTTTTACTCGCAGATCCAGTAACGGGTTTTCCGGTGTCATAGTGTTGCCTGTCTCATTTTATCGTTATCAATAAAAAAGGCCCCCCGGTGTGGGAGGCCTTGTTGTTCGTCTTCGCATTCTTTATCACACGACGAAACGCCTCCCGTTCAGGGGAAGGTAAAAAAGAATGCGAAGAAGAACGGCGTAAGTTTCATAAAGTCATCCTGTGATTGATACCGTTAAAGTACCCGTACTGTTTTCACCCTGTCAATAAAAAACGCGCCCGAAGGCGCGTTGGCGGTACACTCAATTTAAAGGATTACTCTTCTTCAACTTCTTCCGCGAAGCTGGCGTCTTTCACCGACGTTGCGGCGCGACGGGCTTCACCTTTGTGTTGCACTTTATTGAGCTGCCGTTCCAGCTTGTTGATCAAATCGTTAATAGCGGTGTACATATCCTCATGTTTTGCGCTGGCGACCAGATGGCCGTTTGGAGTATTGATAGTTGCGTCAGCGATGAAACCCTGGGGCTCCTTGGACAGGATGATATGTGGATTAATCAAATGTGTTTGCCATTTATCCAGTTTGGCGAGACGGTCTGCGACGTGCTGGCGAATTGCCGGAGTAATTTCCATTTGTTTACTGGTAATGTTCATTGTCATAAATTTTACCTCTTGTCTTTCCGTCTTGGTGATTCCAGCATACCCGACCTAATGTCAAAATGTGTGATTTAGATCACGTTATTTTGTCGGTTTTTGTCAGGGAATCTTTTTTGTGAGGCAGGGCAGGAAGAGATGAGATTTACCTTGTGGAAGGTACGAATTGCGGTCATAGTTGACGGGATGTGTTGAGGCTAAAGCGCTTCAGCGGATGTCTGAATTGAATAAAAAAACGGCAGCCTTCGGGCTGCCGTTTTGCATTGAAGCGATATCAGGTGTTGCTGCTGTTCGCGGCGATGATTTTCGCCACTTTTTCAGCCTGAGCGGTCATCTGCATCTGACGGTAAGCATTTTCCATCAGCTTCAGGCCGTCGCGCGTTGCCTGAGTATCCGGGTAATCACGCAGCATACCTTCTACGCGGTTAACCACGGCAACCCAGGCGCCACGGCGGGTATAGTATTCCGCAACGGAGTACTCATATTTCGCCAGACGATCTTTCAGGAACACCAGACGTTTGGTCGCGTCGGTCACGTACTGACTGTTCGGATAGCCGCGCACCAGCTTGGAGAAGTCATTGAAGGCGTCGCGCGCATGCTGCGGGTCACGGTCGGAGCGATCTACGCCGAAGAAGCCCTGCAGGGCGCTGTCGTCCAGCGCCATGTTGGTCAGGCCGCGCATGTACATGACGTAGTCGATGTTAGGATGAGTCGGGTTCAGACGCATGAAACGATCGATAGTTGCCTGAGCCAGCGGCAGATCGGCATTTTTGTAGTAGGCGTAGATAAGATCTAACTGTACCTGCTGCGAATACGGACCAAATGGATAGCGATTATCCAACGCTTCCAGTTGCGTTATCGCCTGTTTCCAGTTACCGTCCTGCAACTTTTGTTGTGCAGTCGCATAGATTTCATTCGGCGGATTGTCAGGGACCTGTTCATTCGAACCGGAGCAGCCCACCAAAGCCAGGCTCAACGTGGCCGCTGCCACCAGATATTTCATGCGCGTCATGACGTTTTGACTTTCCTCAAATGTTTGTCCGGGAGAAACTCTGTTCCTGCTCCCGATTAAGACCAGCTACAATAGCACACTATATTAAACGGCAAAGCCGTAAAACCCAACGTTAAACAAAGAAGCAGTTTATGGCACAACGAGTAGAACTCACCGCAACAGTCTCCGAAAATCAGCTCGGTCAACGCTTAGATCAGGCTTTGGCCGAATTGTTCCCTGATTATTCGCGTTCACGCATAAAAGAATGGATCCTTGACCAGCGCGTGCTGGTAAACGGCAAGATCTGGGACAAACCAAAAGAGAAAGTGTTTGGTGGGGAAGCTGTTGCCATCAATGCTGAAATCGAAGAGGAAATCCGCTTCGAGCCGCAGGATATCCCATTGGACATCGTCTATGAAGATGATGACATTCTGGTGATCAACAAGCCGCGCGACCTGGTTGTTCATCCGGGCGCAGGGAATCCAGACGGTACGGTACTTAACGCACTTCTTCATTATTATCCGCCGATTGCGGATGTCCCACGTGCAGGCATCGTTCACCGTCTGGATAAAGACACCACCGGTCTGATGGTGGTGGCGAAGACCGTTCCCGCTCAGACCCGTCTGGTGGAATCGCTGCAGCTGCGTGAGATTACTCGCGAATATGAAGCGGTGGCGATTGGACACATGACCGCTGGCGGCACGGTAGAAGAGCCGATCAGCCGTCACCCGACGAAACGTACCCATATGTCGGTGCATCCGATGGGTAAACCGGCGGTGACGCACTATCGCATTATGGAGCACTTCCGTATTCATACCCGCCTGCGCCTGCGCCTGGAAACCGGTCGTACTCACCAGATCCGCGTTCACATGGCGCACATTACCCATCCGCTGGTGGGGGATCAGGTGTACGGCGGTCGTCCGCGTCCGCCAAAAGGCGCGTCAGATGAGTTCATCAGCGTACTGCGTAAATTCGATCGTCAGGCGCTGCACGCGACCATGCTGCGTCTTTATCACCCGATCAGTGGTATCCAGATGGAATGGCATGCGCCTATCCCGCAGGATATGGTGGAACTCATTGATGCCATGCGTGCTGATTTCGAAGAACATAAGGATCAAGTGGACTGGTTATGACCAAACTGATTGTCCCGGAGTGGCCGCTGCCTGCAGGCGTGGCCGCCTGTAGTTCGACCCGTATTGGCGGCGTGAGCCAGGGCGCGTGGGAGTCTTTAAACCTCGGCGCGCACTGCGGCGATAGCCTGGAACACGTTGAAGAGAACCGCACGCGTCTGTTTGCTGCGGGAAATCTGCCGTCGAAGCCGGTTTGGCTGGAGCAGGTTCACGGCAAAGCGGTACTGAAGCTGACGGGAGAACCTTACGCTTCCAAACGCGCCGATGCTTCTTACAGTAATACGCCGGGCACGGTTTGTGCCGTAATGACCGCCGATTGTCTGCCGGTTCTGTTTTGTAACCGTGCCGGTACGGAGGTAGCAGCAGCGCACGCGGGCTGGCGTGGCTTATGCGAGGGCGTGCTGGAAGAGACCGTCGTCTGCTTCAATGATAATCCCGCCAATATCATGGCCTGGCTAGGTCCGGCGATTGGCCCTCGTGCTTTTGAAGTGGGGCCGGAGGTTCGCGAAGCATTCATGGAAAAAGATCCGCAAGCCATTGAGGCCTTCCTGCCTGCCGGGGAAAAATATCTGGCGGATATTTACCAGCTTGCCCGCCAGCGTCTGAATAATATTGGCGTAACGCAGATCTTCGGTGGCGATCGCTGTACGTTCACCGAAAAGGATGATTTTTTCTCCTATCGCCGCGACAAGACGACGGGTCGTATGGCAAGTTTCATTTGGCTGATATAACCTAAAGAATCAAGACGATCCGGCACGTGCCGTTTTCTTTTCACATAATTCAGGTCATTAACCTTGAATAATTGAGGGATGACCTCATTTAATCTCCAGTAGCAAATTTGACCTGTTATGGGAGGAGTTATGCGTCTGGATCGTCTTACTAATAAATTCCAGCTTGCTCTCGCCGATGCCCAGTCCCTTGCACTGGGGCACGACAACCAATTCATCGAACCTCTTCATTTAATGAGCGCCTTGCTGAATCAGGAAGGGGGATCGGTACGTCCTTTATTAACGTCTGCTGGCATTAATGCTGGCCAGTTACGCACCGCTATCGATCAGGCGCTGAGCCGTTTACCGCAGGTAGAAGGTACCGGCGGCGACGTTCAACCGTCGCAGGATCTGGTGCGCGTGCTGAACCTTTGCGACAAGCTGGCGCAAAAACGTGGGGACAACTTTATTTCGTCGGAGCTCTTTGTTCTGGCGGCGCTTGAATCACGCGGTACCTTGACCGACCTGCTGAAATCTGCCGGTGCAACCACCGCCAATGTGACTCAGGCGATTGAGAAAATGCGCGGAGGTGAAAGCGTGAACGATCAGGGAGCCGAAGACCAACGTCAGGCTTTGAAGAAATTTACGGTCGATCTGACCGAACGTGCCGAGCAGGGCAAACTTGACCCGGTTATCGGCCGTGACGAAGAGATCCGCCGTACGATTCAGGTACTGCAGCGTCGTACCAAAAACAACCCGGTACTGATTGGTGAGCCGGGGGTCGGTAAAACCGCCATCGTTGAAGGGCTTGCGCAGCGTATCGTAAACGGTGAAGTGCCGGAAGGGTTGAAAGGCCGCCGCGTACTGGCGCTGGATATGGGCGCGCTGGTGGCCGGGGCGAAATACCGCGGTGAGTTTGAAGAGCGTTTGAAAGGCGTGCTGAACGACCTGGCGAAACAGGAAGGCAACGTCATTCTGTTTATCGACGAACTGCACACCATGGTCGGAGCCGGTAAAGCTGACGGCGCAATGGATGCCGGGAACATGCTGAAACCTGCGCTGGCGCGTGGTGAACTTCACTGTGTCGGTGCCACTACGCTTGATGAGTATCGTCAGTACATTGAGAAAGATGCCGCTCTGGAACGTCGCTTCCAGAAAGTGTTTGTTGCTGAGCCAAGCGTTGAAGATACCATCGCGATCCTGCGTGGTCTGAAAGAGCGTTATGAACTGCACCACCATGTGCAAATTACTGACCCGGCCATCGTTGCGGCGGCGACGCTTTCGCATCGGTATATCGCCGATCGTCAGTTGCCTGATAAAGCAATCGACCTGATCGATGAAGCGGCGTCGAGCATTCGTATGCAGATTGACTCGAAGCCGGAAGAACTGGACCGACTCGACCGCCGCATCATTCAGCTCAAGCTGGAACAGCAGGCGCTGAAAAAAGAGTCTGATGAAGCCAGTAAGAAACGCCTGGATATGCTCAATGAAGAACTGGACGATAAAGAGCGCCAGTATTCTGAGCTGGAAGAAGAGTGGAAAGCCGAGAAGGCCTCTCTCTCTGGCACGCAGACCATTAAAGCAGAACTCGAACAGGCCAAAATTGCCATTGAGCAGGCTCGCCGTGTGGGTGACCTGGCACGTATGTCTGAACTGCAGTACGGCAAAATCCCTGAGCTGGAGAAACAGCTTGAGATCGCCACGCAGTCTGAAGGCAAAACCATGCGTCTGTTACGTAATAAAGTGACGGATGCCGAAATTGCCGAAGTGCTCGCTCGCTGGACCGGTATTCCGGTGGCGCGCATGATGGAAAGCGAACGCGATAAGCTGCTGCGTATGGAACAGGATCTGCATCAGCGCGTGATTGGTCAGGACGAGGCGGTTGAAGCGGTCTCCAACGCTATTCGCCGTAGCCGTGCTGGGCTTTCCGATCCAAATCGCCCGATCGGTTCGTTCCTGTTCCTGGGGCCGACCGGTGTCGGTAAAACCGAACTGTGTAAAGCGCTGGCAAACTTTATGTTCGACAGCGACGATGCGATGGTGCGTATCGACATGTCCGAGTTCATGGAGAAACACTCCGTCTCGCGCCTGGTCGGTGCGCCTCCGGGATATGTTGGTTATGAAGAGGGCGGCTACCTGACCGAAGCGGTGCGCCGGCGTCCTTATTCCGTCATCCTGCTGGATGAGGTGGAAAAAGCGCATCCGGATGTGTTCAACATCCTGCTTCAGGTGCTGGATGATGGTCGTCTGACAGACGGGCAGGGGAGAACGGTCGATTTCCGTAATACGGTCGTCATCATGACCTCGAACCTGGGTTCCGATTTGATTCAGGAACGTTTCGGTGAACTTGACTACAGCCATATGAAGGATCTGGTGCTCGGTGTGGTGAGCCATAACTTCCGTCCGGAGTTCATTAACCGTATTGACGAAGTGGTGGTATTCCATCCTCTGGGTGAGAAACACATTGCGTCGATTGCGCAGATCCAGCTGCAGCGTCTGTACAAACGTCTGGAAGAGCGTGGATATGAAATTCACATCTCCGACGATGCGCTGAAGCTGCTGAGCGAGAATGGTTACGATCCGGTTTATGGTGCGCGTCCACTGAAACGTGCTATTCAGCAGCAGATCGAAAACCCGCTGGCGCAGCAGATCCTCTCCGGAGAACTGATTCCGGGCAAAGTTATCCGTCTGGAAGCCAACGACGATCGTATTGTGGCAGTGCAGTAAGTCACAAAACGCAAAAACGAGCCGCTTGCGGCTCGTTTTTGTTTAAAAACCAGGCGAAAATTGAGGTCTGGGATGCGTTTCGCCTGGAAAGTGAGCAGTTAGTAAATAATTTTCACTTTATCCTTGCAGCTTCGGAATTACTCCCTATAATGCGCCTCCACTGACACGGAACAACGGCACACACGCCGCCGGGTCAGCAGAGAACAGCGAAAATAAACGCTTGACTCTGAAGCGGGAAAGCGTAATATGCACACCCCG
>NZ_JADBQN010000046.1:0-9956 GCF_014895915.1 Enterobacter cloacae complex sp. P13B
TGCCTGTACGGCAGTGCACTGAAATAATATCTCCACACCCTTCTGATTTGCATACAAAAAAAGCTAAAAAACCTTCTCTGACCCTCTTTTTTATCCACCAAAAATACTCATTTAAAATCAATGAATTACACAACCGTTAAAAATTAGGGTCAAAACATCGTTCTTCTCACAAACCACCCAGCACAAAAAATCCCCATTCCACTCCATCTGACAAATGGCTATACTTAAACATGACAAATGACATTAATCAGGAGGTAACATGAGAACCTGGATACCCGCCAAGAAACCTGCTGATAACGCACTTTGGCGCTACGCCGGTTTACCCGCGAACAGAGGTATGCGGCTGATAGAATTTCTCAACCAGGGATTGCCCGTCAGCGTGCTCGACAATATTCATGAATGGACGGCCATGTCGAAAGCGGACATTTTACGCGTTACCGGGATTAACGAACGTAACGTGGCCCGCCGCAAAAGCGCGGGACGGACGCTGACGCCGGATGAGAGCGAACGCGTAGCCCGTTTTGTTCGGGTGCTGGATGCGGCCGTCGACTATTTTGGCAGTAAAGAAGAAGCATGGACCTGGCTCCAGTCGCCGGTGCGCGGGCTTGGCAATGTTGCGCCTGTTGACCTGATCGCTACGGAAACCGGTGCACTGGAAGTCACCGATTTGATTGGTCGTCTGGAACACGGAGTGTTTGCATGATTTTTTATCGGCTGGTGACGGGACGCTATGCCAGCGAAGCGTGGAGTGGAAGCGGCGCAAATCAGTACGGTGGTCGCTGGAATCATAAAGGGCATCCCGCCGTATATGTGTCCACGTCCATCTCGCTGGCCTCACTGGAGATTTTGGTGCACGTCAGAAAAGATACCGTGTTGAATCAGTACCAGCTTTTCAGCATTGATATCCCGGATGACCAGATTGATTACCTGGATAAAGCCTGGCTCCCCGAGGACTGGCAGGAAAATCCGGCACCGGTATCGACGATGGATCTGGGAACCGGGTGGTTGCAGGCTAGCAGTGCCCTCGCGCTTATCCTACCTTCCTGCATCATACCCTATGAAAACAATGCCATCCTTAACCCCTTACATCCGGCATTCCATACGGCGCTCAGTTCTGTTCAGCAGATGCCCTTTATTTTTGATACCCGTCTCGCAGAAAAAACCGCACCCTGAACGCTGATGCGGCTGTGTTTTCTCAGAACCAGGGAACTGTCGCTGTCGCGCTCATCCCGTAGGTTGAAAAGCGTCCATCCACGGGTGCGGGAAGCAACTCACCATGACGAATAAAAAGCCTGAAAGACTGACCTGTAGAGAGGCTACGTAAATTAAGCCAGGGCAAATCAGTCCGAGCCTCTTCCATTTTTAAAAGGCGCTGCTGCGCCTCTTCCTCAGTGATCCATCCTTTTTTTACCGAACGGCGCATAAGCCGCTGCGCGCTGCTTTTCACCTGCACACGGGACACGCATCGCCATTGCTTTACCTCTGGAACGGGTTGTATCGCCGTGCACAGGCAGTAATCGCTTAGTCCCTTTCGCCATGCCAGGGAGTCGAGCTCGCTTAACGCCTGTTGCGAACCGTGCAGGCGTAACATCGCGCCGGGCTTTATGCCATGTGCAGGGAAGCTGATACCAATATCCCCCAGCCCCCGTTGGCCCAGCGCACGATGCAGTTTAGCCATCAGCGCGGCCATCAGCATCTCCTCGCTGAACTCCGGGTCGGGCAGGACGCGGATCTCTAGATAGTGATCCATAACCACTCCTTACTCGCCCTTCTCACCGAAGACGCCGCCGCGGATCAGCACGGCCATCACATAATGCTGCTGTTCAACGTCAGGCTTTTGGCCCTTCGTCACCCAGTTGTCCAGCAAGGTATAGAAGTCCATTTTCTCTTTCGGCTGACGACAAGCTACACCGCGACTGGTGACTGAGCCGTACGGCTCAACGGCAATAGCGCCCAGCGCATCTACCTGAGGGTGCCAGGTATCGATAGTTCGAATGGCATTACCGATTTTCTGCGAATGCATGCCCGCAACGCTGTCTACCTGATACAACAGGCGGCTCTTGCTGCTGTTGCTGTCCAGAACCAGCTCCTGCGACGGGAAGATCTCCTGTCCGGCACCGAGTAGCACCTGCGCTTCGACGTTCAACAGCACAAAACCTTCGCCGCTAAGCCCTTTTTCGATTTCCTGGGCCAGTGCGTTTAGGCTCTCGTCGCTGGCAGAAAAATCTCGCAGCGCATAACTGTACGCATCAAACGTCCATGACGTACTGCCCGTCACGGTCACGATAATTTTTTCTGCACCGACGCGGTTACGCCATAAAAAACGTCCGTTCGCCAGGTTAGTTGCGTAGCGGCGCGCCAGTTCGGCAAAACCGTGTTCACTGATATAGCCGTCGATAACCTGCTGAAGTTCATCCTGATAGGCGCGATCGTTACACACTGATGGCGTCGACAGGTTGCCCAGCACGCGTAGGGTAAACTTCACCTTCAGGGTGTCTGCATCGGCAGGAAGCGCCGCCACATCCACACGCTGCAGGTTCGCTTTCTGGATCTCGGCATCCAGTTTAGCCGGATCGTTGGTCAGGGCATTTTTCAGGCGGTTCGAAATCGTACCGCGGACCGCTTTTTCCTGTATACGGATCGGTTGCCACTGCTTGCCCTGCCAGCTTCCGGAATACATCACCGCATCCGAGGTTGCCAGCTTACGTTCAAATGCCAGTACGGATGCCGTTTTAACGGCCGTTGGAGCCTTTGCCATAGATAAGTCCTTTTTAATTAAGATGTTCAGTTGTCACCGGCGCGCCCGCGCCCTGACAGTAATAGCCCGTTTCCGTCGTCCGATAACGCCAGAAAATCTCGTCCAGTGACCGAATACGGTGCAGACCGCACCACTCGCCCACGCCATACACCGCTTCGGTAAATGCAAAGGGCGTTTCCGCATCGCGCGCGTTTGCCACGACGCCAGGGGCGTAGAGTTCAGAGATACGCTGGTAGCCGGTCATTAATGGCACCAGATAACCGGAATTGGGTTTGGGAACAACATGCCAGTTGGCCGGTTCATCTTCGCGTATGTTGCCGTCTTCCGGCGTTTCGGCCTGTATTTTTAGCGCAGCAAAATCCAGCCAGGCGTCAAGCAGCGTGGCGTTAGGATCGTTTTCAAGAAGCATTTGATGATGTTCGCCCAGCCAGCTACTTCGGTCGCGTAAAGCAAAGCCCGGCATCAGTTGCCACTGTAATCGGCCCATCTCCTGAGCGCTGGCAGGCATCGCCATAACGGAAATATTCTGGATATCCACGATGATTCCTCCGGCCAGCCGGAGCGTAGGGCACACCTGAGACAGAAACTCGGCCAGGTCGCGTTGCCCGTATTCACCGTTGGGGATTTCCCCGTGACACTCGAGCAGCAGCGAAACCGTCATGTGCATGCGCCCCTCTTCGTTAAAGGAGGCCGTTTTCGCGTCCCGTGTAAGCGGATTGCGGGTCAGGGCAAACTGATAATCGCGGCCAGACGTGTGCGCATGGATCTGTTGTTCGTGGCTGACCACGGCACAGCCATCAATGCGCAGCCCGTGCGTTTCGGTCAACCTGCGCGACAGCGCATGGGCAAATCCCAGGAAATGGGTAATGGCGGGGAAACCGTAAGTCAGGCCAGCAATCGCGTTGGCGTTTTCGACGCTGATACGGCGAAGCAGGATCAAGGAACTCATTTCAGCGCCTCCCGGATAATTTTTTCCATTTCACGCAGGTTGCTGCGTAAACGCTCACGGGTTTGCCATTCACGCTGTTCCACATACCCCAGGTCCTTCAACGCCTTGCTCAGACGCGCGTTAAGCCACAGGGCAAAATCTGTCGCGACGCTAACCTGCCAGTCGTCTTTATCCCGCTCGAGCCGAAAAGCCTCATCGGTTTTGGTGCGCCAGGGATCGAGCCAGAGTTGTTGATGAGTGACTAATCGTTCGCACGAGAGCGTCCAGTTTTGCCACGTATCACGCTGTAGTTCTGACGCCACCACAAACAGCAGGTCGATAAGCGCATCAATATATTCATCACGCGCTTCGCGAATACGGACGTTGGTGTAATCACCGGTTCTGGCCAACAATGACACAAGCAGCTGGACAGTGCTGTTTGCACGTCGATCAAACTGACCACCTGAAGTGAAAATAGAACGTAACGTCGTCGGCGGCTTGTCTGCTCTTTTCCACTGCGGCGGCTGGCAGGAAAGCAGCCAGCTGCGCCCGCCACGGACGCTGTTGAGATAGGAAATGTTTTGCGGTTTGGTGCCACCAAAGTGTATTTCCGCTGAATGCGGGAAAAGCGTCAGCGGAGTGGGATGCCAGGTTTTCTCCCGGCGCGCTTTCCAGATGGCTTTAACATCGTCGCCAAAACGGAAGGCAATCATTTTCTGATGCATGGCGTGAACAAGCGAGGTGGCAAATAACGGGCTCAGCAGATGGTAATTTTCACCTACCGGGAAATAGCCCTGTTTAGCCAGCTTGTGTGAAGCGGGCTCTCCGGGCGTTAAGGCACGGGAAAATCCCGCAATCCATTCATCCAGTTGGTTTGCGTCATCGGTAAAAGCGGCCAACGCAGCGCGATCGCCACGTTTCAGGCTTGCCAGTAGGGAGTCACCGCCTTCAACCCGCGTTTGCAGTAATTTCGCGACGTCCAGCGCCGCGGCGTTTCCCACGGCATCCGGTTCCAGACCTGACAACGCAGCAGTGCTGAGATACCCTTCCAGCGCCACTGCCTCGCTGTAGATACTGCTGCTTTTTGAATCCCCGTGGGTAAATTTCGCCGCATGGGTCACGAGGTTAATTTGTCCGGCTCGCTTCGCGGCATCCGTCAGCCAGGCTTTCGGTTCATAGCGAAGCTCCAGTTCCCGGCGTTCTGCCGCAAGCGTTGCGCTATCTGTATCGCTGCGCTTGGCGGCCTCTTTATCAAATGCTTCCAGCTTTGTTTGCCGTCGTCCGGCAATATACTCAGCAATGAAAGCGCTTAGTGCTTCAACTGACATACTCGTTCCTGGCTCCTTATCGATATTCCCTGAACACACCCAACACCGGGTGATACAGCCATTGCTCTGTCTCCTCCTCCCTGCTGATTCTCAATGTGATTTCGCCATACCGTCGCGATACCGCGGCCAGCTCCATCTGGCTTGTCTCGGCCAGCGCCTGTAATACCTCGCCATAATCAATCGCCATCCACGGCTCTACGCCGTGAGCCATCGATAAGGTCTTCTCGCAAAACCGTCCCGCAGGCTTTAACACCCCGTTTTCCTGCATCAGGCAAAACTCAGGTTGCTCACCTTCGTCTTCCATGCTTAAAAAGAAAGTGTCCTGCGGCGACGAGCGGCGAAACGGCGTCCGCCGCTGCAACTCACCGTTCCACGTCAGCGGCAGCCGCCACCACGACGCGGCAACCGCATCTGACCGTTCGCCGCCATCCAACAATGCGGCTCGCAACCGGGCATGCTCCAGCGCCGCCAGCGCATTGCCGGGCAGGTTTTCAACGATGCGCGGGATCGCATTCAGCGTGCGATAGCCCTCTTCGCTGAGCAGCTCATGGAGATCGTGGTGAGGCAGAAGATGATGTTCAGTTTCAAAACCGGGTCGGCAGTAGGCGACCTTTTCTCCGCGAAGCGCACGCACATTGCGTTCCAGAATCACAAGGTTTTCGCTCTCAGGCACGATCTGACGATGCCGCTGAATACGCCCTGCAAACTGAATAAGTGAACGCATCGAACTCGGCTCGATAATCCCCCAGTCGGCATCAAAATCGCGCCCGACTTCCAGAACGGATGTGCCGAGCACGACAAAGAGATGATGCTGTTCCGGTGACGTCAGCGCCTGCTTAACGTCAGGCAACTGCCAGACCTGCTGCGGTTTGTGCCGCGCGAACGCGGCATCGAGTCGTTTTTCAATCGCCGCACGCACAGCCAGCGGGTGCTGGCTGTGGTACACGCAATAATGAATGCGGTAATTCTCCGGAGAAGGTAATGCCATCAGCGCCTGCGCGACGGCAACCAGCGGGTTGATGTTCGCCATTCGCACCAGACCAAACGACACGGTTTTACCGCTTTTGTGCGTGCTGCGATGATCGTCGTGCAGTGCGATCATGTGCTGGTGTAGCGTCTGTGCCAGCGCGGAGATGACATCTGCCGACCTTGAAGACTGTGGCTCCACGGCAGCCAGTTTCCCCAGACGAAGCCGCGGCTGTTCAGGCAGACGTTTGATTCGCTGGCGAACAAAGTCGTCATGCGCCCGGCGAAAATGCGCATCGTCGGTCACATCCTGCGACTGCGCGCCGTATTCATCAAACCAGGCGCAGCAGATACTCGTCGGTCTGTCGGACTGACCGCACGCCGTCTGCCAGGCTTTACGCCCTTCCCGATAGGCTTCAAACAGCGCTTCCGTTAATGCAGGGGGCAGCGTTGCGGAGGAGAGCAACACGCGAGAGCCGAGCATGCCCGCCCAGTTCACCAGCCGACAAAGGGCGTGCAAATCATCAACGTCAAAATCATCAGGCTCATCAAGCACCAGGTCGCTGGTCAGCAGGCGCAGCATGGCTGGGATCTGCCTGCCGCCGCGCACGCCTTCCGTGGCAGGCATCAGGTGATCGATGGTTGTCACCAGCACCGGGGCACTGACCAGACGGTTTAGCGCCGGTTCTTTCGCCAGCCATTGCTGCGCGATCCCGCTGCTGGTCGCCCCTTCATAATGCACGTAATGATCGCTGGCGAAGAACGCTTCGTCGCTGGCGCTACTGATATCTTCGGTATCATTGCCCTGATACAACTCCTTCACTGCTGCGGCACCGGTCACCACGGCCAGCGTGTCGTCATCCAGCCCCAGGCGCGACTGCAAAGCCTGCCCCGTTTGCAGCGTCAGCGTGCGTAACCCCAGCGCCACGCTGAAACGACATCCCGCCTGCTCATCTGCCAGCGCGTACATAATTCGGGCATTGGCGAAGGTTTTACCGCATCCGGTGGAAGCCATATTAATACCGAAGAAGCCCTGCTCTGCACTCTTCTCGCGCAGGGAAGAGGCGACATCCCAGGCCTTGTTCTGCCAGTCAAAACGCTCTTCTTTCGCCCTTTCCCGAAACGTTTTATGTCTGGCGATGGCGGGCAATGAACGGCGCAACGCAGGAAGAGAACGCCCCATCAATAGCGCCTGATGCGCTACGCCGACATTGTGCTCATCCAGCTTTTGCTTGAGTTCCCCGGTCCCTCGATAGCTGTTAGCCCACGCCTGAAAGGCATCATCCTGCCATCCGGAATAAGCCGGTTGTGAGGAGTACACGTGATCGGCCAGCATCAGCGACAGGCGGGCAAGATGGAGGGTGAAGAGATTATCCAGCGATCCCGCGTGTAGCAGCGCAGGCAGGTTTCGGATGCGTTTACCAATCTGTCGAGCCTTCTCTCGCCAGGTTTGACTCTTTAGCGGCGTTCCGTGGGGGAATTTCCAGACATTTTTAAAATCACGCTCTTTCCACTGATGTTTTTCGGTAGATTTATGATTAAGCGCGTTCCAGTCTGCGTTCAGCTGCTTCTCAAACCAGCCTTCGCAATAGATCAACTCAGGACGAGTCGAATGCGACTGGGGTAAACGGTGGTGCGACAATATCAGCCATACCACCACTTTCGCCAGAGGTGGAAGCTTTTCCAAAAGGCTGCATTTCTTGTCTGTGTCCCTCTTCAGCGCTTTCAGCATCGCCTTTTCGTCAGTGGCTTTTAGTTGAGTGAGGGATGTCAGCCATTGTTCATCGCTACGCTCTCCTACAAACGCCTCGAACAGACGAACCGAAATCCACTCGTGGCGGTACGGCTGACAAACGTGCTGACTTTCCCCCTTGAGCGTCTGCTGGAAGCACATCCCCGCTTTGCCAAAATCATGAAACAGCCCGGCGATCGCCGCCAGCAGGGCGATGCTTTCCGCGCTTTGCCAGCGGTGTTCACCGTCGTTGCGAATAACTTGTAGCGTCGTGCGATTTGTTGGCACCCGCCCCTGTGAATTAAAGCGACGCAAATTTCCGACAATCCATAACAGTTCGCTTTGACCGTTTTTTTTCAGCCAGTGGCAGGCAACGGCCGTGTTACGGCGTGCCGTTTTACGCAGCAGCTTGCGCAGCGTGACGACGCCTTCCATCGTAATTGTCGTCTGCCACGCCGCGTCACCGGTACGCTCAGCAAACCGATCGATAATCTGGCAGCTTTGCTCGCGCGCACGTTTGGTACACCGGGAGATAATCAGCACATTCATTTTGCGACGCCCGCCAACGATTGCGAGGTGTCCTGCAAGGTTGTGATCATCACATCCAGCGCATCAGACTGTTGAAACGCGTTGATGCAGCGCTGACGAAACTGTTGATTATCCTCACCCTCCATCGCCGCAATAAAGGCCTGCGGCATAACGAGGGCGTCTTTGATTAAATCGGCAATATCAAAAACCAGCCCGCCGCGTTGGTTTTTTCCGTGCATGACCGCCAGACCATGAGGAATGCCCGTCACCCAGGCCGCGACGGCCGCCAGCCCGTAGGCCAGATAGTTGCCCTGATCGAGAAAACGGTTGGCCATATCCGTCCCGCCACCGCGTTTGGCGCGGGTAAAGGTGCCATATCCCACCGTCTGGCTGGTCAGCTTGTAGAGCGATTTTGTGAGCTGCGCTTCCTGGAGCATCAGCGAGGTGTGATCCTGTGCGTTTTCCATGCCCTGCTTCGCACGCTCCAGAATAGTCTCCAGCGCGTCCCGATCGGGCTGAAAAGACGTTTCTCGCTGCATCCGCAGGCCTGTCCACTGTTTTTCAATTTGCTGTAAACGGATAAATTGAAAACGCTTTGCTGCCTGCAGACGTTTTTCTTCATCAAACCAGAATGAGACCCAGTTTTGTAAATATGCCGTCGGACGGTATTCGCTTTGCGGGCTGAGCCAGGAGACGTCAATGTCCACCTCGTTAGCAGAATACAGCGGTGTGCCATCCGTTCCGCAAAAGCCGACCATTACCCCTGCCCGCGCAAACTCGCGCATCGCCATTTGCGTAACGGATGTTCCCATTCCCAGCATCACTGCCGTGGTATTCGCGATGGGAATATTCCAGTAAAACGACTCTTTTCCTTCCTGGGTGACATATTCAACACGTCCGCCATTCACCTGGATGCGGCATTTCTCCAGGTAATAAATGTTGGCGCGCTTTGAATGCAGGATGGTTTTTAAATCTGTAGAGGTGATGCTGTTTACGGACATGGCAAGAGCTTTTATTTCAAGGTGTTGAATGAACGGTATGTTATCGAAAATAAGATGAAAACAAATGTGACGAGTATCAAATGAAGAGTAATTATCGTGATAATAAAGCGAAAAATCACTTTCCCATTCAATGTATTATTTTTATGAATAATATATTTTTTGGAATATAATTGGCGCGTGAATGAGTTTTTTATTTATTGTGAAAAATAGAGAGCGTGGGTTTGATAGTATTGAGTTTTGAATAGGCAAGGTAAATGTTTTAGAGGGGTAGTTTTAGTTGTGCTGCCTGTACAGCAGTGAACATCACTCAAGCTGCTGCCCCCTGTACACAACCTTTTCTAAGCTGCCTGTACGGCAGTGAACACCTAGACAACCTTGATTATACGGTCAGTAATTTTCTAAGCTGCCTGTACGGCAGTGAACACACGCGCCGCGCGCTGGAAGCGATAAGTTGATTTTCTAAGCTGCCTGTACGGCAGTGAACACCCTTATCAGTCCCAGCACACCTACGCTTGCTTTTCTAAGCTGCGTGTACGGCAGTGAACAATGATTGTACGGGGCAAATAGGGCTTAAACCTTTCTAAGCTGCCTGTACGGCAGTGAACTAGTCGATATTGAGCGCAACCGAGCATGACCCTTTCTAAGCTGCCTGTACGGCAGTGAACTATATAAAAACAGTATTTTATTGCGCCGTTTTTTTCTAAGCTGCCTGTAC
>NZ_JADBQN010000046.1:10014-10324 GCF_014895915.1 Enterobacter cloacae complex sp. P13B
GCCTGTACGGCAGTGAACATCAGTAACAGCCGGTGCATGTCCGGTATACTTTTTCTAAGCTGCCTGTACGGCAGTGAACCCGTGTCGATTATCGTCTGGTCATCTGAATCGTTTCTAAGCTGCCTGTACGGCAGTGAACCAGCGAAAAGCCGTGGGAAGTTCGCCACCGGCTTTTCTAAGCTGCCTGTACGGCAGTGAACATGAGCCTCGCGTGTATAAGAAATTAGCGTAATTTCTAAGCTGCCTGTACGGCAGTGAACCCGGTTCGCAGGTGACGAATTCCGCTCATTTATTTTCTAAGCTGCCTGTA
>NZ_JADBQN010000046.1:10397-12218 GCF_014895915.1 Enterobacter cloacae complex sp. P13B
TGCCTGTACGGCAGTGAACTTCCGCGTTTGGAATCTTCTTCGCCATTAACATTTCTAAGCTGCCTGTACGGCAGTGAACGAAAACAGGCGTTACCGGGCAAGTGAAAGCGGGTTTCTAAGCTGCCTGTACGGCAGTGAACGCTGGTGAATCGGCTAGCGGAAAGCCCCTCAATTTCTAAGCTGCCTGTACGGCAGTGAACTGAAAGGAAACTACGCCATCTTATTGTTAGAAAAGAAAATAATCAACTTTCCCGCATAAAACCCTTTTTTCTGGTACGTAAATTCGCATCACATAAATCAATACTTTACATTGACATCAAAGAAAAAGGGTCAAGTCAGGGGCCTACCCCAGACGCCACAAACTACACTCAGGAAATAATGTGAATTACCGTTTCTGCACGTTGAGGCGCAACGACATCTGTGGCCATAGAATGCGTAATGTCATGGAGTAGCCCCGTCAGATGCGGCAGCATGTCGCGGTCAAAATGCGACACCAGCAGCACATGATTCAGCGCCCGGCAGTAGTCACATTTCGTTTCGGTATCTTCCAGCAGCCACTCTTTTTGTCGCGGTTGTTCCGCTTCGTCTTCAAATTCCACTATCTGAAAATCACGCATGGATTCCGTGAGGCCGGTTTTAACCTCTTCCAGATATGCCCCGAGGCAACGGCATACGGGCTGCGTTTGCGGGAGTGATTTGCAGTCGAGCAGGATTTCGGTGAGCAGTTCGCAGCGCTCAGCCAGGGTGGGGAGATCGGGGTTTAGGGAGAGTTCGCTGTAAAACTGAGAAAAATTGTTATGTTCCATTTGTTCATGACTCCGTGTGAAATGGTGTTATCTCCACCCGAACGCCAACTCAGGTGGCAGACTGAACCGGTTTGGCGTACCGACCCACACGGGAAAATCGGCGCTTCAAAAGAAGCCCCGGTTCAGCCCACCATAATTGAGTCTGCGGATTATATCGCTAGCTTTCAAAAGTGTGAACGAACCTGATGATAGTTGACGTATCAACATCATTTCTCGTGTGTAATCAGGACGCCAATCCCGGCACCTGATTTTGCAGGTGCGCCGCTATTTTATTACTGTGGATTTATCCAGCAACTGACTTCGAAAGAAACTGGAAAGCGCCTCGCAGAATTCCTCTGCAGCCACATGCTCTCCCCCCTCTCCTACAACAAAGGACGTCCAAAAAGAACAAATAATAATGTAATTTAAGTGAGAGAGGTGCAGGACGGGTTGGAATGCGTGATTACTTCTCCGGACGCACTTTGAAATCGGAAAATAAGCCAATCAAAATAATAAACAACTGATAATCCAGTTTTATATTTACCACGTTAATTATTTAAGCCCATTCATCCATCAAGATGATAAAGAGTAATCTTTTTCCCTATTTAACAAAAGTGAGAGCATGATCACTTGATCAAATGTTTTCGTATAAGAAGATAAACGCATTAAACTAAAGGGATATATTATGTATTACAACGAAGAAATCATTAGGAAAATTGGAACCGATAAAGAGCTAGCAGTGCGATTAGATAAAGCGTTAGCTGGAGTTAAAGAGGGGGTCGTAGATTATTTAAATGGTCTGGAGGATGGCGTAACACGATTACTTTATTATACCTCTTGTCTTACAGACAATTATCAAGATGTGTGTAATAAACTAATATCTGAGGATAAAATATTTTTTTTCTCTGTATGAACTGATAAAGCATCGAGATGTTATATTCCGGATGATAAAAATATACATTGAAACACTTCTAAAAAATAAGAGTGAAGGAGAAAAAAATCAATCCTTGAGAAATTAACACCCTTTACAACACAC
>NZ_JADBQN010000047.1:0-110658 GCF_014895915.1 Enterobacter cloacae complex sp. P13B
CCACGAGCTTTTTCTTCTGGCGCGTTATCGATCTGGTCGAATGCACGAGCAGAACCACCGTAGGTTTTAGCCAGAACGGTAGTGATTGCAGCGGTCAGGGTAGTTTTACCATGGTCAACGTGGCCGATAGTACCAACGTTGACGTGCGGTTTTGTACGTTCAAATTTTTCTTTAGACACGGCTATATTCCTTACTATAGTGCTCTCCCCTCTGGAGAGAGCACGGGACTTAGGTTTTAATCCTGTGGATTACTTACCACGGGCTTCAATAACGGCCTGAGCAACGTTGTTAGGCGCATCATCATACTTCAGGAATTCCATGGTGTATGATGCACGACCTTTGGTCAGAGAACGCAGCTGAGTTGCATATCCGAACATTTCAGACAGCGGAACTTCAGCGTGGATCTTAACGCCAGTTACTTCGGATTCCTGACCACGCAGCATACCGCGACGACGGCTCAAGTCACCGATAACGTCACCGGTGTTCTCTTCAGGAGTTTCTACTTCAACCTTCATGATTGGCTCAAGCAGAACTGGTTTTGCTTTCTTAAAGCCTTCTTTAAAGGCAATAGACGCAGCCAGTTTAAACGCCAGTTCAGAGGAGTCAACGTCGTGGTAAGAACCGAAGTGCAGACGGATACCCATGTCAACAACCGGATAGCCAGCCAGAGGGCCCGCTTTCAGCTGTTCCTGGATGCCTTTATCAACGGCTGGGATGTATTCGCCAGGAATTACACCACCTTTGATGTCGTTGATGAACTCGTAACCTTTCGGGTTAGAGCCCGGCTCCAGTGGGTACATGTCGATCACAACGTGACCGTACTGACCGCGACCACCAGACTGCTTAGCGTGTTTACCTTCAACATCGGTAACTTTCGCGCGAATCGCTTCGCGGTAAGCAACCTGAGGTTTACCCACGTTCGCTTCAACGTTGAATTCACGCTTCATACGGTCAACGATGATGTCCAGGTGCAGTTCACCCATACCAGCGATGATGGTCTGGTTAGATTCTTCATCAGTCCATACGCGGAATGATGGGTCTTCTTTCGCCAGACGGCCCAGAGCCAGACCCATTTTTTCCTGGTCAGCTTTGGTTTTTGGTTCAACCGCGATGGAGATTACCGGCTCAGGGAATTCCATACGCTCCAGAATGATCGGGTGATCCGGGTCACACAGGGTGTCACCAGTGGTCACGTCTTTCAGACCGATAGCTGCAGCGATGTCGCCCGCACGAACTTCTTTGATCTCTTCACGTTTGTTAGCGTGCATCTGTACGATACGGCCAAAACGTTCACGCGCCGCTTTCACGGAGTTCAGGATGGTATCACCAGAGTTAACCACACCAGAGTAAACGCGGAAGAAGGTCAGGTTACCCACGAATGGGTCGGTAGCAATTTTGAACGCCAGTGCAGAGAACGGCTCGTCATCACTTGCGTGACGCTCAGCCGGAGTATCTTTACCGTCGTCCAGGATGCCGTTGATCGCAGGAACGTCAACCGGGGATGGCAGGTAGTCAACTACCGCATCCAGCATCGCCTGAACACCTTTGTTCTTGAACGCAGAACCACAGGTTACCAGGATGATTTCGTTGTTCAGAACGCGCTGACGCAGAGCTTTTTTGATCTCTTCTTCAGACAGTTCTTCACCACCCAGGTATTTCTCCATCAGCTCTTCAGAAGCTTCAGCAGCGGATTCGATCAGGTTCTGGTGCCATTCGTCAGCCAGGTCCTGCATCTCAGCCGGGATATCTTCGTATTCGAAGGTAACGCCCTGGTCTGCATCGTTCCAGTTGATGGCTTTCATTTTCACCAGGTCGATAACGCCGGTGAAGCCTTCTTCAGCACCAATTGCCAGCTGCAGCGGAACAGGGTTCGCGCCCAGACGGGTTTTGATCTGGCCAACAACTTTCAGGAAGTTAGCACCCATACGGTCCATTTTGTTAACGAACGCGATGCGTGGAACTTTATATTTGTTCGCCTGACGCCATACGGTTTCAGACTGTGGCTGAACACCACCAACTGCGCAATAAACCATTACCGCGCCGTCAAGAACACGCATGGAACGTTCTACTTCGATGGTGAAGTCAACGTGGCCCGGGGTGTCGATGATGTTTACGCGATGCGGTTCGTACTGCTTAGCCATACCTGACCAGAATGCAGTAGTCGCTGCGGAGGTGATGGTAATACCACGCTCCTGCTCCTGTTCCATCCAGTCCATGGTGGCTGCGCCGTCATGAACTTCACCGATTTTATGGTTTACACCGGTGTAGAACAGAATACGTTCGGTAGTAGTGGTCTTACCGGCGTCGATGTGCGCACTGATACCGATGTTACGGTAGCGTGCGATGGGTGTTGTACGAGCCATTTGATTCCTCGTTTGTTTCTTTAGGCGTTCAGTTAAGTTACCCAGAGCGGGCAGCTTCTCTGAAGCGCCCGCCTGGTGACTAATACTCCGAAGGGATTACCAACGGTAGTGTGCGAACGCCTTGTTGGCTTCTGCCATACGGTGAACGTCTTCACGTTTCTTAACTGCAGTACCTTTGTTTTCTGCAGCATCAGAAAGTTCGTTCGCCAGACGCAGAGCCATGGATTTATCACCGCGTTTACGAGCAGCTTCAACGATCCAACGCATTGCCAGGGCATTACGACGAACCGGACGAACTTCAACTGGAACCTGATAAGTAGAACCACCAACGCGGCGGGACTTAACTTCTACAGTTGGGCGAACGTTGTCGAGAGCGACTTCGAAAGCTTCCAGTTCATTTTTACCAGAACGCTGAGCCAGGGTCTCCAGCGCGCTGTATACGATTGCTTCTGCAGTAGATTTTTTACCATCTACCATCAGGATATTTACAAATTTTGCCAGCAGTTCTGATCCGAACTTCGGATCTGGAAGAATTTTACGCTGACCAATGACGCGACGACGTGGCATGGGAATACTCCGTTGTTAATTCAGGATTGTCCAAAACTCTACGAGTTTAGTTTGACATTAAGATAAATCAGTTTGGCCTTACTTAACGGAGAACCATTAAGCCTTAGGACGCTTCACGCCGTACTTGGAGCGAGCCTGCTTACGGTCTTTAACACCTGAGCAGTCCAGCGCACCACGAACGGTGTGGTAACGAACACCCGGAAGGTCTTTAACACGACCGCCACGGATCAGGATCACGGAGTGCTCCTGCAGGTTGTGACCTTCACCACCGATGTAGGAAGTCACTTCGAAACCGTTAGTCAAACGCACACGGCATACTTTACGCAGTGCGGAGTTTGGTTTTTTAGGAGTGGTGGTATATACACGAGTACATACGCCACGTTTCTGCGGGCAGGCTTCCAGCGCAGGCACGTTGCTTTTTGCAACTTTGCGTGCACGTGGTTTGCGTACCAGCTGGTTAACTGTTGCCATTAAATAGCTCCTGGTTTTAGCTTTTGCTTCGTAAACACGTAATAAAACGACCTCATACAATATGAGGACGCGAAATTTTAGGGCTACGTCGAAAAGGTGTCAAGAAATATACAGCGATCTCAAATCACCAGTTCATTTGACTGGCGTGCGTCACAGTAAGATTGACGAAATCAGTATAGCCAACCACGTCAATTTTGGCTGAAATTTGACCAGAAAGACCCCGCGCATCCAGATCGTCTTTCAGCGCAGAGACCGTTATGGGGGCGTTCGTGAGAATTTCAACGAAACGTCCACCTTCAAGTGCAGCGAGCACGCCATCCTGAATCAGCAGCAGATCGTCACCTTCGCGCAGCATGCTCAACAGCGTGTCGATATCACATTGCCATGGTGAATGGCTGAGAATATGGAGCATGGAAGCCTCAGAAAGTCAGAATGGTGTCGTAGTGGGATAGTTGTTCACGCAGTGCTGCGGCAGGTAAGGTCGTCACATCCAGCACAAAAGGCGTCTTATCGCTTAAACCGCGCGCCGTTAAAGAGTCGGCACAGACATAGCAGGTTTCGATATCGTAAAGCGGCAGCACTTTGAAGGTGGCGATGTAGTCGCGCGCCAGAATGGCCTGCGGCTGTTGGCCGGCCAGAAGCTGAAGCACGCCGTCCCCCAGAAAGAAGACACCGATATCTTCTGTTAACGCCGATGTTGCAAGCAGCGCATCCAGGCCTTCGCGGCCAGAGGTGCTGCCATGCGGCGCAGAAGTAAAAACAAATGCCACACGCTTCATCAGAATTGCACCACTCTGTCGCAGGTTAACGCCGCCTGAGCCAATGCGCCCAGACCACTCAACGAAAAACCAGGCTGCAGGTTAGCGCCTGAAAACCCCAGGCGCTCGGCTTCGGCTGCATCCGTCACGCCGCGACGCAGCGCCGCCGCCACGCAGATATGCAGCTCAACGCCCTGCTTTTCATTTAACGCCTGCCAGGCGCGGACCAGATCAAACTCGTCGCTCGCCGGCGACGTAAACTGGTTCGCGTTATACACCCCTTCCCGATAGAAGAAGACGCTCGCCAGTTCGTGTCCGGCCGCCAGCAGCGCATGCGCAAACTGCAGCGCGCTGCTGGCCTGTTGAGTCCCATACGCCGGGCCCGTCACCATTAATGCAAAACGCATTACTTATCTTGCCCCACGAAATCGCCGCTTTTGAACTGACGGATGTAGAGGTAAACCGTATGCTTGGAGATGTTCAGACGATCGGCCACCTGGTTGATGGCATCTTTAATGTCGAAAATCCCTTTCTCGTAGAGGTTGAGTACGATCTGGCGATTCTTGGCGTTGTTCGATACGTTGCGGTCAGCATTGACCTCTTCAATGGTGAACTCAAGCGTCTGCGTGACGAGATCTTCAACGGAGGAGGCAAAGTTAACAGAAGAGCCAACGTCTGGCGTTTCTGGCGGAATAAAGGTGCTCATGATCTGCGAGAATGGCACATCAAGGTTCATGTTGATGCACAGCAGCCCAATCACACGATGCTCGCGATTTCGAATCGCGATGGTTTCTGATTTCATCAGCACGCCGCTTTTGGCGCGGGTGAAATAACATTTTGAGACGCTGCTGTCCGCGCCGGTCATGTCATGCAACATACGCAATGCAAGGTCGGTAATTGGCGAACCAATTTTACGGCCGGTATGCTCACCATTAGCAATGCGGATGGCGGAACACTTCAGATCTTGCAGGGAGTGCAATACGATTTCGCAGTGGGAACCAATGAGCATCGCTAACCCGTCCACTACCGCTTCATAGGATTTCAGAATATCGAAGTCGGTCTGGTCAAAAGGACGTTGATCCAGCAAATCAAGTTCACTGGTTTCGTTGGTTAAAAGCGACCTGGACATGAAAAAAACACTCCTTTTCAGGAGCCTGTCGTTAGGTTTTCAGGGCAGGCTCATTATCTACACGGACAACTAAATTAATACAGCGTGCCTAACGCTTTCCAGTGTTAATTATATCTGCCCCACAATAAAAAACCGCCGCCTTAAAAGGCGGCGGTTTGCATCACATTACTTCTTAGCGTCTGTCGCAGCTTTCTGATCTGCCTGCGCTTCCGGTTTCGCATCCGCTTTCGGCGCTGGTTTGATGTCCAGCAGCTCTACGTCGAAGACCAGCGTGGAGTTAGCCGGGATACCCGGAACGCCAGTTTTGCCATAGGCCAGATCCGGTGGGATAACCAGCTTGATTTTGCCGCCTTTTTTGATGTTTTTCAGGCCTTCAGTCCAGCCTGGGATCACACCGTCAAGACGGAAGGAAAGAGGTTCACCACGGGTGTAAGAGTTATCGAACTCTTTACCGTCGATCAGCGTACCTTTGTAGTTCACCACAACGGTGTCGCTGTCTTTAGGCGCATCACCGGTACCTTCTTTCTCAACTTTGTACACCAGACCAGTAGAAGAGGTTTTCACACCCTTCTCTTTAGCAAAGGTGTCGCGGTAGGCTTTGCCTTTCGCTTCGTTGTCTTTAGCGTCCGCTTCCATCTTGGTCTGAGCGGCACCCTTCACGCGCGCTTCGAACGCCTGCAGAGTCTGTTCGATTTCCTGGTCAGACAGTTTGCTCTTATCAGCAAAGGCGTCCTGAACACCCGCGATCAGCTGGGCTTTGTCCAGTTTGATGCCCAGTTTCTCTTGTTCTTTCAGAGAGTTTTCCATGTAGCGGCCCAGAGATGCGCCCAGTGCGTAGGCGGATTTCTGGTCGTCATTTTTGAACGCCGCTTTGCTGTCTGCAGTGGCAGCAGGCTTCGCAGCAGTATCAGCAGCGAATGACAGCGGCGCGTTCAGTGCAACAGCCATCGTCGTCGCCAGCAGCGTTACTTTAAACAGTGATTTCATCCATATCTCCAGGGCCTGGGGACTCTCACCCCAGCGTTAAACGTAAATGAGTGACGTACTATAAAACGTTGCGGAAGAAATCTACAGACAGACACTTCCAATTCTCGCCACTTTTCAGACTATTTTTGTTTAAATAAGTTTCTTGCCAACGGGATAGAGACTGCACTTAAGGATAAACTCAGTTAAACTGCGCCGCCGCTGGGCCAATATGGCGTATCAGATATAAACGAGGTGAATGATGAAGGACACAATGATAGAAGCGAGAATGGCTGAGCTGGAAAGCCGCCTGGCTTTTCAGGACATCACCATCGAAGAGCTTAACCAGACCGTGACCGCGCACGAACTCGAAATGGCGAAACTGCGGGATCATATGCGCCTGCTGACGGAAAAGCTGAAGGCGACGCAGCCGTCAAATATTGCCTCTCAGTCGGAAGAGACGCCACCACCTCATTATTGAGGCGTAAAAAAAGCGGGATTATCCCGCTTTTTTATTTTCCGCATGACGGAATTAGTGGCAACCGCAGCCGCCGTTGCCGCAACCACCTTTACCGTGGCCGTGGTCATGACCATGGTCGTGGCCGTGACCACCGCAGCAGCCGTCGTGGCCGTGATCGTGATCATGGTCGTGACCATGCGCACCGTGAACGTGGCCATGAGCCAGCTCTTCTTCGGTCGCTTCACGGATCGCAACAACTTCTACGTTGAACTTCAGGTTCTGGCCAGCCAGCATGTGGTTGCCGTCAACCACGACGTGGTCGTCTTCAACTTCAGTGATTTCAACAGGAACCGGACCCTGGTCAGTTTCAGCCAGGAAGCGCATGCCAACCTGCAGCTCGTCAACGCCCATGAACACGTCTTTAGGAACGCGCTGAACCAGGTTGTCGTCATACTGACCGTAAGCGTCGTTCGCGCCTACAGCAACGTCGAATTTATCGCCAACTTCATGACCTTCCAGCGCAGTTTCCAGGCCGGAAATCAGGGAACCGTGACCATGCAGGTAGTCCAGCGGCGCACTCACCGGAGACTCATCAACCAACACACCGTCTTCTGTACGTACCTGATAGGCCAGGCTGACCACCAGGTCTTTTGCTACTTTCATGATATCTCCTGAGCGTGGGAAAATTGCTGGCGCAGATTGTAGCGGAAATCTGCACCCGTGTACCCTTAAGCTTAAAAAAACTCAGAGCATATCGCTAGTCTGGATGAAAAATGCCGATCACTTGCTCTTCTTTGCGAACGTGATCGCGTGCTTCTTTGTCGGCCTCACGCATCTGGTGACCGCACTTAACGCACTCAACTATATCAATATTATTTTCGCGCCACATGGCCAGCGTGTCTTGAGCCTGGCAAGACGGGCACTTTGCACCCGCGATAAAGCGTTTACGTACAGCCATCTTTCGTTACCCTTTATTCAAATTCATCCCAGCCGTCGAGCTGGCGTCGTTCCTGTTGCATCTCTCGCTGAAAGATCTCCTCCAGCTCGCGCCGCGCTTCCCGCACGCGGGAGATCTGCGCCGTATCGCTATGTACAGGCATTAATTCGCGCAGCATGCGCATATCCAGCCGGCGGAAGTGCATCTGGGCGCGCTGCGCCTGGTGAGGATGCATCCCCAGGGAGATTAACGCCTTGCGCCCCAGTTCCAGCGCACTGGAGAACGTCTCACGGGAGAAGTGTTTCACACCTGCCTGCAACAATTCGTGAGCTTCAACACGCCCCCGGGCACGCGCCAGAATATTGAGGTGCGGGAAGTGCTGCTGACATAGCTCCACCAGCTTCATTGTATCTTCCGGATCGTTGCAGGTGATGACGATAGACTCCGCGGCTTCCGCCCCGGCCGAGCGCAGAAGCTCAAGCTGAGTGGCATCGCCGTAATAGACCTTGTAGCCATATTTGCGCATCAGGTTGACCGCGCTGATATCGCGCTCCAGCACCGTAATGCGCATTTTGTTCGCCATCAACAGGCGGCCAATCACCTGCCCGAAGCGGCCGAAGCCCACGACGATCACCTGCGGCTTATCGTCTTCTACCCACGGCGCTTCATCTTCATCGTCTGCCGGATTCAGGCGGCGCGACAGGAGTTTATCCACCATCTTCATCAGCAGAGGCGTGGTCATCATCGACAGCGTTACCGTCACCAGCAGCAGCGCCATCTGGTCATCTTTAAACAGCTTCTGGGAGGAGGCGGTGGAGAACAGCACAAACGCAAACTCGCCACCCTGGCTCAACACGCTGGCAAACTGCATGCGTTCCGAACTGCGCAACCCATAGATACGCGCCATGACGTACAGCACCAGCATTTTCACCGCCACCAGGATCGCAACACTCACCGCAACCCAGAGCAGATGGGTATAAAGCACGCCAAGATTGAGCGCCATTCCCACCGAAATAAAGAACAGGCCTAACAGCAGCCCTTTGAAGGGATCGATGGCAATTTCCAGTTCGTGCCGATATTCACTCTCCGCCAGCAGCACGCCGGCAATAAAGGTGCCCAGCGCCATCGACAGCCCCAGCGCGTCCATAAACAGCGCCGAGCCGAGCACCAGCAGCAGCGTCGCGGCGGTAAACACCTCGCGCACGCCCGAGGCGGCAATAAAGCGGAACACCGGACGTAACAGGAAACGTCCGCCAATCAGCATGCCCGCAAAGGCCAGCACCTTCATGGAAATTTTTGCCCAGTCGAAGTGATCGTCGCCCGAGCCTGCCAGCAGCGGCACCAGCGCCAGCGCCGGGATCACCGCTAAATCCTGGAACAGCAGCACCGAAAAGCCCAGCTGTCCGGCCTCATTGCGGTTCATCCCCTTGTCGCGCATCAGCTGCAGCGCCATCGCCGTCGACGACATTGCGAGACCAATCCCGCCAATCACCGCCGCCTGCCAGGAAAAGTTGGTCAGCATTAACAGGCCAGCCAGAATCGCGGCGCTAAACAGCACCTGCGCGGCGCCCACGCCAAAGATAGAGCGTCGAAGCTGCCACAGCTTCGAGGGGTTCAGTTCGAGGCCGATGATGAACATCAGGAACACCACGCCGAGCTCCGAGAAGTGGAGAATTTCATCCACGTCGCTGATGAAACCCAGTCCCCATGGGCCAATGGCGATCCCCGCGAGTAAATACCCCAGCACCGCCCCGATGCCGATACGGGCGGCAAGCGGCACCGCGACGACGGCGGCAAATAAAAACAGCACCCCGGCGAGGAGTAAATTCGATCCTTCCATTAACGACCTCCTGCCGGAATCGGTGATGCCAGCCATTCACCGTAGGCTCTGGCGTGGCTTGCCAGCGCTTTCGGGTCCTGACGCCGTGCCCAGTAAACAATAATCGGGCTCATCCAGTGCATGCGGCACATGGCCGCCGTCAGCTCGAATGGCCTCAGGATGTCGCTCATGGGATAGCGGTTCAGCCCGTCGTGACGGTAAGCGCTTTCGGGTTCACCGGTGGTGATCACGCTGCGCCAGTACTTTCCCGCCAGCTGGTTGCCCCCCACCCCGCTGGAAAAGCCCCGGCTCAGCACGCGGTCCAGCCACTCTTTCAGCAGCGCCGGACAGCTGTAGGTATAGAGCGGATGCTGAAATACAATCACGTCATGCTGACGCAGCAGTTCCTGCTCGTAAGGAATATCGATAAAAAAATCAGGATAGTGCGCGTAGAGATCGTGCACCGTGACGTTACTGAGCTGTGTGGCCGGCTTAAGCAGCACCCGGTTCGCCACCGAGTCCTGAGATTCCGGATGGGCATACAGCAGCAGCACTTTCGCTGTCTGAGACATCACTCCCCTCCCGGTTCTGTTTTTGTGTATTGTTGTCGTTTTGGGCTACCATGGCGGCCCGGTGGGGAAAATGGCCCACACCTTACATTATCATAATGACAAATTAACATAGTCGGAACATACGGCGCTTCTATGATTGTTTTCTCCTCGTTACAAATTCGTCGCGGCGTGCGCGTCCTGCTGGATAACGCCACTGCTACCATCAACCCGGGCCAGAAAGTGGGTCTGGTCGGCAAAAACGGCTGCGGTAAATCCACCCTGCTGGCGCTGCTGAAAAACGAGATTAGCGCGGATGGCGGTAACTTTACCTTCCCGGGGAACTGGCAGCTCGCGTGGGTAAACCAGGAGACGCCAGCCCTGAGCGAACCGGCACTCGACTATGTTATCGACGGCGATCGCGAGTACCGTAAGCTCGAAGCGGAACTTAACGCGGCCAACGAGCGCAACGACGGTCACGCCATCGCTACCGTTCACGGCAAGCTGGACGCCATCGACGCGTGGACCATTCGCTCCCGCGCCTCCAGCCTGCTGCACGGCCTGGGCTTCAGCAATGAACAGCTTGAACGCCCGGTAAGCGACTTCTCCGGCGGCTGGCGCATGCGCCTCAACCTGGCGCAGGCGCTGATCTGCCGCTCAGACCTGCTCCTGCTCGATGAACCGACCAACCACCTCGATCTCGATGCGGTTATTTGGCTCGAGAAGTGGCTCAAGAGCTATCAGGGCACTCTGATTCTCATCTCCCACGACCGCGACTTCCTCGACCCGGTGGTGGATAAAATCATTCATATCGAACAGCAAACCATGTTCGAGTACACCGGCAACTACAGCTCCTTTGAGCGCCAGCGCGCGACGCGCCTTGCCCAGCAGCAGTCGATGTATGAAAGCCAACAGCAGCGCGTGGCGCACCTGCAGAGCTTCGTGGATCGCTTCAAAGCTAAAGCGTCAAAAGCCAAGCAGGCCCAGAGCCGCATTAAAATGCTGGAACGCATGGAGATGATCGCCCCGGCACACGTGGATAACCCGTTCCACTTCAGCTTCCGCGCGCCGGAAAGCCTGCCGAACCCGCTTCTGAAGATGGAAAAGGTCAGCGCGGGTTATGGGGATCGCATCATCCTCGACTCTATCAAGCTTAACCTGGTGCCGGGTTCGCGCATTGGCCTGCTGGGGCGCAACGGCGCCGGTAAATCAACGTTAATTAAGCTGCTCGCGGGCGAGCTTAACCCAACCAGCGGTGAAATCGGCCTGGCGAAGGGCATTAAGCTTGGCTATTTCGCCCAGCATCAGCTGGAATTTTTACGCGCGGATGAATCCCCGATTCAGCATCTGGCGCGTCTTGCGCCGCAGGAGATGGAGCAGAAGCTGCGCGACTACCTCGGCGGCTTCGGCTTCCAGGGCGATAAGGTGACCGAAAACACCGAGCGTTTCTCCGGCGGCGAAAAAGCCCGTCTGGTGCTGGCGCTGATCGTCTGGCAGAGACCCAACCTGCTGCTGCTCGATGAACCGACCAACCACCTGGATCTCGACATGCGTCAGGCGCTGACCGAAGCGCTGATTGAGTTCGAAGGCGCACTGGTTGTCGTGTCGCACGATCGCCACCTGATCCGCTCCACCACCGACGATCTCTACCTGGTACACGGCGGCAAAGTCGAACCGTTCGACGGCGATCTTGAAGACTACCAGCAGTGGCTGACGGACGTACAAAAGCAGGAAAACCAGCCGGAAGAGTCAGCGAAAGACAACGTCAACAGCGCACAGTCGCGTAAAGACCAGAAGCGCCGCGAAGCGGAACTGCGCACCCAGACCCAGCCGCTGCGTAAAGAGATTGCCCGTCTTGAAAAAGAGATGGAAAAGCTCAACGCCACGCTTGCCGACGTCGAAGAGAAGCTGGGCGACAGCGACCTGTACGATCAGAGCCGTAAAGCGGAGCTAACGGATTGTCTGCAAACACAGGCGAAAGCCAAATCCAGCCTCGAAGAGTGCGAAATGGCATGGCTGGATGCCCAGGAACAGCTGGAAGCGATGCTGCAGGCAGACTGAATTTTTACCCCGTTGTGCGAACGGAATCTATCTCTGGTTCGGAAATCCAGGCTAAACGGGGTACAATTCGGAAGGTATAGTGAATTTCTGACAAGAATCAGCATCGTCCTTATGACCCAAATCATTCCATCAGACTTCGACATTACAGCCGAAGACAGCACCGAGTTCGTGCCCATGCGCGGCGTGACCAACTGCCATTTGCAGACCATGCTGCCGCGGCTGATCCGCCGCAAGGTCCAGTTCACTCCGCACTGGCAACGGCTCGATCTGCCGGACGGTGATTTTCTGGATCTCGCCTGGAGCGAAGCGCCGGAACAGGCTCTTCATAAGCCGCGTCTGGTGGTTTTTCACGGTTTAGAAGGCAGCCTGCACAGTCCGTATGCGCATGGGTTAATTGAGGCCGCCAAAGCGCGCGGCTGGCTCGGCGTGGTGATGCATTTTCGCGGCTGTAGCGGCGAGCCGAATCGTCAGAAACGCATTTATCACTCGGGTGAAACCGAAGATGGCACGTGGTTTCTGCACTGGCTGCGGGAAAATTATGGCACCGCGCCAACGGCCGCCGTGGGCTACTCGCTGGGCGGTAATATGCTCGCCTGTCTGCTGGCCAAAGAGGGCGAAAGCGTACCGCTGAATGCGGCAGTGATTGTCTCCGCACCGTTTATGCTGGAGCAGTGCAGCTACCACATGGAAAAAGGCTTTTCTCGCGTCTATCAGCGCTATCTGCTCAACCTGCTGAAAGCCAACGCGGCGCGAAAGCTGAAAGCCTATCCGGATACCCTGCCGGTAAGCCTGCGCCAGCTGAAAAAGGTACGCTGCATCCGCGAATTCGACGATCTGATCACCGCCAAAATTCACGGCTTCGCCGATGCTATCGACTATTACCGACAGTGCAGCGCCATGCCGCTGCTCAGCAAAATCACGCAGCCGACGCTGATTATTCACGCCAAAGATGACCCGTTCATGGATCATCACTCTATTCCCGCGCAGGAATTCCTGCCTGACAACGTTCACTACCAGCTGACCGAACATGGTGGCCACGTGGGGTTCATCGGCGGCACGCTGCGCAGGCCGAAAATGTGGCTGGAAGCGCGCATTCCTGACTGGCTGACTCCTTATCTGGATGGTGCAAAATGATCATTCCCTGGCAGGATCTGGCTCCCGAAACGCTCGATAATCTGATTGAAAGCTTTGTATTACGCGAAGGCACCGATTATGGTGAACATGAGCGTTCGCTTGAGCAAAAGGTCAACGATGTAAAACGCCAGCTGAAAAGCGGCGACGTGGTGCTGGTGTGGTCAGAACTGCATGAGACGGTCAATATCATGCCCCGCAACGCGTTTCACGGCTGATCTTCCAACCTTTTCCGTCAGGGAGTTGCTATGTCTGCCAGACATCCCATTATTGCCGTTACGGGGTCGAGTGGTGCGGGAACCACCACCACCAGCCTCGCTTTTCGCAAGATTTTCGCCCAGCTGAATCTCCGTTCTGCGGAGGTCGAAGGCGACAGCTTTCACCGCTATACGCGGCCTGAGATGGACATGGCGATCCGCAAGGCACGCGATTTGGGTAAACACATCAGCTACTTTGGCCCGGAAGCCAATGATTTCGGCCTGCTGGAGCAAACCTTCCGCGAATACGGTCAGAGCGGTACCGGGCAGTCCCGTAAGTATCTGCACACCTACGACGAAGCCGTACCCTGGAATCAGGTGCCGGGCACCTTTACCCCCTGGCAACCGCTGCCGGAACCCACCGACGTGCTGTTTTATGAAGGATTGCACGGCGGCGTTGTCACACCTCAGCACGACGTGGCGCGCCATGTGGATCTGCTGGTCGGGGTGGTGCCGATCGTTAACCTGGAGTGGATCCAGAAGCTGACGCGCGACATGAGCGAGCGCGGCCATTCGCGCGAGGCGGTAATGGACTCGGTGGTGCGCTCCATGGAAGATTACATCAACTATCTCACGCCGCAGTTCTCCCGCACGCACATTAACTTCCAGCGCGTGCCGACGGTGGACACTTCCAATCCGTTCGCGGCGAAAAGCATCCCGTCGCTGGATGAGAGCTTTGTGGTGATCCACTTCCGCAATCTTGAAGGCATTGATTACCCCTGGCTGCTGGCGATGCTGCAGGGCTCGTTTATTTCCCACATGAATACGTTAGTGGTTCCCGGTGGAAAAATGGGGCTGGCAATGGAGCTGATCATGACGCCGCTGGTGGAGCGACTGATGGAAGGGAAGCAGATCGCGTGAACATGTTCCCTCTCCCCGTGGGAGAGGGTTAGGGTGAGGGCATCAACACGCACGATGCCCCAATAATTAAGCCTCGATCACTTCATACGAATGGGTGATTTTTACCGCTTTCTCCAGCATTAACGCCACAGAGCAGTATTTCTCCGCAGAGAGATCCACCGCGCGTGAGACCGCCGCGTCTTTCAGTTCTTTCCCGGTGACAACAAAGTGCAGATTAATGTGGGTGAACAGGCGTGGCGCCTCTTCGCGACGCTCTGAGGTGAGTTTAACCTCGCAATCCGTCACGTCATGACGGCCTTTTTGCAGAATCGACACCACATCAATCGCGCTGCATCCGCCTGCCGCCATCAGCACCATTTCCATTGGGCTTGGAGCTTTATCGCCGGAGTTACCATCCATCAAAATTTGGTGTCCTGATGCGGACTCGCCCAGGAACGTTAAACCTTCAACCCACTTCACGCGCGCTTGCATATTCATTAACTCCAACGTTGCATTTTTGGTGACAGATTACGCGTGCGTTACATTTCTCGCAATGGAAGGCGACCTGCATCATGCTGAAGCGAGACACCAGGAGACACGCGGCAAAAGCTATGCTAAAACACTCAGGATGCTACAGTAATACATTGACGTTACACATGTATGCAGAGGACATCAAACTTTACTGGCTGCGAAACGTTACGACAGCCGACTTCCCAGGGTATGGGTAAGAATTCGATTGCAACCCCAGAGTCCGGATGCATCTGATGACTCTGGTGACAGCTTATAACAGAGGATAACAGCGCATGGTGCTTGGCAAACCGCAAACAGACCCGACTCTCGAATGGTTCTTGTCTCATTGCCACATTCATAAGTACCCATCGAAGAGCACGCTGATTCACCAGGGTGAAAAAGCGGAAACGTTGTATTACATCGTCAAAGGCTCGGTGGCAGTGCTGATCAAAGATGAGGAAGGCAAAGAGATGATCCTTTCCTATCTGAACCAGGGCGATTTTATCGGTGAACTGGGCCTGTTTGAAGAAGGCCAGGAACGTAGCGCCTGGGTTCGCGCAAAGACAGCATGTGAAGTGGCTGAAATTTCTTATAAGAAATTCCGTCAGCTGATTCAGGTAAACCCTGACATCCTGATGCGTCTTTCTTCCCAGATGGCGCGCCGTCTGCAGGTGACGTCAGAGAAAGTGGGTAACCTCGCCTTCCTGGACGTGACTGGCCGTATCGCGCAGACTCTGCTGAACCTGGCGAAACAGCCAGACGCGATGACCCACCCGGACGGCATGCAAATTAAAATTACCCGTCAGGAAATCGGTCAGATCGTCGGTTGCTCCCGCGAAACGGTGGGCCGTATTCTGAAAATGCTGGAAGATCAAAACCTGATCTCCGCCCACGGTAAAACCATCGTGGTTTACGGAACCCGTTAATCCTGCCTAAACGGCGTGCCATCGCAAGGTGTCACGCCGTTTTTGTCTCTATTCCCCATGTGGCGCAGGCTGATCTATCACCCGGAAGTTAACTACGCACTACGACAAACGCTGGTGCTGTGTCTTCCCGTGGCCGTGGGCCTGATCCTGGGACATCTTCAGCAGGGCCTGCTGTTTTCTCTCGTCCCCGCCTGCTGCAACATTGCCGGTCTGGACACGCCCCATAAACGCTTTTTCAAACGTCTGATAATTGGCGGCTCGCTGTTTGCTGGCTGTAGCCTCGCGGTGCAGCTTCTGCTGGCTCGTGATATTCCCCTGCCGCTGATCCTGACCGTGCTGGCGATGACCCTCGGCGTCACCGCCGAAATCAGCTCGCTCCATGCCCGTCTGCTTCCCGCGTCACTCATTGCGGCCATCTTCACCCTGAGCCTCGCCGGTAATATGCCCGTGTGGGAGCCGCTGCTGATCTACGCCCTCGGCACGCTGTGGTACGGGCTGTTTAACTGGTTCTGGTTCTGGCTGTGGCGGGAGCAGCCGCTGCGCGAATCTCTGAGCCTGCTCTACGTGCAGCTTGCGGATTACTGTGAAGCCAAATACACCCTGCTCACCCAGCATACGGATCCGGAAAAATCCTTACCGCCGCTGCTGACGCGCCAGCAAAAGGTGGTAGATCTGATAAGCCAGTGCTATCAGCAGCTGCATATGCTCGCCGCCAACAAGAACCACGAATATAAACGGCTGTTGCGCACCTTTCAGGTGGGGCTGGATCTTCAGGAGCATATCTCCGTTAGCCTTCACCACCCGCAGGAGGTGCAAAAGCTGGTTGAGCGCAGCCATGCCGAAGCGGTGATCCGCTGGAACGCGCAGACCGTCTCCGCGCGCCTGCGGATGCTGGCCGATGATATTCTCTACCACCGCTACCCCACGCGCTTTAACATGGACAAACAGCTCGGCGCGCTGGAGAAAATCGCCCGTCAGCACCCGGATAACCCGGTCGGCCAGTTTGCCGCCTGGCACTTCAGCCGCATCGCCCGCGTGCTGCGCACCCAGCGCCCGCTTTATTCCCGTGACCTGATGGCGGATAAACAGAAACGTCTGCCGCTGCTGCCGGCGCTGAGAAGCTACCTGTCTCTGAAATCTTCCGCTCTGCGCAACGCTGCAAGGATTAGCGTCATGCTCAGTATCGCCAGCCTGATGGGCATGGCGCTCCACCTGCCGAAACCGTACTGGATCTTAATGACCGTGCTGTTTGTTACCCAGAACGGCTATGGCGCCACGCGGGTGCGCATTCTGCACCGGGCAGGCGGCACGATGGCGGGGCTGATTATTGCGGGCGTGACGCTGCATTTTCACGTGCCCGAAGGCTATACCCTGGCGGGCATGCTGGCGATCACCCTGGTAAGCTATCTAATCATTCGCAAAAACTACGGCTGGGCGATGGTGGGCTTTACGGTGACGGCGGTATATACCCTGCAGTTGCTGACGCTTAACGGCGAACAGTTCATCGTTGCCCGCCTGATCGACACGCTGATTGGCTGCCTGATCGCCTTCGGCGGCATGGTCTGGCTCTGGCCGCAGTGGCAGAGCGGGCTGCTGAGGCAGAACGCCCACGACGCGCTGGAGGCCGATCAGCAGGCCATTCGACTGATCCTGAGCGACGATCCGCAGCCTTCCCCCCTGGCGTATCAGCGGATGAAGGTCAACCAGGCGCACAACGCCCTGTTTAACTCGCTCAACCAGGCGATGCAGGAGCCGGGCTTTAACTCACACTATCTTGCCGATATGAAGCTGTGGGTCACGCACAGCCAGTTTATCGTCGAGCACATTAACGCCATGACCACGCTGGCGCGCGAGCACACCATGCTGACGCCGGATCTGGCGCAGCGCTATTTGCAGTCGTGTGAAATTGCGTTGCAGCGGTGTCAGCAGCGTCTGGAGTATGACGCGCCGGGTGAGTCGGGGGATTCGAACATTCTGGAGGCACCGGAGACGCTGACCCACGGCCCGATGAGCACCCTGGAGCAGCATTTGCAGCGTATTCTCGGGCATCTGAACACCATGCACACCATTTCGTCGGTGGCATGGCGTCAGCGCCCGCATCACGGCATTTGGTTAACCCGGCGGTTAAAGCGAACCGAGTATTAGCCTTTTACGATCTTCTCGACCGCCGCGGCAAAGCGGGTTAACCCGTCTTCAATATCTTTCTCTTCCACCACCAGCGACGGCGCAAAGCGCATCACGTCCGGGCCGGCATTTAGCACCATCACCCCTTCGTGGGCGGCTGCGTGCAGGAAATCGCGCGCGCGGCCTTTGTACTGCGGCTTAAGTTCCGCACCAATCAGCAGCCCCATGCCGCGGATCTCGCTGAAGACGTCGTACTTATTGTTAATCTGCTGAAGATGCTGCACAAACAGCTCGCGCTTCGCGCTAACGCCGTTCAGCACCTCTGGCGTGTTGATGATGTCGAACGCGGCACCTGCCACGGCGCTCGCCAGCGGGTTACCGCCATAGGTCGAGCCGTGAGACCCGACGTGGAACGCAGAGGCAATCTCCTGCGTCGTCAGTACCGCACTCACCGGAAAACCGCCGCCGAGCGCTTTCGCGCTGGTCAGAATATCCGGCGTCACGCCGTAGTGCATGTAGGCAAACAGCTCTCCGGTACGCCCCATCCCGCACTGCACTTCATCAAACACCAGTAGCGCCTGATGTTCGTCGCACAGTTCGCGCAGCCCTTTCAGGAATTTCTGGGTTGCCGCGGTCACGCCCCCTTCGCCCTGAATCGGCTCCACCACCACCGCGCAGGTGTGGTCGTCCATCACCGCTTTCACCGCGTGCAGATCGTTAAACGGCACGTGGATAATGTCGGCTGGTTTCGGACCGAAGCCGTCGGAATACTTCGGCTGGCCGCCAACGGAGACGGTAAAGAAAGAGCGTCCGTGGAAGGCGTTATGGAAGGCGATGATTTTAGTTTTGTACGGGCTGTGGCGCGTGGTGGCGTAGTAGCGCGCCAGCTTAAAGGCGGTTTCGTTAGCTTCGGTGCCGGAGTTCATAAACAGCACGCGCTCGGCAAACGTGGCATCAATGATCTTGCGGCCCAGGCGCAGCGCAGGTTCGTTGGTGAACACGTTGCTGGTGTGCCACAGGGTTTCGCCCTGGGTTTTCAGCGCGTCCACCAGCGCAGGATGGCAGTGGCCCAGCGCCGTGACCGCAATACCGCCCGCGAAATCCACATACTCCTTGCCCTGCTGATCCCAGACGCGGCTGCCTTTCCCCTTCACCGGGATAAATTCAGCCGGTGCATAAATCGGCAGAATAACTTCATCGAATGTCGCGCGGGTAATTGCTGGTTGTTCAGTTGCCATGTCATGCCCATCCATTTTATGTCACATTCATTGTGAAAATATAATCACAAAATATGCATAAAAACTCACAACAAGGCAACAGATATTCAGCGATTGAGGAAATTTGCCAGCAGGGCGTGCCCCTGCTCGCTGAGGATACTTTCAGGGTGGAACTGGACGCCTTCGAGATCCCACTCGCGGTGGCGAATCCCCATGATCTCCTGCGTATCGCTCCAGGCGGTCACGTCAAAGCAGTCGGGCAGCGTCGGTGGGTCAATCACCAGCGAATGGTAGCGCGTCACGGTTAGCGGGTTATTGAGCCCTGTGAATACGCCCGTGCCGGTGTGGGTGACCGGCGAGGTTTTGCCGTGCATCACTTTCGCGGCACGCACGATGGTAGCCCCAAATGCCTGGGCAATCGCCTGATGACCGAGACAGACGCCCAGGATCGGCAGCCTGCCGGCATAGTGGTGAATAACCTCCAGAGAAATGCCCGATTCCGACGGCGTACACGGTCCCGGCGAAATGACGATTTTCTGCGGAGCCAGCGTCTCAATATCAGACAGGCTAAGTTCGTCGTTGCGGCGGACAACCACCTCTGCACCCAGTTCACAAAAATACTGGTAAAGGTTCCAGGTGAAGGAATCGTAGTTATCAATCAGCAGAATCATGGCGGCTCCCGAAAAAAATGCCGCCCTATTCTACTCAGATTCCCGCGCTTCGCTCACTACTTTGGCAAAGATAGCGCTCAGCGCGGTCAAATCGCCCGTGGCACCGCTTCGGTTCGCCGCCACCCACTGCTCGGGATCAATATCCCGCCAGTCCAGCGCGTAATTCGCGTGGATGGCCAGCTGCTCAAAGAAGACGCGCTGAGCAATGCCATTACCGCGCATAAAGGGATGCAGCATGTTGATTTCACAGTAGTAATGGCTCACTTTTTCAACAAACGCCGCTTTATCAAGACCCACAAGATACTTATCACTTTCCAGCGCTGCCATCAGTTCGTTACCCATCGTCTCGATGTACTCAAAATGGCAGAAGGGAATGTCACCCTTAAAAATATCGTCGGTACGGAATTCGCCTGCCTGCTTCATCTCTCTGTGATACAGATGGCGATGAATGAGGCACAGATGCGGTAGCCCGGGCGCTGAAGGCCCAAGCTCCAGCGTCTCAATGCCGGGCTCTGAAGGACCATTACCTTTTTCAAGTAGACAACTGGCCTGAAAATTGACGTTACGCTGTTGCTCCCAGAGACGGGATTTTTGCTTATCGGTGAGTTTTTTCACTTAACGCCTCCCTGAATAGTCCGTTTGCCACAAGTATAAGCAGCAAAACGCGCTTTCGCAGGGAGGGGTCACAACACGGGCGAGGATCGCCCGTGCCAAAGAGGATTACGGCAGAACTTTTGCAGAGATGATAACGACAGGTTTAGACGGCACATTCTGGTATGGACCGACATCGTGGGTCTGAACCTGAGAGATTTTGTCCGCCACGTCCATCCCTTTCACAATTTTACCGAAGACCGCATAGCCGAAGTCGCGCTGGCCGTGGTCGAGGAAAGCGTTATCCGCCACGTTGAGGAAGAACTGGCTGGTGGCGCTGTCTTTATCCGCCGTGCGCGCCATGGAGATGGTGCCGCGCTTGTTCAGCAGGCCGTTGTCCGCTTCGTTTTTGATGGGTGGGTTAGGCTGTTTCTGCTGCATCTGCTCGTTGAAGCCGCCGCCCTGAATCATGAAGCCAGGGATCACGCGGTGGAAGGTGGTGTTGTTATAGAAACCACTGTTCACATAGTCGAGGAAGTTTTTCACAGAAACCGGAGCTTTCTGGCTATTCAGTTCCAGCTCAATGTTCCCGGCAGAGGTGGTCAGCAGAACGTGAGGGTCCCCTTTGGCTGCCAGCGCAGCAGGGGAAACGGCAGAAAGAGCAAACACAGCTGCGCCAGCCGCCAGTGTTGATTTGAGCATGAGAATTCCTTAACAAAGCGCAGTATAAAAAGCGAATGGCTTGATTCTAAAGAGCAGTATGAACCGAGACCAGCCTTTTACCTAATTTTACGAAATTGAAACAATTATTACTGCGCAAACGATTGGTTATACCGCCATTTAGTGTGACTTAGATCACACTAAAACCTGCAATGGCATATTCATTTCCCTTAAAAGATAGGAATAGATCACTTTAGCGACTAAAATCTGCCCGCTCTCAGCGCCCTCCCGGCGCTTTTCTTTTTCTGAACAGGCCAGACATGACTAACAGCAATCGCATCAAGCTCACATGGATAAGCTTCTTCTCCTACGCCCTGACCGGCGCGTTGGTGATCGTCACCGGGATGGTGATGGGAAATATCGCAGACTACTTCCAGCTGCCCGTTTCCAGCATGAGTAACACCTTCACCTTCCTCAACGCGGGGATCCTGATCTCAATCTTCCTGAATGCCTGGCTGATGGAAATCGTCCCGCTGAAAACCCAGCTGCGCTTCGGCTTCGTGCTGATGGTTGCCGCCGTGGCGGGCCTGATGTTGAGCCACAGCATCGCCCTGTTCTCCGCCGCCATGTTCGTGCTGGGCCTGGTCAGCGGGATCACGATGTCGATCGGTACGTTCCTTATTACGCACATGTATGAAGGCCGCCAGCGCGGCGCGCGCCTGCTGTTTACCGACTCCTTCTTCAGCATGGCCGGGATGATTTTCCCGATGGTCGCCGCGTATCTGCTCGCGCGCAGTATTGAATGGTACTGGGTATACGCCTGTATCGGTCTGGTCTATGTCGCGATCTTCATTCTGACCTTCGGCTGTGACTTCCCGGTGCTGGGCAAAAAAGCGCAGACCACCTCAGAACCGGTGGCGAAAGAAAAATGGGGTATCGGCGTGCTGTTCCTCTCCATTGCCGCCCTGTGCTACATCCTCGGTCAGTTGGGCTTTATCTCGTGGGTACCTGAATACGCTAAAGGTCTGGGCATGAGCCTGAACGACGCGGGCAAACTGGTGAGCGATTTCTGGATGTCTTACATGTTCGGCATGTGGGCCTTTAGCTTTATCCTGCGCTTCTTCGACCTGCAACGTATTCTGACCGCCCTGGCGGGTCTGGCGACCGTGCTGATGTATCTGTTCATCAACGGTGCCCCGGAGCATATGCCATGGTTCATCCTGACCCTGGGCTTCTTCTCCAGCGCGATTTACACCTCAATCATCACCCTGGGCTCCCTGCAGACCAAAGTGGCTTCGCCAAAGCTGGTGAACTTCGTGCTGACCTGCGGCACCATCGGCACCATGCTGACCTTCGTGGTCACGGGCCCGATTGTGGCGCACAGCGGCCCGCTGGCCGCGCTGCACACCGCTAACGGTCTGTATGCCGTGGTGTTTATCATGTGTTTCATTCTGGGCTTCGTGACCCGTCACCGCCAGCACAATACGGCAACGACTACCCACTAATCGTCAAAACCCCTTTGCGTTCTGCAAAGGGGTTTTAACCTGCTTACCCGCTCTGACTACCGATTCGTAATAAACCCCTCAAATTTGTGCGAAAAACAAGCAAGCACAAAAATCAAACAATATCCGTTACTTATAAAAAACCTGACAAATCATACATATACCCACTAAGGGGTAGGTGAAGGCGTATTTGATTTGCATCAATAAGTGCCCCTGCTGAATCGTTAAGGTAGGCAGTAATAGAAAAGAAATCGAGGCAAAAATGAGCAAAGTCAGACTCGCTATCATCGGTAACGGCATGGTCGGCCACCGCTTTATTGAGGATCTTCTCGATAAAGCCGATGCTGACCAGTTCGATATTACCGTGTTCTGTGAAGAACCCCGCAAGGCGTACGACCGTGTGCACTTGTCTTCCTACTTCTCTCACCATACCGCCGAAGAGCTCTCTCTGGTGCGCGAAGGGTTCTACGAGAAGCATGGCGTAAAAGTGCTGGTGGGCGAACGCGCTATCACCATCAACCGTCAGGAGAAAGTGATCCACTCCAGCGCCGGGCGTACGGTTTTTTACGATAAGCTGATCATGGCGACTGGCTCGTATCCGTGGATCCCGCCGATTAAAGGGTCGGAAACCCAGGATTGCTTCGTTTACCGTACCATTGAAGACCTCAACGCCATTGAATCCTGCGCACGTCGAAGCAAACGCGGTGCGGTTGTTGGCGGTGGCCTGCTGGGCCTGGAAGCAGCAGGCGCGCTGAAAAACCTCGGCGTTGAAACCCACGTTATCGAATTTGCCCCGATGCTGATGGCGGAACAGCTGGACCACATGGGCGGCGACCAGCTGCGTCGTAAAATCGAAAGCATGGGTGTGAAGGTTCACACCAGCAAGAACACCAAAGAGATCGTGCAGGAAGGCACAGAGGCGCGTAAAACCATGCGCTTTGCCGACGGCAGCGAGCTGGAAGTGGACTTCATCGTCTTCTCCACCGGTATTCGTCCGCGCGACAAGCTCGCCACGCAGTGCGGCCTGGCGGTAGCCCAGCGCGGCGGGATCATGATTAACGATACCTGCCAGACCTCCGATCCGGATATATACGCCATCGGCGAGTGCGCCAGCTGGAATAACCGGGTATACGGTCTGGTGGCGCCAGGATACAAAATGGCGCAGGTCGCCGTGGACCATATCCTCGGCAGCGAAAACGCCTTCACCGGCGCAGACATGAGCGCCAAGCTGAAGCTGCTGGGCGTGGACGTAGGCGGTATCGGCGATGCGCATGGCCGCACCCCGAACTCCCGCAGCTACGTCTATCTGGACGAAAGCAAAGAGGTCTATAAACGCCTTATCGTCAGCCAGGACAACAAAACCCTGCTCGGTGCAGTGCTGGTGGGCGATACCAGCGACTTCGGTAACCTGCTCCAGCTGGTGCTGAACGCCATTGAGCTGCCGGAAAACCCGGACGCGCTGATCCTGCCGGCGCACGCCTCCAGCGGTAAACCATCTATCGGCGTGGATAAACTGCCGGACAGCGCGCAGATTTGCTCCTGCTTCGACGTCACCAAAGGCATGCTGATCTCCGCCATCAACAAAGGCTGCCACACCGTTGCGGCGCTGAAGGCCGAAACCAAAGCCGGTACCGGCTGCGGCGGCTGTATTCCACTGGTGACTCAGGTGCTGAACGCTGAACTGGCGAAACAGGGCATCGAAGTGAACAACAACCTGTGCGAGCACTTCGCCTACTCTCGCCAGGAGCTGTACCATCTGATCCGCGTGGAAGGCATCAAGTCCTTCGACGAACTGCTGGAGAAACACGGCCAGGGTTACGGCTGTGAAGTGTGTAAACCGACCGTCGGCTCACTGCTGGCGTCCTGCTGGAATGAGTACGTGCTCAAACCAGAACATACGCCGCTGCAGGACACCAACGATAACTTCCTGGCGAACATCCAGAAAGACGGTACTTACTCCGTTATTCCGCGTTCCGCCGGTGGCGAAATCACCCCGGAAGGGCTGGTCGCCGTGGGCCGTATCGCACGTGAGTTTAATCTGTACACCAAAATCACCGGTTCCCAGCGTATCGGCCTGTTTGGCGCGCAGAAGGATGACCTGCCGGAAATCTGGCGTCAGTTGATTGAAGCGGGCTTCGAAACCGGTCACGCGTATGCCAAAGCGCTGCGCATGGCGAAAACCTGCGTGGGCAGCACCTGGTGCCGCTACGGCGTGGGCGACAGCGTGGGATTCGGCGTCGAGCTGGAAAACCGCTACAAAGGCATCCGTACCCCGCACAAAATGAAGTTCGGCGTCTCCGGCTGTACCCGTGAATGTGCGGAAGCGCAGGGTAAAGACGTAGGGATCATCGCCACCGAGAAAGGCTGGAACCTGTACGTGTGCGGCAATGGCGGGATGAAACCACGCCACGCCGACCTGCTGGCGGCGGATCTCGATCGCGACACGCTGATCCAGTATCTCGACCGCTTCATGATGTTCTACATCCGTACCGCCGATAAGCTGACCCGTACCGCTTCCTGGCTGGATAATCTCGAAGGCGGTATCGACTACCTGAAGTCGGTCATCATTGATGACAAGCTGGGTCTGAACGAACAGCTGGAATCCGAGATGGCTCGCCTGCGCGAGGCGGTGATCTGCGAGTGGACCGAAACCGTCAACACCCCGGCGGCGCAGACGCGCTTCAAACACTTTATCAACAGCACCCAGCGCGACCCGAACGTGCAGGTAGTGCCGGAGCGCGAACAGCATCGTCCTGCAACCCCGTATGAACGCATTCCGGTGATGCTGGTGGAGGAAAACGCATGAGCCAGTGGGTAAACATCTGCAACATTAACGACATTCTGCCATCAACCGGCGTCTGTGCTTTGCTGGGTAACGAGCAGGTAGCTATTTTCCGCCCTCGCCACGATGAACAGGTCTTTGCCATCAGCAATATCGATCCGTTCTTTGAGGCCAGCGTGCTCTCCCGCGGTCTGATTGCTGAACACCAGGGTGAGCTGTGGGTCGCCAGCCCGCTGAAAAAGCAGCGTTTCCGCTTAACCGACGGGCACTGCATGGAAGATGAAAGCTTCTCGGTGAAGCACTACGACGCCCGCGTGAAGGACGGCAAGGTGCAGCTCAAAGCGTAACCCTCCGCCTTTCCAATAGGAAAGGCTTATGACCCCTTATGGGTAACGGCAGGAAAAACCGTATGTTCTGTACGATTCCTGCTGTTATCCTGACGTCAATTCTTACCCCCTCCTTGAATGCTGTGAGGTAACGTCGTGGACCACCTGCCGATTTTCTGTCAATTACGCCATCGCGACTGCCTGCTTGTGGGCGGCGGCGATGTGGCTGAACGCAAAGCGCGCCTGTTGCTGGATGCTGGAGCCCGACTGACCGTCAATGCCCTCACCTTCGCTCCGCAGTTTGACGTCTGGGCGCAGGAAGGGATGCTCACGCTGGTGCAGGGGGAGTTTGATGAGTCCCTGCTGGATACCTGCTGGCTGACGATTGCCGCGACGGATGACGATGAAGTGAACCAGCGCGTCAGCGACGCCTGCGAAGCGCGCCGGATCTTCTGCAACGTGGTGGATGCGCCGAAAGAGGCCAGCTTTATCATGCCGTCGATTATCGACCGTTCACCGCTGATGATCGCGGTGTCTTCCGGCGGCCGCTCGCCCGTACTTGCCCGCCTGCTGCGGGAAAAACTGGAAGCTATTTTGCCGCAGCATCTCGGCCAGATAGCCCACTACGCCGGGCAGCTTCGCTGCCGCGTGAAGCAAACCTTCTCAACCGTGGGTGAGCGTCGTCGCTTCTGGGAGAAATTTTTCGTTAACGACAGGCTCGCGCAGTCGCTGGCGAATCAGGACGCGAAAGCGGTTGAAGAGACGACCGAGCAGCTGCTGAGCGAGCCGCTGGATCACCGAGGTGAAGTGGTGCTGGTCGGGGCTGGTCCGGGAGATGCGGGTTTACTGACCCTGAAAGGGCTCCAGCAGATCCAGCAGGCGGATATCGTGGTGTATGACCGCCTGGTCTCCGATGACATCATGAACCTGGTGCGCCGCGACGCCGACCGCGTCTTCGTCGGTAAACGGGCAGGCTACCACTGCGTGCCGCAGGAGGAGATTAACCAGATCCTGCTGCGAGAAGCGCAAAAGGGAAAACGCGTGGTGCGCCTTAAGGGCGGCGATCCGTTTATCTTTGGCCGCGGCGGCGAGGAGCTGGAAACCCTGTGCAATGCAGGCATTCCGTTCTCCGTGGTGCCGGGCATAACGGCGGCGTCCGGCTGTTCAGCCTACTCAGGCATTCCGTTGACCCATCGCGACTACGCCCAGAGCGTGCGTCTGGTCACGGGCCACCTGAAAACCGGCAGCGAGCTGGACTGGCATAACCTGGCCGCTGAAAAGCAGACGCTGGTGTTCTACATGGGGCTGAACCAGGCCGCCACTATCCAGGCGAAACTGCTGGAGCACGGCATGGAGGCTGATATGCCCGTTGCGCTGGTGGAAAACGGGACGTCAATCAAGCAGCGCGTGGTGAATGGCGCGCTGACGCAGCTCGGTGAGCTGGCGCAGCAGGTCGAAAGCCCGGCGCTGATTGTGGTGGGTCGCGTGGTTGAACTGCGCGATAAGCTGAACTGGTTCTCGAATCACTAACGCATATTCTCCCTCCTTCGAGTAGTCCTTAAGCGGACTACTCCCTTCATACCTCAGTCGATAACATACCGCTCGCATAGTGGAACTTTTCCATTTATTCCCTCGTGTTACATCCAATTTAAGATTTTTAGACAAGGAATGCGTATGTTCAAGCTGGCAAAAGCCGCCGTTCTGGTTGGCCTGTTATCGACTCTGACCGCCTGCACCGGTCACGTTCAAAATACTAAAAATAACTGCAGCTACGATTACCTGCTGCACCCGGCGATCTCCATTTCGAAGATCATCGGCGGTTGCGGCCCGGCGGCACAGCAGTAAGCGTTTTTCAGGCGTAAAAAAACCGGGGATTTCCCGGTTTTTTTATTGAGTCCGTATTTGTCGGGGGGCGGCTTAAGGTTTCGCCACAAACCCAATCGCCTCGTACACCGCTTTCAGAGTTTCGGACGCGCGCGCGCTGGCTTTTTCTGCGCCCTCTTTCATCACTTTTTGCAGGAAAGCTTCGTCGTTACGGTAACGATGATAACGCTCCTGCAACTCGGTCAGCATACCGGAAACGGCATCAGCCACTTCGCCTTTCAGGTGGCCGTACATCTTGCCTTCGAAGTGTTTTTCCAGCTCAGGGATGCTCTGTCCGGTTACGCCGGAGAGAATGTCCAGCAGGTTGGACACGCCCGCTTTGTTCTGCACGTCGTAGCGCACCACAGGCGGCTCGTCGGAGTCGGTGACCGCGCGCTTGAGCTTTTTCACCACCGATTTCGGATCTTCCAGCAGGCCGATAACGTTGTTGCGGTTATCGTCAGACTTGGACATCTTCTTGGTTGGCTCCAGAAGCGACATCACGCGCGCGCCGGATTTCGGAATAAACGGCTCTGGCACTTTGAATACGTCGCCGTAAAGCGCGTTAAAGCGCTGGGCGATATCACGGCTCAGCTCCAGGTGCTGCTTCTGGTCTTCACCCACCGGCACCTGGTTGGTCTGGTACAGCAGGATGTCGGCCGCCATCAGCACCGGATAGTCGAACAGGCCAGCATTGATGTTTTCAGAGTAGCGGGCAGACTTATCCTTGAACTGGGTCATGCGGCTCAGCTCGCCGAAATAGGTATAGCAATTCAGCGCCCAGCCCAGCTGCGCATGCTCCGGCACGTGAGACTGAACGAAAATGGTGCTCTTTTCAGGATCGATACCGCAGGCCAGATAGAGGGCCAAGGTGTCCAGGGTGGCTTTGCGCAGCTTCTCAGGATCCTGACGCGCGGTGATAGCATGCAAATCTACAATGCAGTAAATGCAATGGTAGTCATCCTGCATGCTGACCCACTGACGCAACGCACCCATGTAGTTACCAATGGTCAGTTCACCTGAAGGCTGTGCGCCACTAAAAACGATGGGCTTAGTCATTATTCAATTCCTGATGTTCACTGTGCGAAAGCCCGAGTGCGGGCAACAAATCTTTGAAGTGGTCGAACACAACATCCGGCTCACTCAGCGTAATGGCCTCACCGTAGTTGTAGCCATAGGTTAAACCGACGGAAGGACACCCCGCCGCTCGGGCAGCCAGAATATCATTACGCGAATCCCCGACAAAGAGCAGCTCCGCAGGCGTTAAGGATAATTTTCCTGCCACCAGCAACAGCGGCTCCGGATGCGGCTTTTTGTTCTGCACGTCATCCCCGCCTACAATCACGGAGAAATATTTCGCGATATTGAGCGCTTCCAGCAGCGGCGCAACAAACGGCGTCGGCTTGTTGGTCACCAGTCCCAGCGGGATGCCTTTTGCGTGCAGCGCGCTCAGGGTTTCCTGGACGTCCGGGAACAGGAAGCTCCCCTCCTCGACGGCCTCTTCGTAGAAGCGATCGAACAGCTTGCGCAGAATACGCAGCTGCTCATCCTGCGGGATATCGGCGTGATCGACGCTTGGTTTCCCCTGCGCGGAACGCTGCGACGCGCGTTCCTGACGAGCCCACGTCAACGCGCGCTCCATCAGGACATCGGCACCGTTGCCAATCCACGTAATCACACGATCTTCGCCCGCAACGGGCAGTTCCAGTGCATACAGCGCCCGATCGACGGCGCTCGTTAAGCCCGGCGCGCTGTCCACCAGCGTGCCGTCGAGGTCGAATGCCACACCCCGAATTGCCTGCAATTTATCCATGACTTACCTTCGCCAGCTCGCGGCGCATTTCATCAATGACTTTTTTGTAATCCGGTTGGTCGAAAATTGCCGAACCTGCAACGAACATATCCGCGCCCGCTGCCGCAATTTCGCCAATATTATTCACTTTCACACCGCCGTCCACTTCCAGACGAATATCATAGCCAGACTCGTCAATGCGACGGCGCACTTCGCGCAGCTTATCCAGCGTGTGAGGGATGAACGACTGGCCGCCAAAGCCCGGGTTGACGGACATCAGCAAAATCACGTCCAGCTTGTCCATCACGTAATCGAGATAGCTCAACGGTGTTGCCGGGTTAAACACCAGCCCCGCCTTACAGCCGTTCTCTTTGATCAGCTGCAGCGTGCGGTCAACGTGCTCGGAGGCTTCCGGATGGAAAGTGATAATGCTGGCGCCCGCTGCGGCAAAGTCAGGCACGATGCGGTCGACAGGCTTCACCATCAGGTGAACGTCGATCGGTGCGGTAATGCCGTAGTTACGCAGGGCCTTGAGCACCATCGGACCGATGGTCAGATTGGGAACGTAGTGGTTATCCATAACGTCGAAATGGACGACATCTGCGCCAGCTGCGAGAGCTTCCGCCGTGTCTTCACCCAGGCGGGCAAAATCGGCCGACAGAATTGAGGGGGCAATCAAAAACTGTTTCATCCGCATCTCCTTGAAATATGTTTACCGGCGGGCAAAACGGCTCAGGGGCGATAAAGAGCCAGGAGTTCGTCCACCTTTTTACGTGTGCCGCCGTTGCTGCTAATGCTACGCCGCACCTTAACCTGAAAATGCTTCGCGGCTTTGTACCATTCGCGCGTATCAGGGGTATCGTGATTTGAAATTAACACCGGAATTCTTTTGCTGACCAGTTTTTCCGCCATCTCCGCCAGGCGGGCCTGTTCGGCCGGGCTGAAGCTATTGGTGTGGTAGGCGGTGAAGTTCGCCGTCGCAGACAGCGGCGCATAAGGCGGATCGCAGTAAACCACCGAGTTTACGCCTGCCAGTTCCATGCACTCTTCATAGGAGAGGCAGTGGAACTCTGCATTCTGCGCTTTCTTCGCAAAATGATACAGCTCGTCCTGCGGGAAGTACGGGCGCTTATAACGACCAAACGGCACGTTAAATTCGCCGCGCAAATTATACCGGCACAGGCCGTTGTAACCATGACGGTTGAGGTAAAGGAACAGCAGCGCGCGGCGGAACGGATCCTGGCTCTGATTAAATTCCGTGCGGAACTGATAGTAAACGTCAGGGCTGTTGTTCTCTGGCGTAAACAGCTTGCGCGCCTCTTCCACATACTCATCGGTACGCAGCTTAACGATGTTATAAAGGCTGATAAGGTCGCTGTTGATATCCGCCAGGATATAACGAGAAAAATCGGTGTTCAGGAACACCGATCCCGCACCCACGAAGGGCTCGATAAGACACTCGCCTTTTGGCAGGTGCTTTTTAATATCATCGAGCAGGGGGTATTTCCCCCCTGCCCATTTCAGAAAAGCGCGATTTTTTTTCATGCTGACTAACTGATTACACCTTCTCCGGCTGTGGAGAAAGCTCCGACAGCATCCTGCGCTTTAAACATTACTTCAGATCGGCCTGCACCTGATGAATCGGCTTCGCCCACGGGTTTTTCGCCTGAACGTCTGCTGGCAGTGTCGCCACGGCGCGCTTCGCTTCATCTTTGGAAGCATACACACCGCTCACCAGCACGTACCACGGCTGTCCGTTACGGGTCGTCTGATAAACCACATAGTTTTTCAGATTCGATTTCTTCGCCCAGCCGTTGAGGTTGTCATAGTTAGACGAACTGCTCAACTGCAGCGTGTAGTTGCTGGACGGTGCAGATTTCAGCGAACCGACGTTGCCAGCTGTTTTACCTGCTGCAGCACTGGAAGCCGTCGCCGTTGCGGCAGGCGCAGCGGTGGCAGCAGGTGCTGTTGTGGTTGCCGTCGCTTTCGGCGCAGTCTGCGTGACTGGCGCTTTGGCCGGCTCGCTCACGGCAGCCGTTTCAGTGCGTTTCGGCTGTGCCGGTGCGGCTTTCACTTCAGGCGCTTTTACCACGGCCTGAGGCTTGGTTTCACGCTTCGGCTCAATGACCGCCTGCTTACGTTCAGGACGCGTCGCAGTTTGCGTCTGGCGCGGTTTAGTTTCCGTTGCTGCCGTCTGCGGCTGCGCGGTAGCACCGTGGATCGGCGCGACGGTTGCAGGTTCAGTTGGCAGCGTAGAGTTAACCACAACGTTATCAACCTGCTGCTGGTTTTGCGGCTGCATCAGCGCATTGTTCAGGTCTCCCTGAACTTCAACACGCTGCTGGCCTTCGGGCGTGACAGGTGCCTGGCCCTGAGCAGGCGTTGATGAAACGGGCGGCAGAGAAACATCCTGCGGCGTCGTTGTGTTGCTGGCAGTCTGCTCAGCGGAAGTGGTGCCCGGCGCTGGCTGTGCACCATTCGCCTGATCCGTCGCATCATTACCGGAGAGGTTGATGCTCTTCTCTGCGGAGGCGGTTTGATCGGTTGAGTTGGTGGACGGTGCTTTCAGCGCGGAGCCAATGCCAACAATCAGCAGCACAAGCACCAGAACGCCAAGTCCCATCATGATGTACTGACGGGAGGCCGGTTTCTGCGCAGCGGCTTTTTTACGTTTACGCGGGCGACGCTCTACAGGCTGTTCGTCCATTGAATCTTCTTCGGACTCATAATCCTCTTCTTCTCGCTCATCACGCGCGTTGCGGCTGCGCGAAGGGCGACGATCGTCTGCATCCAGATCAACATCGTCAAAGTTGATCTGCGGCTCGTTATCACGTTCTGAAGATTGACGAGAACGACCAGTACGACGATCGCTGGGATCGGGTTTCAGCTCGTCTTCTGGTTTGAATTCATCCATTTAACACCCCACTCAAAGGCTTATGCCTACGTCTTTGCATTTCGCCTGAAGCTAAACGACCACCGATAACAGTGGCCTGACCTTTCTAGTTGTTACGCCTGCTGGCAATCAGCAATGGCGCCAAGAACGACATCGTGCGACACTCCGCCGCGCACTTCACTCTTCCCTATTGCAAGCGGGAGTACAAGACGCATCTCACCTGCCAATACTTTTTTATCGCGCATCATGTGGGGTAAATACGCCTGCGCCGACATCTCCTGCGGCCCGGTGACCGGCAAACCTGCACGTTCAAGTAGCGCAATGATACGTGCCGTCTCTTCCGGTTTAAACTGCCCAAGACGTTCAGAGGTGCGGGCTGCCATGACCATGCCAGCCGCGACGGCTTCACCGTGCAGCCAGTTGCCGTAACCCATTTCAGCTTCAATGGCGTGGCCAAACGTATGCCCAAGATTCAGTAAAGCACGTAAGCCGGCTTCACGCTCGTCTGCCGCGACAACTTCTGCTTTCAGCTCACAACAACGACGAATGCAGTATGCCAGTTTCACCTCATCCAGGCGCAGCAGCGCATCCATATTCTCTTCAAGCCAGTTAAAGAACTCGCCATCCAGAATAATGCCGTATTTGATCACTTCAGCCAGGCCAGAGGCCAGCTCGCGTTTCGGCAGGGTTTTCAGACAGTCGAGATCCACCACCACCGACGCAGGCTGGTAGAACGCGCCAATCATGTTTTTGCCAAGAGGATGGTTGACTGCCGTTTTGCCACCGACAGAGGAGTCGACCTGAGACAGCAACGTGGTCGGGATTTGAATAAAACGGACGCCACGCTGATAGCTTGCGGCCGCAAAGCCGGTCAGATCGCCCACAACACCGCCGCCCAGGGCAAGCAGTGTTGTATCGCGACCGTGCGGTTTTTGCAGCAATGCGGTAAAGACGGTATCGAGTACCGTCAGGCTTTTATACTGCTCGCCATCGGGCAGAATCACACTGTCGACTTTTACGCCTGCCTGCTCAAGCAGGTGGCGCACACGGTCGAGATAAAGCGGAGCCAGCGTCTCATTGGTGACCAGCATCGCCTGATCACCCGCTTTTAGTGGTAAAAAGGAAGCTGGGTCGTTAAACAAACCAGCCGCGATGGTGATAGGGTAACTACGTTCCCCGAGAGTAACTGTAATCCTCTCCATGACGCGACATCCACCTTTAATGCTTTTACCCGCAGGCGAGTGTATATAAAGCCAGAATCAGTTGCTTTCCAGCATATGAATAATCTGGTTTGCAACCACTTTAGCGCTCTGATCGTCAGTACGAATGGTCACATCGGCAATCTCTTCATACAGGGGATTGCGTTCGTCGGCCAACGCTTCCAGAACTTCGCGTGGTGGCGTTTCAACCTGCAGCAGCGGGCGCTTTTTATCGCGCTGCGTACGTGCCAGCTGTTTCTCAATGGTCGTCTCAAGATAGACCACTACGCCACGGGCGGAGAGACGGTTGCGGGTTTCGCGAGATTTCACAGAGCCACCGCCTGTTGCCAGTACGATGCCCTGTTTTTCCGTGAGTTCGTTGATCACTTTTTCTTCTCGGTCACGGAAACCTTCTTCGCCTTCTACATCGAAAACCCAGCCCACATCAGCTCCGGTTCGTTTCTCAATCTCTTGATCAGAATCGTAAAATTCCATATTGAGTTGTTGAGCTAACTGACGCCCAATAGTGCTTTTGCCGGCACCCATAGGCCCAACCAGAAAGATATTGCGTTTCTCTGCCATTTTATCGGTACTACTAAGACTATTCGTTAATGGTAATCCCCGCTTCGCAGACACCCGGCGTAGCAGGACATGAACTGAAACCTCATATGCAATAGAGCGAGAGTCAGACTAAAAATTATCTCAATACTCCGGCTTGTTTGGCAACTGATTAAATCACCGCGCCGGACGCATAAGGTAATAAGACGTAAGTCCAACTCAAATCGGTACTCCTTGTATGCTAATTCATGCCCCACGTCAAACATCTGCAACAAACTGAATGCAAAATCATTGCGGGGATCGTTACCCGTTAGTGAATACCGACCAGACGTGGCGTAATAAACACCACTAACTCACGCCGCTCATTATCTTTTCCATCGTGGCGAAAAAGCTGTCCCAGCCAGGGGATGCTCCCAAGCCCGGGCACGCTGTCACTGCCGGTTTTGTTCTTTTGCGAGAAAATTCCCCCCAGCGCCAGCGTTTCTCCACTTTTTACCTCCACCTGGGTTTCTATCTCCTGCTTATCGATGGCAAGCGTTTCGCCATCGGCCTGCTGCAGCACCTGTCCCGGCATGTTTTCACTGATGTGTAGTTTCAGGCGCACGCGCCCACCGGGCAATACTACCGGCGTGACCTCCATTCCTAGTACCGCCTCTTTGAACTCCACCGAGGTCGCCCCGCTTTCACCGCTTGAAACCTGATACGGGATCTCACTCCCCTGCTTAATGCTGGCCGGTTGCATGTGCGAGGCCAGCAGCCGCGGGCTGGCAATGATATCGACCTGCTGTTTTTGCTCCAGCGCAGAGAGCTCCAGATCCAGCAGCCTGCCGTTAATCCGCCCGATGTTAAACCCCAAATGCGTGGTAGCACTGGCCACGGAAAGATCGCTGCCAAGCGTCGTGAGCTGTCCAACCTTGCCCGCCTCAGTGGCCTCGGCAAGATTCCACTTCACCCCCAACTCTCGCAGGCTTTTTTCATTAATGGTGACAATGTGCGCCGCCAGTTCGACCTGCTCGACGGGAATATCCATCTGAGCCGCCCACTGCTGCAGCGCCTCCAGTACCACCTGGTTATCCCAGATGAGCAGACGGTTGGTGCGTTTGTCGACAGATAAACTCCCCTTTGGGCTCAGGAGCTTTTCAGCCGCTTTTTGCAGTTCTCCGGCATCCGCATAAGAAAATGGGATGCTGTGCGAGACCAGCGGAGCATCAAGCTGTCGACGCGCTCGCTCCTGCTCTAAACGTTCCCGCTGTTCACGCTGCCAGGCCGCGGTATGGACATAATAAATACCGCCCTCCTCTCGTAAAACGAGTCCGGCGCTGGTGACTACCGTCTGTAACGCCTGCCGCCAGGGAACGCGCGTCAGGTTAAGCGAGAGCGTGCCGCCGACATCCGGCGATACCACCAGATTACGGTTCTCCTGCGCAACCAGCGCCTGTAGCACCTGAACCACCGGCACGTCATCCACCACCAGCGTGACCGGCTTTGGCGCGACTGCCCACAGCGGGCGGCTGAACGCCAGCAGCAACAGCACTATCCTTAACTTCATTTTTATCCTTTCCTTCTCGTTGCCACGCCCATTCTTCGGGATCGCATGTGTCACCCACATCAACAACCAGTTCCGTTTCATTGATGGCCGTTATCCGCCAGCCCGCCGGGAAACGATCGTGCTCTTTCAAACGATGCCAGCGCCGTTGCCCATCCAGCAAAATACCAACGCGCTGCTGCCCTCCCACCATTCCGCGGTAGTGCCACTGTGCCAGCTCGGCTGTGGCGCAGGGGTCGTCCGGCGGGCGAAACGGATCGCGCATGCCGGTCAACAGCAGCGCCGAGCAAACCAGCAGGTATCTCGCGCTATTTCGCATGTTCCAGCTCCAGCCTCAGGCGTAACGCCGTACTTTGTGGCGCAAGCGTAAAAGCAGCGACCCGCACATCCCGCTGCGCCAGCCGGGAAAAAAGAGGCGGGATCGCCTGCCACTCCGCCTCCAGCGCCAGTTCACCGCCGTTTCGCAACGGCTTCCAGTGAAGGAGCCTTGTGCCCTCCCCCTGAAAATCGAGCGGTGAAAAGGACTTTATCTCCAGTGCCGTCCGGGTTTGCGGGCTAAACGGCACCTGACTGGCGGTGGGCCACAGCGACGCGTTAGTCCTCGCCGCCTGGCTCAACTGCTGCCACAGATCCGCACACTGTCTCTCTGCTGGCCGGAGCAATACACCCCATGCAGTCAGGCCCATCAGGAGAATACCCAGCCCCCCACAGACCAGCCGACACCAGGGACGACTTTCACACCAGCGTTCTAGCAAGGTCTCCACGCATTACCCCTCGCTTTTCAGGTGCAGAGTGAACATCCAGCGCCCCTGGCTATCCTGCCGGAGTTCCCCCTCAGAACCGGGCGTAAAGCCGTCTATGTGCTCCAGCCCATTACGCAAGGCAGAAAGCGCCTGCAGGGTAGTGGCATATCCGATCAACATCAGAGCAGGAGGCTGATAACGCAGCTCTGTCAGCCATACCTGCGCAGGCATGGCCTCAGAAAGTGACTCCAGCACCGGTTGCCATGCGCGGCGTTGCGGCGTGCCCGCAGGGTTCTGCACCTCTGCGGTGGGTCGCTGGCGAGACACAAGACCATGCTGCACGGACTGCGTACCCGCCAGTTGAGCCTGCAGCGCGCGCAGCGTTACCAGATGGTTCATCCTTATGCTAAAAACGGTCACTAGCATGAGCAGCAATGCGCCGACAAATACGCCGCCCCAGAAACGCAGGCATCGCGCGCGCCGCTGCTGACGCCAGGGCAGGAGGTTGGTCACGTTCATTCAGGCACCTCGCTCATGGCCAGCGCCAGCGCGACGGTATAGTCAGCCCCGCGTTCGGGAAGAGGCGCATGCCAGCGCTGCAGCGTTTCCCATGGGGTTCGTTCGGCATCAAAGAGCGCGATGTCATTCTGGTTGAGGGCCAGCAGCGCCGCCAGCTCAGTGACGTTTTCTGCTTCAGTGGTATAACGACGCCCCCACTGATGGCGCATAGCCCACAGCCAGTGATGCGCATCCCGCCAGGCGACGCACTGCGTCGGCGCTAACGCAGGCAGCAGGTTCGCCAGCGCGCTGGCATCCGGGGTGATGGTCGCCAGCCGCAAACGTAGCGTTTTCGCCAGATCAAGAAGCGTTTCAACCTCTTTGTTTTGTGCAGCAGTCACGTGAAACGTATTGCTGAAGGTGTCCTGGGTGTAGTCGAAACAGAGGGACTCTGTCGACATCTCCAGTTCGCGCGAAAGCGCCGCCCCCATCCACGAGAGCTGCTCGCTGTCGCGCAATGCAAGAGACGGTCGGGGCAACGTTTTTTGCAGAGTCCGTGCAGCAGGAAAGGAGAGAAATACCCGGTGGTAGTGCGGGAGCGCTTTTCGCCAGTCGCGTAAGGCATCGGCCAGCGCTTCTGGCTGACAAATTTTGCCGTCACGAATGATGCCTTCGGCCAGAGAAATGGCCCACCAGCGGCGTAAGCACCAGCCGCCTCTCTCCCGGACCAGTGCCGTAATCAGGACCTTATCCTGTTGAATATGAACGCCCGTTTGCCATGTTTTGAAAGCCATGCTTCACGATCTCCTTATCGCCCGTCGCCTTGACGGCTATATCAATGAATCAGGCTTGCCTTTATACTACCGCGCGATTGTTTAGAAACTGCCCAAGTGAAACCAAATGGGAAATCTCCGGTGAAGTTCGTAAAGTATTTATTCATCCTTGCAGTCTGTTGCATTCTGCTGGGAGCAGGCTCGATTTACGGTTTGTACAAATATATTGAGCCACAGCTACCTGATGTCGCCACGCTCCGCGATGTGCGTCTCCAGATCCCAATGCAGGTCTATAGCGCCGATGGCGAGCTGATGGCGCAGTATGGCGAGAAGCGTCGTATCCCGCTGACCTTAAACCAAATTCCCCCCGTGATGGTGAAAGCTTTTATCGCCACGGAGGACAGCCGTTTCTACGAGCACCACGGTGTCGATCCGGTCGGGATTTTCCGTGCCGCAAGCATTGCGTTGTTCTCCGGTCACGCCTCCCAGGGGGCGAGCACCATTACGCAACAGCTGGCGCGTAACTTCTTCCTCAGCCCTGAAAAGACGCTGACGCGTAAGATCAAAGAGGTGTTCCTGGCGATCCGTATTGAGCAACTGCTGAACAAGGACGAGATCCTTGAGCTGTACCTCAATAAAATCTATCTGGGCTACCGTGCCTATGGCGTGGGGGCAGCCGCGCAGGTGTACTTCGGTAAGCCTGTTGAACAGCTCACCCTAAGCGAAATGGCAACCATTGCCGGTCTGCCAAAAGCGCCGTCCACGTTTAACCCGCTTTACTCGCTCGATCGTGCTACCTCACGTCGTAATGTCGTCCTGTCACGTATGCTGAGCGAAGGCTATATCAGCCAGAGCGAGTACGACCAGGCGCGTAACGACGTCATTGACGCCAATTATCACGCCCCTGAGATCGCCTTCTCTGCCCCTTATTTGACCGAAATGGTGCGCCAGGAGATGGTGAGTCGTTATGGCGACAAGGCCTATGAAGATGGCTATCGCGTATACACCACCGTTACCCGTAAAGTGCAGCAGGCGGCTCAGGACGCGGTGCGCAATAACGTGATGGACTACGATATGCGTCACGGCTATCGCGGACCGTCGAACGTGCTCTGGAAAGTGGGCGAAAGCGCATGGGACAGCAAAAAAATCACCAGCACGCTGAAAGCGCTGCCAACCTATGGTCCGCTCCTTCCAGCCGTAGTGACGCAGGCCGATCCTCAGGAAGCCGTTGCGACGCTGGCGGACGGCACGTCCGTCTCCCTGCGCATGGACGGTATTCGCTGGGCGCGTCCATACCGTTCGGACACCCTGCAGGGGCCAACGCCGCGCAAGGTGACCGACGTGGTACAGGCCGGGCAGCAGATTTGGGTGCGCAAGTCAGGCGATGCCTGGTGGCTGGCGCAGGTACCGGATGTGAACTCGGCTCTGGTCTCCATCAACCCACAGAACGGGGCGGTAATGGCGCTGGTCGGCGGGTTCGATTTCAACCAGAGCAAATTTAACCGCGCCACGCAGGCGCTGCGTCAGGTGGGTTCCAACATCAAGCCGTTCCTCTACACGGCAGCGATGGATAAGGGACTGACCCTTGCCAGCATCCTAAACGACGTGCCGATCTCCCGCTGGGATGCCGGTGCCGGTTCCGACTGGCAGCCGAAGAACTCTCCTGCGGAGTATGCCGGTCCTATTCGTCTTCGCCAGGGTCTGGGGCAGTCGAAAAACGTGGTGATGGTGCGTGCCATGCGCGCGATGGGCGTCGACTATGCGGCAGAGTACCTGCAGCGCTTCGGCTTCCCGGCGCAGAACATCGTTCGCACCGAGTCGCTGGCGCTTGGCTCTGCCTCCTTTACGCCGCTTCAGGTCGCCCGCGGATACTCGGTGATGGCCAACGGCGGCTTCCTGGTTGACCCGTACTTCATCAGCAAAATCGAGAACGACCAGGGCGGCGTGCTTTTTGAAGCGAAGCCGAAAATTGCCTGCCCTGAGTGTGATATTCCGGTCATTTACGGCAATACGCCGAAATCCGAGGTGCTCGAAAACAAGGACATGGAAGACCCTGCCGTTTCTCAGGAGCAGCCAAATATCGTCTTGCCGCAGCCGCAGCTGGAGCAGGCTAACCAGTCGCTGGTGGCGCAAACCGGCGCGCAGGAGTACGCACCGCACGTGATCAACACGCCGCTGGCGTTCCTGATCAAGAGCGCGCTGAACACCAACATCTTCGGTGAACCCGGCTGGCAGGGTACCGGCTGGCGAGCAGGGCGCGATCTGCAGCGCCATGATATCGGCGGTAAAACCGGGACAACTAACAGCTCGAAGGATGCGTGGTTCTCCGGCTATGGGCCGGGCGTGGTGACGTCAGTCTGGATCGGTTTCGACGATCATCGCCGTGATTTAGGCCGTACCACGGCATCCGGCGCGATTAAAGATCAGATTTCCGGCTACGAAGGCGGTGCCAAAAGCGCGCAGCCGGCCTGGGATGCCTACATGAAATCCGTTCTTGAAGGCGTGCCGGAGCAGCCGCTGACGCCGCCACCGGGCGTGGTGACGGTCAATATTGACCGCAGCACCGGCCAGCTCGCTAACGGCGGTAATAGCCGTGCCGAGTATTTTATCGAAGGTACGCAGCCAACCACACAGGCGGTGCATGAGGTGGGTACAGAGATTATTGATAACGGCGAGACGCACGAGCTGTTTTAAGCATAAAAATGCCCGGTAAAAACCGGGCAAAGAATTGCAGGCCGGGTAAGGCGAAGCCGCCACCCGGCTTTTTTATGGCCTACAGCCGCCCTTGCCCCTTCAGCCACTCGCGAACCAGGAACAGCGCGCTCACGTTGCGAGCCTCGTTAAAGTCAGGGTCTTCAAGCAGATCCATCAGATGCGCCAGCGGCCAGCGAACCTGCGGCAGCGGCTCTGGTTCATCTCCCTCCAGCGATTCAGGATAGAGATCTTCAGCCACTACAATGTTCATTTTGCTGGAAAAATAGGACGGCGCCATGCTCAGCTTTTTCAGGAATGACAGTTCGTTCGCGCCAAAACCCACCTCTTCTTTCAGCTCGCGGTTTGCTGCTTCAAAGACCGTTTCACCCGGATCGATGAGCCCTTTCGAGAACCCAAGCTCGTAAGATTCCGTCCCCACGGCGTATTCGCGGATCAAAATCAGATGATCGTCGACGATAGGGACAATCATCACCGCTTCGCGCGAAGAGGGGCGCATACGCTCATAAACACGACGCACACCGTTGCTGAACTCCAGATCCACACTCTCGACGTTAAACAGGCGCGATTTGGCGACAGTTTCAACGTGCAGAATAGTGGGTTTTTGTAGTGGTTTGCTCATCTTGATGGGGTCTTAGCAGTGTGAACTGACGTTATTGTGCGATATGCCGCACGGTTTCGGCAATGTCAATTGTTCTTTATTTACATTTATGCAACGTAGCAGGGATCAATCCTCAATTCAAAACAAATGTCAAGAGGTTGAAATGTTTCCAGGAATTTGCTGATATCGCGCCATGACAGGCTTTGCTATCATCACCGGTCACTGGGATGCGCTTTAGAATGCTCAAGTTCGACTCCATACTTGCCGATAGCCAGCCACAGACTCTCATTCAATGTAAAGGTGCTACTGACTACACCTGTAAGATAAGTAAGATGGGGAAAGCATGAGCACCATTTTGATTGTTCTCGCTGCTATGCTGGTCAGCGCATTGATTGCAGGGTGGCTGTACAGGCGACGCATACAGCGCCGTTACCGGCTGCCCTTTTTAAACGCCTTCGCGGGTGCGACAACGCGTAAACTCACGCAAGACGAGCGCGATGCAGTTGAAAACTATCTCGAAACGCTGAACCGTTCTCAGTTAACGCCTGGGCCGACGGGAGCCACGACTGCGCCTGTCGCGCTTAAGCTTAACGCGCAAAGTGACACCGTGCTCTGCGTGACGCGCTCCATCACGCGCTACGGCATTACGACTGACGACCCCAACAAGTGGCGCTACTACCTGGATTCGGTTGAGGTGCATCTGCCTCCGTCCTGGGAGCAGTACATCAACGACGAAAACAGCGTTGAGCTGATTCACACCGATTCGCTGCCGCTGGTGATCTCGCTCAACGGCCATACCCTGAATGACTATCTTCACGAAGCCCCGCGCTTTGCGCTGGAACGCGCGAGTTCAACGCAGGCCTCTATTCGTGGTGAAGAGACCGAGCAGATTGAGCTGCTGAATATTCGTCAGGAGACGCATGAAGAGTACGCCCTGAGCCGTCCGGACGGTATTCGTGAAGCCATCCTGATCGTTGCCGCTTTCCTGCTCTTTTTTGTCTGCCTGCTGACGCCGGACGTCTTTGTCCCATGGCTGGCGGGTGGCGCGGTGTTGCTTCTTGCGGCCGGGCTGTGGGGGCTCTTTGCCCCGCCGGCCAAAACCTCGCTGCGGGAGATCCACTGCCTGCGCGGCACGCCAAAGCGCTGGGGCCTGTTCGGTGAGAACGATCAGGAGCATCTCAACAATATCTCACTCGGGATTATTGACCTGATCTACCCGCGCCACTGGCAACCGTGGATTGCGCAGGATTTAGGGCAGAAAACCGATATTGATATCTATCTTGACCGCCACGTTGTGCGACAGGGGCGCTTCTTATCCCTGCATGATGAAGTAAAAAATTTCCCGCTTCAGCACTGGCTCCGCAGCACGGTCATCGCCGCCGGCGCCGGGCTGGTGTTTATCATGCTGCTGCTTTTCGTGCCGCTGGATATGCCCATCAAATTTACCCTGTCGTGGATCAAAGGCGCGCAGACCATCGAGGCGACCAGCGTCAACCAGCTCGATGAAGCGGGTGTACGGGTGGGCGATACGCTGCGCCTGAAAGGCACCGGAATGTGTAATATCCATACTCCGGGGGCGTGGAACACGCGCCAGAATTCACCGTTCACGCCGTTCGACTGTTCGCAAATTATCTGGAACGACGCCCCGCCGCTGCCGCTGCCGGAATCCGAAGTGGTGAATAAAGCCACGGCGCTGACCCAGACGGTCAACCGCCAGCTGCACCCGAAACCGGACGATGATTCACGCGTCAGCCCCGCGCTGCGTTCCGCCATTCAGAAATCAGGCATGATTCTGCTGGATGATTTTGGCGACATTGTCCTGAAAACCCAGGACTTGTGCTCATCGCAGGATGAGTGCATACGCCTCAAAAACGCGCTGGTTAACCTCGGGAACAGTAAAGACTGGGACTCGCTGGTGAAACGCGCCGAGGCGGGACGACTGGATGGCGTCAACGTGCTGCTGCGTCCGGTCAGCGCGGAATCGCTTGATAACCTGGTCGCCACCTCGACATCGCCGTTTATGATGCGCGAAACCACCCGTGCGGCTCAGGCGCTCAACAGTCCGGCACCGGGCGGCTTTGTGATTGCCAGCGATGAAGGCAGCGACCTGGTCGATCAGCCTTACCCGCAGGTAGCGCTTTATGACTACCCGGCCCAGGAGCAGTGGAGCCAGTTCCAGCGTCTGGCGCAGATGCTGATGCAAACGCCGTTCAGTGCCGAAGGGATTGTCACAAGCATCTACACCGACGCCAACGGCACGCGCCATATCGGCCTGCACCGGATGCCGGACAGCGCAGGATTGTGGCGTTACATTGGCACCTCTCTGCTGATGATCGCCATGCTTATCGCTATTTTCTGGAACGGTTTTATGGCCCTGCGCCGCTACCAGCGCTCCCGCACGCGTCTGGCGGAGATCCAGCAATATTATGAGAATTGCCTCAATCCTAAGCTGATCCCCTCCTCTGAGAGCCTGATCTGATAACGTCGTTGCGCGACAAGATGTGCTACCCTGTCGCGCACGTTTCTTCTGGCTGGAGTTCCCCCCTATGCATCTTGATATCGACTGGCAGCAGGTCGACACCGTTCTGCTGGATATGGACGGCACGCTGCTCGATCTCGCCTTTGATAACTATTTCTGGCAAAAGCTGGTGCCGGAAACCTATGGTGAGCAGCAGGGTATCTCCCCGGCAGAAGCGCAGGCGTTCATTCGTTCGCAATATAGCGCGGTGCAACATACGCTAAACTGGTACTGTCTGGACTACTGGAGCGAGCGCCTCGGTTTGGATATTTGTGCCATGACCACTGCCCAGGGACCACGCGCCGTGCTGCGCGAAGATACGGTTCCCTTCCTGGACGCGCTGAAAGCAAGCGGCAAGCGCCGTATTTTGCTGACTAACGCGCATCCACATAACCTGGCCGTGAAGCTGGAGCATACGGGACTGGCGTCGCACCTTGATTTATTACTTTCCACCCACACATTTGGTTATCCGAAAGAGGATCAGCGGTTGTGGCATGCGGTGAAGGAAGAGACCGGCCTGCAGCCGGAGCGCACGCTGTTCATTGACGACAGCGAGCCTATTCTGGATTCTGCGGCAACGTTTGGCATTCGCTACTGTCTGGGTGTCACTAATCCTGACTCTGGCCTGGCTGAAAAAAGCTATCTGCGCCATCCGGGACTGAACGACTACCGCCAGATGATCCCCTCACTGACCGTGAAGGAGACGCCATGAAAGAAAAGCCCTCAGATGGGGTAAGACTGGATAAATGGCTGTGGGCAGCCCGTTTTTATAAAACGCGCGCCCTTGCCCGTGAAATGGTTGACGGCGGTAAAGTGCATTACAACGGCCAGCGCAGCAAGCCGAGCAAGCTGGTTGAGCTGAACGCCACCTTAACGCTGCGCCAGGGCAACGACGAACGTACGGTAGTGATTAAAGCCATTACCGAACAGCGGCGGCCCGCATCGGAAGCCGTACTGCTTTACGAAGAGACGGCTGAAAGCGTTGAAAAGCGCGAGAAGACCGCGCTGGCGCGCAAAATGAATGCGCTGACCATGCCCCACCCGGACCGGCGACCGGATAAAAAAGAGCGCCGCGATCTGATGAAATTTAAACACGGTGAGAGCGAGTAACCCTCACCCGCACGAGAGATGAAAATGGCCCAACACGACCAATTACACCGCTATCTGTTTGAACAATTCGCCGTGCGCGGCGAGCTGGTCACCGTATCCGAAACCTGGAAACAGATTCTGGAAAACCACAACTACCCGCTGCCGGTGAAGACCCTGTTGGGCGAACTGCTGGTTGCCACCAGCCTGCTGACCGCAACGCTGAAGTTTGCCGGTGATATCACCGTGCAGCTGCAGGGTGACGGCCCGATGACGCTGGCGGTGATCAACGGCAATAACCAGCAGCAGATGCGCGGCGTAGCGCGCGTTCAGGGCGACGTTCCTGAAAATGCGGATCTCAAAACGCTGGTGGGCAATGGCTATCTGGTGATCACCATCTCCCCGGAGGAAGGTGAACGCTATCAGGGCGTGGTCGGTCTGGAAGGCGATACCCTGGCAGCCTGCCTGGAAGATTACTTCATGCGCTCCGAACAGCTGCCGACGCGTCTGTTCATCCGTACCGGTGAAGTGGACGGCCAGCCTGCTGCGGGCGGCATGCTGCTGCAGGTTCTGCCAGCGCAGGACGCGCAGACCAATGACTTTGAGCATCTGGCGACGCTGACCGAAACCATCAAGGCGGAAGAACTGTTCAACCTGTCGGCGACCGACGTGCTGTGGCGTCTGTACCACGAAGAAGAAGTGACCGTGTACGATCCGCAGTCCGTGGAGTTTAAGTGCACCTGCTCGCGCGAGCGCTGCGCTGGCGCACTGAAAACTCTGCCTGATGAAGAGATCGACAGCATCATGGCTGAAGACGGCGAAATTGATATGCACTGTGACTACTGCGGTACGCACTACGTGTTCAATTCAATGGATATCGCTGAAATCCGCAATAACGCCTCTCCGGCAGATCCGCAGGTTCATTAATACGCTACCCCTCACCCTGCCCTCTCCCCCTTGCGGAGAAGGTTAGGGTGAGGAGCAAAAATCCCCCAAAAGCTGAATCGTTTTCCCTGTGTAACTCTTACGTAATTTTCTTACATGTATGCGATTACATTCACATTCTCTCCGATAAAATCACCACCTCTTAACCTTTTCGGAACATTTTCCCCAACCAAAAAGCGATTCCTGCGATAATCCGCCTGCACTGTGACTGGAGTCGCAGCGTTTTCCGTTAGTAAGGGTTTTATCCAGATGCACAAATCTATGAGCCCCGTCGCGGTTAACATCCCCAGAAAAACCCTACAATTTCAGGCAGTACATATTGGCTAAGGAGCAGTGATATGCGTGTTACTGGTTTAACCCCGCAAGATCTCAAGGCTTATGGTATTCACGACGTCCAGGAAATCGTCTACAACCCCGATTACGATACGCTGTATCAGGAAGAGCTCAATCCAGCACTGGAAGGATACGAGCGCGGTGTGTTGACGAACCTTGGTGCTATCGCCGTCGATACCGGTATCTTTACCGGTCGTTCGCCGAAAGATAAGTATATCGTCCGAGACGAAACTACCCGCGATACGCTGTGGTGGGCTGACAAGGGCAAAGGGAAGAACGACAACAAACCGCTCTCCCCGGAAACCTGGCAGCATCTGAAAGGGCTCGTCACCCATCAACTTTCCGGTAAGCGTCTGTTCATTGTCGACGCTTTCTGCGGCGCTAACGCCGACACCCGCCTTTCCGTGCGTTTCATTACCGAAGTGGCCTGGCAGGCGCATTTCGTTAAGAATATGTTTATTCGTCCGACCGACGAAGAGCTGCAGGACTTCACACCTGACTTCATCGTGATGAACGGTGCGAAATGCACTAACCCACAGTGGAAAGAGCAGGGTCTGAACTCCGAAAACTTCATTGCCTTCAACCTGACCGAACGTATTCAGCTGATCGGCGGTACCTGGTATGGCGGCGAAATGAAGAAAGGGATGTTCTCGGTCATGAACTACCTGCTGCCGCTGCGCGGTATTGCCTCTATGCACTGCTCGGCGAACGTCGGCGAGAAAGGCGACGTAGCGGTGTTCTTCGGTCTTTCCGGCACCGGGAAAACCACGCTCTCCACCGATCCAAAACGCCGTCTGATTGGCGATGACGAACACGGCTGGGACGATGACGGGGTGTTTAACTTCGAAGGCGGTTGCTACGCGAAGACCATTCGCCTGTCTGAAGAGGCCGAGCCGGATATCTTCCACGCGATCCGCCGCGACGCGCTGCTGGAAAACGTCACCGTGCGTGCCGACGGCTCTATCGACTTCGACGATGCGTCAAAAACCGAAAACACCCGCGTCTCTTACCCGATCTACCACATCGACAACATCGTGAAGCCGGTGTCAAAAGCGGGCCATGCCACGAAGGTGATTTTCCTGACGGCGGATGCGTTCGGCGTGCTGCCACCGGTGTCTCGCCTGACCGCCAGCCAGACGCAGTACCACTTCCTCTCTGGCTTTACCGCCAAGCTGGCGGGTACCGAGCGTGGCGTCACGGAGCCAACCCCAACCTTCTCCGCCTGCTTCGGTGCAGCCTTCCTGTCGCTGCACCCGACGCAATACGCTGAGGTGCTGGTGAAACGCATGCAGGCATCCGGCGCGCAGGCCTACCTGGTGAATACCGGCTGGAACGGTACCGGCAAACGTATCTCCATCAAAGATACCCGCGCCATTATCGACGCCATTCTGGATGGTTCTCTGGATAACGCCGAAACCTTCACGCTGCCGATGTTCGATCTGGCCATTCCGACGGAACTGCCGGGTGTGGACACGCGTATCCTCGACCCGCGCAATACCTACGGATCGCCGGAACAGTGGCGCGAGAAGGCGGAATCGCTGGCGAAGCTGTTTATCGAGAACTTCGAGAAGTACACCGATACCCCGGCGGGTGCTGCGCTGGTGAGTGCGGGACCGAAGCTGTAGGTAAAAGCAAAAAGGCAACGAAAGTTGCCTTTTTTAATGTTTTCTCCCTCTCCCCGTGGGAGAGGGCCGGTGTGAGGGCATCAGACCGCACTATCCCTCTTTCACCTGCCCCCGCGTCACCGGAACCGGCAACCAGGCGCGAATGCTCAACCCGCCCCGCTCGCTGGTACCAATCTCCAGCAATCCGTTATGGTTATCCACAATACGCTGCACAATCGCCAGGCCTAAGCCCGTACCGCTGGTGCTGCGCGCGCTATCGCCGCGCACAAATGGCTGGAACAGATGCTTACGCTGCTCGGGCTTAATGCCCGGGCCGTCGTCTTCCACCTGGAACCAGGCGCGGTTGAGTTCAGACCCGCTGCTAACCTTAATCCAGCCGTTACCGTAGCGCGCCGCGTTAACCACCATATTGGCCACCGCACGCTTAATGGAAAGCGGGTGCATACGAACCTGAATTTCACCGTCCTGAAGGTCAGTATCAATTTCACGCTCATAACCACTTTCTGCGGCCACCACTTCGCCAAGCACCGCGTTCAGATCGGCCATTTCCATCGGCATCTCCTGACCGGTGCGCAGGTAGTCGATGAACTGCTCGATGATGGCGTTACACTCTTCGATGTCCTTGTTAATAGACTCGGCGAGATAACCGTCCTCTTCACCCATCATCTCCGTCGCCAGACGAATACGCGTTAGCGGGGTGCGCAGGTCATGACTGACGCCGGCCATCAGCAGCGTACGGTCATCCGCCAGCTGCTTAACGCCTGCCGCCATGTGGTTAAACGCGCGCGTTACTGAACGCACTTCAGAGGCACCATATTCGCGCAGTGGAGGAGGAATAATGCCTTTACCGACCTGGAGCGCCGCGTGCTCCAGGTCGACCAGCGGTCGGTTCTGGATACGGATAAACAGCCACGCGCCGCCTATCGCCAGCAGCATAATGGCAAGGGTGTAGCGGAACAGCGGCGAGAAATCGCCCTGATGGATTTCAGTCAGCGGAACGCGTACCCAGATGTTGGGTGACAGCCAGGTTTTCAGCCAGACGACGGGCGAGCTTTTGTTGACCTCAACGCGCACTTCCGTCGGGCCACCCAGCTGCTGCGCCATCTGCTGGCTGAGGAATTCATAGTGCTGCGCCCAGCGCAGGCCAGCATCTTCCGCCGCTTCATTGGAGTAAAGCGAAATACCCAGTTCACGGTAGATTTCACGGCGAAATGCCGGGGGAACAACCAGCTGCGTGCCGTCCTCCAGCTGCAGCTTATCGGTCATCAGCATACGCACTTCGTAGGCCAGGACCTTATTAAACTGCTGGAGGCTCGGCAGAATCGCAAAGTTCAACACCACCAGGTAGGTCGTCACCAGGCTGACGAACAGCAGGGTGACGATCAGTAAGAGGGTGCGGGCAAACGAGCTTCGCGGCGAGAAGCGCATTCGCCTCATGCTTTAGAGCCGTCCGGAACGAACACGTAGCCCAGACCCCATACGGTCTGAATATAACGAGGATGCGCCGGATCTTCTTCCACCATGCGGCGCAGGCGGGAGATCTGCACGTCGATAGAGCGTTCCATTGCGGAGTATTCGCGACCACGCGCCAGGTTCATCAGCTTGTCACGGGAAAGCGGCTCACGCGGGTGGCTGACCAGCGCTTTCAGTACCGCAAACTCGCCGCTGGTGAGCGGCATTGGCTCGTCTTCACGGAACATTTCGCGCGTGCCGAGGTTCAGCTTGAACTTGCCGAAGGCAATGACGGCTTCTTCCTGCGATGGCGCGCCCGGCAGTTCGTTCGCCTGACGACGCAGCACCGCGCGAATGCGCGCCAGCAGTTCACGCGGGTTAAACGGTTTTGGAATGTAGTCGTCGGCGCCGATTTCGAGGCCCACGATACGGTCAACCTCTTCGCCCTTCGCCGTTACCATGATGATCGGCATTGGGTTGCTCTGGCTGCGCAGACGGCGGCAAATAGAAAGCCCGTCTTCGCCAGGCAGCATCAGGTCGAGAACCATCAGATGGAAAGATTCGCGGGTCAGCAGACGGTCCATCTGCTCAGCGTTCGCGACGCTACGAACCTGGAAGCCCTGCTCGGTCAGATAACGCTCAAGCAGCGCGCGCAGGCGCATGTCGTCATCCACGACCAGAATTTTGTAGTTTTCTTGCATTGTGTGTACTCCCAAAGGTTCGGATAGTCTTTGTAACAGCGTATTCTAAAAAAGTGCACGTATTCGACCAGTTAATTCTGGTATAAATTCTAGTCGAAATTGTTACAAAGCATATTTAACAGCAGCTTATCTGTTCATTTCATCACATAAATCATTATTAATCCTGTCTGTTACACTGTGTGGTACGTATTGTGCGCAAAACAGAGAACCGGCAGCAAAGGCAGCACCATGAAAACGCCCCTGATCACCCGCGAAGGGTACGAAAAGCTCAAAAAAGAGATGGATTACCTGTGGCGCGAAGAGCGTCCTGAAGTGACCAAAAAGGTGACCTGGGCCGCCAGCCTGGGCGATCGCAGCGAGAACGCGGACTACCAGTACAACAAAAAGCGGCTGCGCGAAATTGACCGCCGGGTACGCTATCTGACCAAATGTCTTGAGAATCTAAAAATTGTCGATTACTCCCCGCAGCAGGAGGGCAAAGTGTTCTTCGGCGCGTGGGTGGAGATTGAAAACGACGATGGTGACACCCTGCGTTTTCGCATCGTCGGTTACGATGAAATTTTTGGTCGTAAAGATTACATTTCTATCGACTCCCCGATGGCCCGCGCGCTGCTGAAAAAGGAAGTGGGCGATTTAGCCGTCGTTCAGACCCCAGCCGGTGAAGCCAGCTGGTACGTCAATGAGATCGTCTACGTAAAATAGTCCGAGAGCGCCCTCCCCGGCTGGCATTTTGCCGTGTCAGCCCGTATAACTATCCCCTGATTTTTGACCCACAAGATGATAAAGCCATGATGAAAGATTCGCTCTGCCGCATTATTGCGGGTGAACTTCAGGCCAGAGCCGAACAGGTAGAAGCTGCCGTTCGCCTGCTTGATGAAGGGAACACCGTGCCGTTTATTGCACGTTATCGTAAGGAAGTCACAGGCGGTCTGGATGACACGCAGCTGCGTAACCTGGAGACCCGCCTGGGCTATCTGCGCGAGCTGGAAGAACGTCGTCAGGCGATCCTCAAATCCATCGGCGAACAGGGCAAGCTGACCAGCGAGCTGGAAAGCGCCATTAACGGCACCCTGAGCAAAACCGAACTCGAAGATCTCTATCTGCCGTATAAACCGAAGCGCCGTACCCGCGGGCAGATTGCGATTGAGGCGGGGCTTGAGCCGCTGGCAGAGCTGCTGTGGAATGAGCCATCTCACGACCCGGAAACCGAAGCGGCGAAATTCGTCGACACCGACAAAGGTGTCGCTGACACCAAGGCCGCTCTGGACGGCGCGCGCTACATCCTGATGGAGCGCTTCGCGGAAGACGCCGCCCTGCTGGCCAAAGTGCGTGATTATCTGTGGAAGAACGCCCACATCGTCTCTACCGTCGTCGCGGGCAAAGAGGAAGAAGGCGCGAAGTTCCGCGACTACTTCGATCACCACGAACCGATTTCCACCACCCCTTCCCACCGCGCGCTGGCAATGTTCCGCGGCCGCAACGAAGGCGTGCTGCAGCTCTCCCTGAACGCCGACCCGCAGTTTGACGAGCCGCCGAAAGAGAGCCACTGCGAGCAGATTATCATCGACCATCTCGGCCTGCGCCTGAACAACGCCCCGGCGGACAGCTGGCGTAAAGGCGTGGTGAGCTGGACGTGGCGCATCAAGGTGCTGATGCACCTGGAAACCGAGCTGATGGGCACCGTGCGCGAGCGTGCCGAAGACGAAGCGATCAACGTCTTCGCCCGTAACCTGCACGACCTGCTGATGGCTGCCCCTGCCGGCCTACGCGCGACCATGGGTCTCGATCCGGGTCTGCGTACCGGCGTGAAGGTGGCGGTCGTTGACGGCACCGGCAAGCTGGTCGCCACTGATACCATTTACCCGCACACCGGCCAGGCAGCGAAAGCCGCCGTCGTGGTGGCGGCGCTGTGCGAGAAGTACAACGTGGAGCTGGTTGCCATCGGTAACGGCACCGCATCACGCGAAACCGAGCGTTTCTACCTCGACGTGCAGAAGCAGTTCCCGAAAGTGACGGCACAGAAAGTGATCGTCAGCGAAGCGGGCGCATCGGTCTATTCCGCCTCTGAGCTGGCGGCGCAGGAATTCCCTGACCTGGACGTTTCCCTGCGCGGCGCGGTCTCCATCGCCCGTCGTCTGCAGGATCCGCTGGCGGAGCTGGTGAAGATCGATCCGAAATCCATTGGCGTGGGCCAGTATCAGCACGACGTGAGCCAGACGCAGCTGGCGCGCAAGCTGGACGCGGTTGTGGAAGACTGCGTAAACGCCGTCGGCGTGGACCTGAACACCGCCTCCGTTCCCCTGCTGACCCGCGTGGCGGGCTTAACCCGCATGATGGCACAGAACATCGTCGCCTGGCGCGATGAGAACGGCCAGTTCCAGAACCGTCAGCAGCTGCTTAAAGTGAGCCGTCTGGGGCCGAAAGCGTTTGAGCAGTGCGCGGGCTTCCTGCGTATCAACCACGGCGATAACCCGCTGGATGCCTCTACCGTTCACCCGGAAGCGTATCCAGTGGTGGAACGCATCCTGGCCGCCACCCAGCAGGCGCTGAAGGATCTCATGGGCGACAGCAGCGCTCTGCGTAACCTGAAAGCCGTTGATTTCACCGACGACAAATTTGGTGTACCAACCGTTACCGACATTATCAAAGAGCTGGAAAAACCGGGCCGCGATCCGCGTCCTGAGTTCAAAACGGCGACCTTTGCTGACGGCATCGAGACCATGAACGATCTCCTGCCGGGCATGGTGCTGGAAGGCGCGGTGACCAACGTCACCAACTTCGGCGCGTTTGTGGATATCGGCGTGCACCAGGACGGTCTGGTGCATATCTCTTCCCTTGCCGACAAGTTCGTTGAAGACCCGCACACCGTGGTCAAAGCGGGCGACATCGTGAAGGTGAAAGTGCTGGAGGTGGATCTGCAGCGCAAGCGTATCGCCCTGACCATGCGTCTGGATGAGCAGCCGGGCGACACCAGCGCGCGCCGTGGCGGCAACGGCGGAGGCCGCGAGCAGCAGCGTCCGGCCACGAAAGCCACAAAACCGCGCGGGCGTGACGCGCAGCCTGCGGGCAACAGCGCGATGATGGACGCGCTGGCGGCGGCGATGGGTAAGAAACGCTAGGGTAACCCCTCCTCACCCTAACCCTCTCCCCAAAAGGGAGAGGGGAATAAAATCCTCTCGAAATATATGAAACCGATTGCACACCCATATTTAAACCGCTATTTATCACTCCATTAACAAATACGCTTTTTATTCCTTCCCGGGTAATTCTGCAAATATTGAGCAAGGTCAATCAGACCGCAAATTAATACGATTAACAACATCCCGTCACATTTTTATTATTGCTGATAAAAACTATTCTCATTATCATCGCAGTGTAGATTATTTAACCTCTCGTGGAATCAGGCATTATGCAATTCACTCCAGACAGTGCATGGAAAATTACCGGTTTTACCCGCGAAATTAGCCCGGCCTATCGGCAGAAGCTGCTGTCACTTGGCATGCTGCCCGGCTCATCCTTCCAGGTCGTGCGTGTGGCGCCGTTGGGCGATCCAGTTCATATCGAAACCCGGCGCGTAAATCTGGTTCTGCGCAAAAAAGACCTCGCATTAATTGAAGTTGAATCTTTATCCCGTTAACAAGCCAGCGGTTTCGGTGGGTCTAATACAATGAAAAAATTAACTATTGGCTTAATTGGCAATCCTAATTCCGGCAAGACAACCTTATTTAATCAGTTAACCGGCGCGCGCCAGCGCGTGGGAAATTGGGCAGGCGTAACGGTTGAACGTAAAGAAGGCCAGTTCGCGACAACGGACAATCAGGTCACCCTGGTTGACCTTCCCGGCACCTACTCCTTAACCACGATTTCATCCCAGACTTCGCTCGATGAGCAAATTGCCTGCCACTACATTCTAGGCGGCGACGCGGATCTGCTGATCAACGTGGTCGACGCTTCGAACCTCGAGCGAAACCTTTACCTGACGCTACAGCTGCTGGAACTGGGGATCCCCTGCATCGTGGCGCTCAACATGCTCGACATTGCGGAAAAACAAAAGCTGCGCATCGACGTCGATGCGCTCTCCGCGCGCCTGGGCTGTCCGGTGGTTCCGCTGGTCTCGACCCGCGCTCGCGGTATCGACGCCCTGAAGCTGGCGATTGACCGCCACGCGGGAAACCGCGACGTTGAGCTGGTGCACTACGCCCAGCCGCTGCTGCGCGAAGCCGAACTGCTGGCGCAGGTGATGGACAGCAGCATGCCTGCAAAACAGCGCCTGTGGCTCGGCCTGCAGATGCTGGAAGGGGATATCTACAGCCGCGCCTATGCCGGACATGCGGCGGATAAGCTGGACATGGCCCTCGCCCGTCTTAGCGACGAGCTGGACGACCCGGCGCTGCACATCGCGGATGCCCGTTACCAGGCCATCGCCTCGATTTGCGACGTGGTCAGCAACGCGCTGACGGCGGAACCCAGCCGCTTTACGGCGGCGGTGGATAGGATTGTGCTTAACCGCTTCCTCGGTTTGCCGATCTTCCTGCTGGTGATGTACGTGATGTTCCTGCTCGCGATTAACATCGGAGGCGCACTGCAGCCGATTTTTGACGCCGGCTCCGTCGCGGTCTTCGTCCACGGCATTCAATGGGTGGGCTACACCCTGCACTTCCCGGAATGGCTCACCATCTTCCTCGCGCAGGGGATCGGCGGCGGTATCAATACCGTTCTGCCGCTGGTGCCGCAGATCGGCATGATGTACCTGTTCCTCTCGTTCCTGGAAGATTCCGGCTACATGGCGCGCGCGGCGTTCGTGATGGATCGTCTGATGCAGGCGCTGGGCCTGCCGGGCAAATCCTTCGTCCCGCTGATCGTCGGCTTCGGCTGTAACGTGCCGTCGGTAATGGGCGCGCGCACCCTGGATGCACCGCGTGAACGACTGATGACCATTATGATGGCGCCGTTTATGTCCTGCGGCGCGCGTCTGGCAATCTTTGCCGTCTTCGCGGCAGCCTTCTTTGGCCAGCAGGGCGCGCTGGCGGTCTTCTCGCTGTACGTGCTGGGCATCGTGATGGCGATCCTGACCGGCTTAATGCTCAAGCACACCATCATGCGCGGTGAAGCGTCACCGTTTGTAATGGAGCTTCCGGTCTATCACGTCCCGCATCTGAAAAGCCTGGCGATCCAGACCTGGCAGCGCCTGAAAGGCTTTGTGCTGCGCGCCGGTAAGGTGATTGTTATTGTCAGTATTTTCCTGAGCGCGCTGAACAGCTTCACCCTCACCGGTCAGGCGGCAGATAACATCAACGACTCTGCCCTCGCCTCCGTCAGCCGCGTCATCACGCCGGTCTTCAAACCGATTGGCGTGCAGGAGGATAACTGGCAGGCGACCGTGGGCCTGTTCACCGGTGCGATGGCGAAAGAGGTGGTCGTCGGGACCCTGAACACGCTCTACACCGCAGAGAACATTCAGGAGCAGGAATTTAACCCGGCGGAGTTCCACCTCGGTGACGAACTGCTGGGGGCCGTAGAGGAGACCTGGCAGAGCCTGAAAGACACCTTCAGCCTGAGCGTGCTGGCTAACCCGATTGAGGCCAGCAAAGGCGATGGCGAAATGGCGACCGGTGCCATGGGCGTGATGGGCGAGAAGTTTGGCAGCGCGTCAGCGGCCTACAGCTATCTCATCTTCGTTCTGCTCTATATTCCGTGCATCTCGGTGATGGGGGCGATTGCCCGTGAGTCCAGCCGCGGCTGGATGGGCTTCTCCATTCTGTGGGGGCTGAATATCGCCTACTCGCTGGCGACGCTGTTTTACCAGACCGTTAACTTCAGCCAGCACCCGCGCTACAGCCTGGTCTGCATTCTCGCGGTTGTGCTGTTCAACGTGGTTGTTCTGGGTCTGCTGCGGCGGGCACGCAGCCGCGTCGACATCAACCTGCTGGCAAACCGTAAGACCGCCGCGACCTGCTGCAACAGCCCGGCTGGCGACTGTCACTAAGGGGAAAAACAGATGGCATCGTTGATTCAGGTTCGTGACTTACTGGCATTGCAGGGACGGATGGAGGCGAAACAGCTCAGCCTCAGCCTGCATACCCCGCAGCCGATGATCGATGCCATGCTGGAGCGCCTGGAAGCCATGGGTAAAGCCGTGCGGATTCAGGAAGAAGCGGAGGGTTGCCTCTCCGGCAGTTGTAAAAGCTGTCCGGAAGGAAAGGCCTGTCTCAGGGAGTGGTGGGCACTGCGCTAATAAAGCCGGGCATGGGTGCCCGGCTTTATCGTATTACTTATAGACGTCCGCAGTAGCGCGTACGTTTTTGGTATATTTCTCAGCGCTGGTAATCACGTAGTAAGTGCCGCCAAGCTCATCCGCTTTCTTAGACAGCTCACGTTTCGCGTCCATCGGCGCAGTGGTGTCAGACGTAGAAATCTCACCAATTTTCGTCAGATTCATCCCGGCAACCTTATCTTTTTCCAGCTCTTTTGCCGCAAAGGCGCCAAATGACAATGACCCAATAACCAGAGAAGTGACAATACCTGTAACAAGTTTCATAGCCTGACTCTCCATAGGATTGTTGTTTTGATTATCGTAGGCAGAACAACCGCAACGACATCTGGAGTATGGTTGCGGTGTGTAACTTTTTCCAGGCTGGATAGAAAATAATCAGTCTAAACGTTGACTTAACGCAACCAACGCTGAACAAAACTCCGTCGGATGAGAGATAAACGGCGCATGCGCGGCTTTTGCTATGACCTGTGATTCGCTGTCCGGCCAGAGGGAATCCAGAAGTGGGACCACTTTGCGCGGCACCAGCCCGTCGAGATAGCCATAGATGCGCAGGTGCGGCATGCTCAGCCCGGCCAGCGGCTCGCGCAGATCGGCCGTTTTCAGGATCTCCAGACCGCCGTTAAGCACCTCAACGTCCGGCATCGGCAGGGAGAGCACCACCTGCTTTAACGCTCTGGCATCCTGACGCGCGGTTTCGGTGCCCATCGTCTGCAAGGCGAGGAATCGCTCGACGGTCCGCTGGAAATCGTCGCTCAGCTGCTGCTGGAAGCCCGCCAGAACATCAGGTTTGATGCCGGGCCACGCCTCTTTTGCGCTAAAGCATGGCGACGAGGCCACGGTGACCAGCGCCCTAACGCGCTCGGGCCAGGAGAGCGCAATCTGGCTTGCCACCAGCCCGCCCAGACTCCAGCCCAGCCAGATGGCATTTTGCGGCGCGGCGTCTACAACGTGCTGCGCCATTTCATCAAGCGACATCGCGCCAAAGCCACGGCTGCGACCATAGCCCGGCAGATCAACCAGATGTAACGTAAATTGCGAGGCAAGTTCCTCGCTTATGCAATGCCACACTTCCGCATTCAGGCCCCATCCGTGCAGCAGCACAAGATGGCAATTTCCTGTCCCTACGGTCTGCCACCACAGCGTCTTCATCAGTTACTGTTCTCTTTTTTCACATGGAGGTTGCACATGCTAACAGTGCCTGGCTTGTGCTGGCTATGCAAAATGCCGCTTGCCCTCAGCGCGTGGGGCGTCTGTTCCGTCTGCACGCGTTCGCTGGAAAGGCGTATCACAACCTGCCCGCAATGTGGTTTACCGACGGCGAACCGCGATTTGCCCTGCGGCCGCTGCCTGAAAAAATCCCCGCCGTGGAGCGCGCTGGTGGCCGTGGATGATTATGTTCCGCCGCTGAGCGGGCTTATTCACGCCCTGAAGTTTTCCGGCCAGAGTTCGCTGGCGCAGCCCCTTGCCCGCCTGCTTTTGCTGGCCGTTTTACAGGCGCGACGAACCCGCGCTTTGCCGAAAATCGACATGGTGGTGAATGTCCCCTTATACCGACGCCGGCACTGGCGGCGCGGCTATAATCAAAGCGACCTGCTCTGCCGCCCGCTCGCCCGGTGGCTGGGCTGTCGCTACGATGCCAGCGCGATTACCCGCGTTCATGCCACCGCCATCCAGCATCAGCTCAACGCCCGGCTTCGCAAAAGGAACCTGAAAAACGCCTTTCGCCTTGAATTGCCGGTCCACGGCCTCCATATCGCCATCGTGGATGACGTCGTCACCACAGGCAGTACCGTTGCTGAACTTTCCCGACTGCTTTTGCAAAGCGGCGCCGCGTCGGTTCAGGTATGGTGTCTGTGCCGTACCTTGTAGCCCTTCTTCAATGGGCGTATGATTATACCCAGGTAATTTAGTCAACTATTAGGCCAAAGCTATGATCCGTATTTCCGATTCTGCACAAGCGCACTTTGCCAAACTGCTGGCAAATCAGGAAGAAGGGACGCAGATCCGCGTGTTTGTGATCAATCCAGGCACTCCGAATGCAGAATGTGGTGTCTCTTATTGTCCTCCGGACGCTGTGGAAGCAACTGACACTGCCCTTAAATTTGAACAGCTCACCGCTTACGTCGATGAACTGAGCGCGCCGTATCTTGAAGATGCGGAAATCGACTTTGTCACCGACCAGCTGGGTTCTCAGCTGACCCTGAAAGCGCCAAATGCCAAAATGCGTAAAGTCTCTGACGATGCGCCACTGATGGAGCGCGTTGAGTATCTGCTGCAGTCCCAGATCAACCCACAACTGGCCGGCCACGGCGGTCGCGTTTCCCTGATGGAAATCACGGAAGACGGCCTGGCGATCCTGCAGTTCGGCGGCGGCTGTAACGGTTGCTCCATGGTCGACGTGACCCTGAAAGAAGGGATCGAGAAGCAGCTGCTGAACGAATTCCCGGAACTGAAAGGCGTGCGCGACCTGACAGAGCACCAGCGCGGCGAGCACTCTTACTACTAATTCAGTACCCGTCTGTATTGCCCGGTGGCGCTGCGCTTACCGGGCCTGACTCCCTTGCCTTCCCCCTCTATATGTTGACCTGCGTCTCATAATTCAAATTTTGCCTCACCGGGTGATTCTCAACCACGATATGTTACCCGTATCATTCTCGTGGGCACTCAACACCCTTATAACAGCCGACTAAACTTAACTGTTTCGCAGGCATCAGTATGAGTGCCGTTAACCACTCTGTTCCCAGTTGGGACAACCGGAATTTGTCGTTGAAACAATGACGTTACCCATAACAATTCAAAGGCCAGGTAAATCATGCCATTAGTCATCGTTGCTATCGGTGTTGTGTTATTACTGCTCTTGATGATCCGCTTCAAAATGAACGGATTTATCGCTCTGGTTCTGGTGGCACTTGCAGTCGGTCTGATGCAGGGGATGCCGCTGGTTAAAGTTATCAGCTCTATCAAAGCCGGTGTCGGCGGCACGCTCGGCAGCCTGGCGCTGATCATGGGCTTCGGCGCCATGCTCGGTAAAATGCTGGCGGACTGCGGTGGCGCCCAGCGTATTGCCACCACGCTTATCGACAAATTTGGTAAGAAGAACATCCAGTGGGCGGTGGTGTTAACCGGTTTTACCGTCGGTTTCGCGCTGTTCTATGAAGTGGGCTTCGTGCTGATGCTGCCGCTGGTGTTCACCATCGCCGCCGCGGCCAACATCCCGCTGCTGTTCGTGGGTGTGCCAATGGCTGCTGCGCTGTCCGTGACCCACGGCTTCCTGCCGCCGCACCCGGGTCCAACCGCCATCGCCACCATCTTCCACGCCGATATGGGTAAAACCCTGCTGTTCGGTACGATTCTGGCGATCCCGACCGTAATTCTGGCAGGCCCGGTGTATGCCCGCTTCCTGAAAGGCATTGATAAGCCTATTCCGGAAGGTCTGTACAGCGCCAAAACCTTCACTGAAGAAGAGATGCCAGGCTTTGGCGTCAGCGTCTGGACCTCGCTGGTACCGGTGATCCTGATGGCAATGCGCGCCGTGGCGGAGATGATCCTGCCGAAAGGCCACGCTTTCCTGGCCGTTGCCGAGTTCCTCGGCGACCCGGTGATGGCAACGCTGATTGCGGTATTGATTGCGATGTTCACCTTCGGCCTGAACCGTGGCCGCTCCATGGATCAGATCAACGACACGCTGACCTCGTCCATCAAAATCATTGCCATGATGCTGCTGATTATCGGCGGTGGCGGTGCGTTCAAGCAGGTGCTGGTCGACAGCGGCGTGGATAAATACATCGCTGCCATGATGCACGAAACCAACGTCTCCCCGCTGCTGATGGCGTGGTCTATCGCCGCCGTTCTGCGTATTGCGCTGGGTTCTGCGACCGTTGCGGCGATCACCGCGGGCGGCATCGTTGCACCGCTGATTGCCACCACGGGCGTGAGCCCGGAGCTGATGGTTATCGCCGTCGGTTCCGGTAGCGTGATTTTCTCTCACGTTAACGACCCGGGCTTCTGGCTGTTCAAGGAGTACTTCAACCTGACTATCGGTGAAACCATCAAGTCCTGGTCCGCGCTGGAAACCATTATTTCGGTGTGCGGTCTGGTCGGGGTGCTGCTGCTCAATATGGTGGTCTGACGCCCCAAGTCGGGTGGCGGCTACGCCTTACCCGACCTACATGAGCACTACCTGATAATAAAAAACCCGCCACTGGCGGGTTTTTTATCACTTCTTCCCGGCAGCTTTTCGCCGCTTATCCAAATCCTTAATCAGCCTGTTCACCCCGTCATCGGCAAACATCGCCTCAAGCGTGGTGGACAGCTTGCGGCGCCAGTTTTTGTACTGATAGCTGGTGCCCGGAACGTTCACCGGCTCCGCCATATCAATCCAGTCTTCCGGCTGCAGGCCCAGCAGCGCGCTGTTGCTGTCGGCAATATAGCGCTGCAGGCCACGGTTGAGCGTTGGGGTCATTGCCATCAGCGACGCCTTATGTCCGGCACGCTTCGGCAGACAGCCATGCTTATGCAGCGCATCCAGCAGCCCCTGCTTCGCCAGCTCGCGGTCCTGATACAGCCCGCGCAGAACCTCTTCATCTGGATAGAGGCCCAGCGTTTTGCCGAGGGTCAGATCGCCGCTTTCCCAGTAGCCTCTGAGCGTAGGAAGATCATGCGTCGTCGCGACTGCCATTGACTGTTCAGGGTACGCTTTCGGCGCGCGGAAGGTTTTCTCATGGTCGTTTTCAAAATAGAGCACTTTGTAGGAATAAACCCCGCTGTCGCGGAGCTTGCTGACAATTTCCACCGGTACGGTACCGAGATCTTCACCGATCACCATGCACTGATGACGTTTACTCTCCAGCGCCAGGATCGACAGCAGATCGTCCACCGGATACTGCACGTACGCCCCGTGATCCGCCGTTTCACCGTACGGGATCCACCACAGGCGCAGCACGGACATCACGTGGTCGATGCGCAGCGCCCCGCAGTTCTGCATGTTCGCGCGCAGCAGGTCGATAAACGGCTCGTAGGCGCGCGCCGCCATCACGTGCGGATCCATCGGCGGCAGGCCCCAGTTCTGACCGAGCGGGCCGAGGATATCTGGCGGCGCGCCGACGGATGCTTTCAAGCAGTAAAGCTCACGGTCACACCAGGTTTCCGCGCCGCCTTCCGCCACGCCCACGGCCAGATCGCGATACAGGCCGATCGGCATCTTATAGCCCTGGCTCACCTGCCAGCAGGCGGCAAACTGGCTATACGCCAGCCACTGCAGCCACAGGTAGAAGTCCACCTCGTCGGCATGATTTTTACAGAAGGCTTTGACTTCAGGGGTATCCACGGTCTGATACGCTTCCGGCCAGACCGGCCAGCCCCAGCGCATTTCGTCCTCTTTCACCTGATACGCGTGCAGCGCATCAAATGCCGCCTGCCAGTAGAGGCTTTCACCTTCCTGCATCACGAACTGGCGGAAGGCCGCCATCTGCTCGTCGTCGCGCTTCGCAAAGCCTTTCCACGCCAGGCGCAGAGCCGCCATTTTCAGCGCGGTCACGGAGGCATAATCTACCCAGTCCGCATCGCGGGCCTGCTTCAGCAGCTGCTGGGTGGTCTCAAGCTTCCACCACGCCTGCGCCTCTTTGCTGTTTTTGAAATCGTCTAACGCGTTAACGTCGATGTAAATCACGTTCAGCCAGCGTCGGGAAGACGGGCTGTACGGGCTCGCGCTTTCCGGGTTGGCCGGATAGAGCGCGTGGATCGGGTTGAGGCCGATAAACGCGCCGCCGCGCTCGCCTACGGATGCCAGCATCTTTTTCAGATCGCCAAAATCGCCGATGCCCCAGTTGCTGTCTGAACGCAGCGTATAGAGCTGCACGCAGGCGCCCCACAGCTTTTTGCCTTCGAGCAATGCCTGCGGCTCATAGCAGCGTTTTGGCGCGACGATCACCCGGCAGTGAAAACGCTGTTCGTCCTGGGTGAGCGTCAGGCTGTGATAGCCCTCCGGCAGCTTTGCCGGAAGGTTTAACGTTTTGCCGCCGGTGGCGTGGCCTTTATGCTGATGCCCCTCTTCGGTGGTGAGCAGCCAGCTATACTCGCCGCGCCCCTCCACCGCAAGCGGCATCTTTTTGCCTGCGGTAAAGACCTTCACGTTTGGCACCGGCGCAGCCGACGCGTTCGCGTCGGTTTTATGCATGGCATCCAGCAAACGTCTTTTGGTGTCCGCACCAATAGACTGCGGTTTGCCGTGCGCATTGATGTAACTGAGGCTAATTCCCGCCGCCTGCGCGGCACTGTCCAGACGTTTACTCTCCATCGCGCTTCCTTAGCGTTTTGCCTGCCAGATACGGGCCTGATAATCACGGATTGAGCGGTCAGAGCTGAACATGCCGCAGCGCGCGGTGTTCAGAATGCACGCCCGGGTCCACGCCTCCTGGTCGCGGTACAGCACGTCGACCTGTTTCTGCGCTTCAACGTAGGCCGTGAAGTCCGCCATCACCAGGTACGGGTCGCCGCCGTGTTTGTCCATGCTGTGCAGCATCTGGTCAAACGCGTGCTTGTCGCCATCGCTGTATTTGCCGCTTTCCAGCTCCTTCAGCACCGCATCCAGCACTTTGTCTTTTTTACGCCATTTCACCGGGTCGTAGCCTTTGGCCTTGATGGCTTTCACTTCTTCAACAGTATGGCCGAAGATAAAGATGTTCTCTTCACCGACCTTCTCGGCGATTTCGACGTTCGCACCGTCCAGCGTGCCGACGGTCAGCGCGCCGTTGAGCGCCAGCTTCATGTTGCCGGTACCGGACGCTTCTTTCCCTGCGGTCGAGATCTGCTCGGAGATATCCGCCGCCGGGATCAGCATTTCCGCCGCCGAGACGCAGTAATCCGGCAGGAACACGACCTTCAGCTTGTCGCCCACTTTCGGATCGCTGTTGATCGCCGCCGCCACTTTATTGATGGCGAGGATAATGTTTTTCGCCAGGTAGTAGCCCGGCGCCGCCTTCGCACCGAACAGGAACACGCGCGGCACGCGGTCGGCCTGCGGGTTCTCGCGGATCTCTTTGTACAGCGCCAGAATGTGCAGCAGGTTCAGGTGCTGGCGCTTGTACTCGTGCAGGCGTTTGATCTGGATATCGAAAATCGCGTTCGGGTTGATCTCAATCCCGGTACGCATTTTCACAAACTCCGCCAGGCGAACCTTGTTCTCCAGCTTGATCGCGCGGTACTGCTCGCGGAATTTCGCATCGTCGGCGTATTTTTCCAGGTTAATAAGCTGGTCCAGATCGTTGGCCCACTCTTTCTTCAGGGTCTTGTCCAGCAGGCCGGCCAGCAGCGGATTGCACTGCTTGATCCAGCGACGCGGCGTAATGCCGTTGGTCACGTTGTGGAATTTGGTCGGCCACAGCTGGTGATATTCCGGGAACAGATCTTTCACCACCAGATCGGAGTGCAGCGCCGCCACGCCGTTAACGGCAAAGCCGCTCACCACGCACATGTTCGCCATACGCACCTGTTTGTCGTGCACCACCGCCAGCTTCGCCCAGACGGCTTTGTCGCCCGGCCAGGTTTTCTCCACCAGCGTTTTGAACTGGTCGTTAATCTTGTTGATGATCTGCATGTGGCGCGGCAGCAGCGTTTTCACCAGCTTCTCATCCCAGCACTCCAGCGCTTCCGGCATCAGGGTGTGGTTGGTATAGGCAAAGGTGCGGCTGGTGATGGCCCAGGCGTCGTCCCAGCTCAGCTGATGTTCGTCAATCAGCACGCGCAGCAGTTCCGGGATGGCAATAGTCGGGTGCGTATCGTTAAGCTGAATGACTTCGAAGTCCGGCAGTTGCGCCAGCTTGCGGCCCGCCAGGTGATGGCGACGCAGAATATCCGCCACGGAGCAGGCGCACTGGAAGTACTGCTGCATCAGGCGCAGCTTTTTGCCCGCCAGATGGTTGTCGTTCGGATAGAGCACTTTCGTCAGCTTCTCGGCGTCGATCCCCTGCTGCTCAGCGCGCAGGAAATCGCCGTCGTTGAATTTGGTCAGGTTGAACGGATGCGCGTGCTTCGCCTGCCACAGACGCAGCGGCTGCGCCACGCCGTTACGGTAGCCGAGCACCGGCAGATCCCAGGCTTCACCGGTAATAGTGAACGCCGGTTCCCAGAGCCCCTGCTTCGTCACTTTCCCGCCGATGCCGACCTGCACGTCCAGCTGCGCGTTGTGGCGGAACCACGGGTAGGTATTGCGATGCCAGTCGTCCGGCGCTTCCATCTGGTGGCCGTCGGCAAACGACTGACGGAACAGGCCGTACTGGTAGTTCAGGCCATAGCCAATCGCCGACTGGCCGACCGTTGCCATAGAGTCAAGGAAACAGGCCGCCAGACGCCCCAGTCCGCCGTTGCCTAGCGCCGGGTCGATCTCTTCTTCCAGCAGGTCGGTCAGGTTAATGTCGTGCTCTTTCAGCACATCACCCACCTCCTGATACCAGCCAAGGTTCAGCAGGTTGTTGCCGGTCAGGCGGCCAATCAGGAACTCCATCGAGATATAGTTAACGTGACGCTGGCCTTTGACGGGCTTCGCCACGGGCTGAGCATCCAGCTGCTCTGCGAGCGCCCCGCTCACCGCCTGCCACCACTGGTGAGGCGTCATCTCGTTTGCAGCATGAAGGCCAAAACGCTGCCACTGACGCGTCAGGGCAGCCTGGAATTGAGCTTTGTTGAAGGTAGGCTGTGACATAGGGGATCGGCATCCTTTAGAAAGAAAACACAAGTTGGCGCTAGTGTGCCTGGCTCATTTCACCTCTTCCTCCTCCCGTGGGGGATTAGACAGGGAGGAGTAGCGGGGATGAGCGTAAAAGTGTGATCGAGGCCACTCTGAGAGCATAGCTTGAGTGTGCCCGGAAGATAAAAAAGTAACAGGGGAGAATGTCAAAGAAATGAAATGCGGTTTTGGATGAAATTAATCTACGCGGAAATGATTGCTTACGGAGAATAATATTTCAGCAATCGGGTTCTGCCTAAGGAGATTATTAATCTCACTCAACTTTACCCGAAGTTTATTAAATTCGACGTCATTATACCTTTCTGAAACCAGTTTCAGCCCAGCCTCGTGACATCCATACAAGCCAGCATTGACGCGGCATCAAAGCCTTTTCAAAAAAGTTCCAGTACTGGCCGGAATGTTTTGTGACAGAGTGCAAATTCAGAGCCACAAAAGCCAGACATAACTTGCAATAGTTCTCTTTCTGACCGACCTTATAGCTATTAATTACGAAGCGCAAAAAAAATAAATTCTCTCGTTCCCCACAGTGAAGTGAAACCTATGTTGATTCCGTCAAAATTAAGTCGCCCGGTTCGTCTTGACCATACAGTGGTCCGCGAGCGTCTGCTGGCTAAACTTTCCGGCGCGCATAATTTCCGACTGGCGCTGGTTACGAGCCCTGCAGGTTATGGAAAAACAACGCTCATTTCACAATGGGCCGCAGGTAAGAGCGATCTTGGCTGGTACTCCCTCGACGAGGGCGATAACCAGCAAGAGCGTTTTGCCAGCTATCTGATTGCCGCTATTCAACAGGCAACCAACGGACACTGCGTCGCCAGCGAGGCAATGGTGCAAAAGCGCCAGTACGCCAGCCTGTCCTCCCTTTTTTCTCAGCTGTTTATCGAACTGGCCGAATGGCATCGCCCGCTGTACGTGGTAATTGATGACTATCATCTGATCACGAACCCGGTTATCCATGAGTCGATGCGCTTCTTCCTGCGCCACCAGCCGGAAAACCTGACCCTGGTCGTGCTGTCACGCAACCTGCCGCAGCTCGGTATTGCCAACCTGCGCGTGCGCGATCAGCTTCTGGAAGTGGGCAGCCAGCAGCTGGCCTTTACCCACCAGGAAGCGAAACAGTTCTTTGACTGCCGCCTGACCTCACCCATTGAGGCCTCCGAAAGCAGCCGCTTGTGTGATGATGTCGCAGGCTGGGCCACGGCGCTACAGCTGATTGCCCTTTCTGCCCGGCAAAACAACAGCCCGACGCACCAGTCTGCGCGCCGTCTGGCCGGCATCAACGCCAGCCATCTTTCTGATTACCTGGTGGATGAGGTGCTGAACAGCGTCGATCCCTCCACCCGCAATTTCCTGCTGAAAAGCTCCCTGCTGCGCTCCATGAACGACGCGCTGATTGTGCGCGTAACAGGCTGTGAGAACGGTCAGCTGCAGCTGGAAGAGATTGAACGTCAGGGCCTGTTCCTGACGCGCATGGACGACCCCGGCGAGTGGTTCAGCTATCACCCGCTGTTTGGCAGCTTCCTGCGCCAGCGCTGCCAGTGGGAGCTGGCAACGGAATTGCCGGAAATTCACCGCGCCGCCGCTGAAAGCTGGATGGCGCAAGGCTTCCCGAGCGAGGCCATTCACCACGCGCTTGCCGCCGGTGACGCCAGCATGCTGCGCGATATCCTGCTTAACCACGCGTGGGGGCTGTTTAACCACAGCGAACTGACGCTGCTGGAAGAGTCGTTGAAAGCCCTGCCGTGGGAGAGCCTGCTGGAGAACCCGCGCCTGGTGCTGCTCCAGGCCTGGCTGATGCAGAGCCAGCATCGCTACAGCGAAGTGAATACCCTGCTGGCGCGCGCCGAGCAGGAGATGGAAAGCGAAATGGATATCACCCTGCACGGCGAATTTAACGCCCTGCGGGCGCAGGTCGCGATTAACGACGGCGATGCGGATGAAGCGGAACGGCTGGCGATGGTCGCGCTGGATGAACTGCCGCTGGCGAATTTCTACAGCCGGATTGTGGCTACCTCGGTGCACGGCGAAGTGCTGCACTGCAAGGGCGAACTGACGCGCTCCCTTTCGCTGATGCAGCAAACCGAGCAGATGGCGCGCCGCCATGATGTGTGGCACTACGCCCTGTGGAGCCTGATCCAGCAAAGCGAGATTTTATTCGCACAGGGGTTCCTGCAGGCCGCCTGGGAAAATCAGGAAAAAGCGTTCCAGCTGATCCGTGAACAGCACCTGGAACAACTGCCGATGCACGAGTTCCTGTTGCGTATTCGCGCTCAACTGCTGTGGGCATGGTCGCGTCTGGATGAAGCAGAAAGCTGCGCCCGTCAGGGTGTGAACGTGCTCTCCGGCTTCCAGCCTCAGCAGCAATTGCAGTGTCTGGCCCTGCTGGTGCAGTGCTCGCTGGCGCGTGGCGATCTGGATAACGCCCGCAATCACCTTAACCGTCTGGAAAACCTGCTCGGCAACGGTCAGTACCACAGCGACTGGGTATCGAACGCCGACAAGGTTCGGGTGATTTACTGGCAGATGACGGGGGACAAAAAATCCGCCGCCAACTGGCTGCGCCAGACGCCTAAACCGGAATTTGCCAATAACCACTTCCTGCAAAGCCAGTGGCGCAACATCGCCCGCGTGCAGATCCTGCTGGGTGACTTTGAGCCTGCCGAAATTGTGCTGGAAGAGTTAAACGAAAACGCCCGCAGCCTGCGTCTGATGAGCGATCTGAACCGCAACCTGCTGCTGCTCAACCAGCTTTACTGGCAGGCGGGCCGCAAAAATGACGCCCAGCGCGTGCTGCTGGAAGCCTTGCAGCTGGCGAACCGCACCGGGTTTATTAGCCACTTCGTGATTGAAGGTGAAGTGATGGCGCAGCAGCTGCGCCAGCTGATTCAGCTCAACACGCTGCCGGAGCTGGATCAGCATCGCGCCCAGCGCATTCTGCGCGAAATTAATCAGCATCATCGCCACAAGTTTGCGCATTTCGACGAGAACTTTGTTGAACGCCTGCTGAACCACCCGGAAGTGCCGGAGCTTATTCGCACCAGCCCGCTCACCCAGCGCGAATGGCAGGTGCTGGGGCTGATCTATTCAGGCTATAGCAACGAGCAGATTGCCGGTGAGCTGGCGGTGGCGGCAACCACCATCAAAACGCACATCCGCAATCTGTATCAGAAGCTGGGCGTGGCGCACCGTCAGGACGCGGTGCAGCATGCGCAGCAGCTGTTGAAGATGATGGGGTACGGAGTTTAGTTTTGTGCGGCCTGATGCCCTCACCCCGGCCCTCTCCCACAGGGAGAGGGAGAACGGCTTTTCAACACAACTCTAACTGCAAATTATTATCCTTAATCACCTGCATCACGCCCGCAGGTGGCATCACGTCGGTGTAGACCGCATTCACCATGCTGATGCTGCCCATGTTCACCATCGCGTTACGGCCAAACTTCGAATGGTCCACCACCAGCATTACGTGGCGCGAGTTTTCAATGATTGCGCGCTTGGTGCGCACCTCGTGGTAATCAAACTCCAGCAGCGAGCCATCGCTGTCGATGCCGCTGATCCCCAGAATGCCAAAGTCGAGGCGGAATTGAGAGATAAAATCGAGCGTCGCTTCGCCGATAATCCCGCCGTCGCGGCTGCGCAGTTCGCCACCCGCGAGGATGATGCGGAAATCATCTTTCTGCATCAACGTGTTGGCGACGTTCAGGTTGTTGGTCACCACGCGCAGGTTCTCGTGATCCAGCAGCGCATGGGCTACCGCTTCCGGCGTGGTGCCGATGTCAATAAACAGCGTCGCACCGTTCGGGATTTGGCTCGCCACTTTACGCGCTATACGCTCTTTTTCTGCCGTCTGCGTGGCTTTACGGTCGTGCCAGGAGGTGTTGACCGAGCTGGAAGGCAGCGCCGCGCCGCCGTGGTGGCGCAAAATACGGTTCTGATCGGCCAGATCGTTCAGGTCACGACGGATGGTTTGCGGGCTGACGGCAAACTGCTCGACCAGCTCTTCGGTGCTGACGTATCCCTGTTTTTTGACCAGTTCGATAATGGCGTCATGACGTTGTGTTTGTTTCATCAATTATCCCTGAGAATTATGTTCGTTTTCGCGCATGGAGCGTGTCGGCAAGCGCCATTGCAAGACCGACGGCGAGGCCGGTGACGTGCGCACCATTGGCGATAGACATACCAAACAGATCAAACCATCCGGCAATTAGCCATATTAACGCAAAGGCTATTAATCCGCGTTGTAAATAGATGCCGCTTTCCGGGTCGCGCTCCCCGCGAAGCCAGACGTAGCCCATCAAAGCGTAGACGACACCCGACAGCCCGCCGAACCACGGGCCGCTGAATTTATGCTGTACATAGCCGCTCAGCAGGGCGCTGATTACGGTGATGACAATCAGCTTGCCGCTGCCGAGCCGCTTCTCAACGATACCGCCGAGATACCACCACCACAGCAGGTTAAAGAGGATATGCATCACCGAGAAATGCATCAGCGCGTGGGTAAAGTAGCGCCAGACGTCAAAATCCAGCGACGGATCATACGGCCACGCCAGCGCGATCATCACGCTCTGGTCGCCCACCACGTTCATAATAATGAAGACGATAATGCAGGCTGCCATCAGCAGCAGCGTAAACGGGCCCGCGCGCTCGCGAATCGTGGCAAGGAAGGGAAAGCGGCTGTAATGCAGTCCGCTGCCGGTCTGCCCGGATTGCCAGCTGGCCGCCAGATAGCGCGGGTCGCCGGGGTTCTCAAGGAAACGCGCCAGCTCCTCGTTGACCCGCCCTGCCTGGCTCTCATCGGCCAGCCAGACGTCGGTCTGAGTATGTTGCTGAATGGTCAGAATAACGCCCTGCGTCGCCATATAGTCGACAAACGCCTGGGCGACGCGCGGGTTGGTAAAAGAGGTGATCATCAACATGGGCAGCGGTCGCTTATTTCCACACAAAAGGGGACAGTATAGCGGGATTAGCGCTCAAACGCGTATTCCACTTCTGCCGGGAAATGACGATGCCAGGCATCGAAGCCGCCGTCGACGCTGTATACCGCGTCATAGCCTTGCTGAATCAGATACTGCGCCGCGCCTTTGCTGCTGTTGCCGTGGTAGCACATGACCATAACGGGCGTTTCGAAGTCGTTATCGCGCATAAACGCGCCCAGCGTGTCGTTGGTCAGATGAAACGCGCCCGGCGTGTGGCCCATCGCAAAACTCTGCGGGTCGCGGATGTCCACCAGCACCGCTTTTCCCTGGTGCATCTTCTGGTGGGCTTCTTCTACGTTAATACATTCAAACTGATCCATGGTGTTCTCTTTACAGTGGTCAACGACAAGATTTTACCCCGTAGTGTACGTCCTGGCGGCGGGTAAACGCCATTATGTTATCCATATCACTCTAAATTGTTTTTTTGATGTTACCAAAAGCGCGTTCCTTTGCTATTATGAGCGATATCGAACATTTTTGAGCTTTAACGAAAGTGCATGAGGGTGTTATGGAAACCAAAGATCTGATTGTGATAGGCGGTGGCATCAACGGTGCCGGTATTGCGGTTGATGCCGCAGGACGCGGTTTATCCGTGCTGATGCTGGAAGCTAACGATCTCGCCTGCGCGACGTCGTCCGCCAGCTCCAAGCTGATCCACGGTGGCCTGCGCTACCTGGAACACTACGAATTCCGCCTGGTCAGCGAAGCGCTGGCCGAACGCGAAGTGCTGCTGAAAATGGCCCCGCATCTGGCGATCCCGATGCGCTTCCGCCTGCCGCACCGTCCGCACCTTCGTCCGGCGTGGATGATCCGCATCGGCCTGTTTATGTACGATCATCTGGGCAAACGCACCAGCCTGCCGGGTTCGAACGGTTTGCGTTTTGGCTCAGAATCGGTCCTTAAGCCGGAAATCGTGCGCGGTTTCGAATATTCAGACTGCTGGGTGGACGATGCGCGCCTGGTTCTGGCGAATGCGCAGATGGTCGAGAAGAAAGGCGGCGAGGTGAAAACCCGCACCCGCGCGACCGCCGCCCGCCGCGAAAACGGCCTGTGGATTGTGGAAGCGGAAGACGTGGATACCGGCGAGAAGTTCAGCTGGAAGGCGCGCGGCCTGGTGAACGCCACCGGCCCGTGGGTGAAGCAGTTCTTCGACGACGGCATGCACCTGCCTTCCCCGTACGGCATCCGCCTGATCAAAGGCAGCCACATTGTGGTGCCGCGCGTGCATACCCAGAAGCAGGCCTACATTCTGCAGAACGAAGACAAACGCATCGTGTTTGTGATCCCGTGGATGGACGAATTCTCGATCATCGGCACCACCGACGTGGAGTACAAGGGCGATCCGAAGAACGTCGAGATCGACGAGAGCGAAGTGAACTACCTGTTGAAAGTGTATAACGCGCACTTTAAGAAACAGCTGTCGCGCGACGACGTGGTCTGGACCTACTCTGGCGTGCGTCCGCTGTGCGATGACGAGTCTGACTCACCGCAGGCCATCACCCGCGACTACACGCTTGATATCCACGACGTAGACGGTCAGGCACCGCTGCTGTCGGTGTTTGGCGGCAAGCTGACTACCTACCGCAAGCTGGCCGAGCACGCGCTGGAAAAACTGGCGCCGTACTACAAAGGTATTGGCCCGGCGTGGACCAAAGAGGCAGTGCTGCCCGGCGGAGATATTGGCGGAAACCGCGACGATTACGCCGCGAAGCTGCGCCGTCGCTTCCCGTTCATTACCGAAGGGATGGCGCGCCACTACGCCCGCACCTACGGCAGCAATACCGAGCTGTTCCTGGGCGACGCGAAATCGCTTGCCGATCTGGGTGAACATTTCGGCCACGAGCTGTACGAGGCCGAGCTGCGCTACCTGGTTGAGCACGAGTGGGTTCGCCGCCTTGAAGATGCCATCTGGCGTCGTACCAAAGAAGGGATGTGGCTTAACGCCGAGCAGCAGTCTCGCGTGGCGCAGTGGCTGCAGCAGCATGCGGGGAAGCGTGAGCTGTCGCTGGCGTCGTGATGTAAAAAGCCCGGTGGCGCCACCGGGCTTTGTTTTTACAACCGCACCGGATCAATATGCCAGATGTTCTCGGCATACTCCTTGATGGTCCTGTCAGACGAGAAATACCCCATGTTGGCGATGTTGTGCATCGCCGCGCTGGTCCACTTCTCCTGCTGACGGTACAGCTCGTCAACTTTATCCTGGCAGTCCACGTAGCTGCGATAATCCGCCAGCACCTGATAGTGGTCGCCAAAGTTAATCAGCGAATCCACCAGATCGCGATAGCGGCCCGGCTCGTCGGGGCTGAACACACCGGTCGCAATCTGCGTCAGGACCTGACGTAGCTCTTCATCCCCTTCATAGAACTCACGCGGGGAGTAGCCTTTCCTGCGCAGCGCCTCCACTTCTTCGGTGGTATTGCCGAAGATAAAGATATTCTCTTCCCCTACGTGCTCCAGCATCTCGACGTTCGCCCCGTCCAGGGTGCCGATGGTCAGCGCGCCGTTGAGGGCAAACTTCATGTTGCTGGTGCCGGACGCTTCCGTCCCCGCCGTGGAGATCTGCTCGGAGAGATCTGCCGCCGGGATGATCAGCTGCGCCAGGCTGACGCTGTAGTTCGGGATGAATACCACCTTCAGCTTGTCGCCAATCTCCGGATCCTGGTTCACCACCTTCGCCACATCGTTGATCAGGTGAATAATGTGCTTCGCCATGTAGTAGGCGGAAGCCGCCTTACCGGCGAAGATCTTCACGCGCGGCACCCACTCTGCGGTTGGATCGGCCTTAATGCGGTTGTAGTGAGTGATCACGTGTAGCACGTTCATCAGCTGACGCTTGTATTCGTGGATGCGCTTGATCTGCACGTCAAACAGCGCTTTTGGGTTTGCGACCACGTTGAGGTGCATCGCCAGCCAGACCGCCAGACGTTTCTTGTTCAGCAGCTTGGCTTCCCGCACTGCCTTGTTCACCGTCGGGAAATCAATATGCTGCTTAAGCTCGCTCAGCTGGCTCAAATCGGTGCGCCAGGTGCGGCCGATATTCTCATCCAGCACGTCAGAGAGCGGCTGGTTGGCCAGCGCCAGCCAGCGGCGCGGCGTAACGCCGTTGGTGACGTTGCAGAAGCGCGTCGGGAAGATCTTCGCGAAGTCCGCAAACAGGGACTGCACCATCAGGTTCGAGTGCAGCTCGGACACGCCGTTGACCTTGTGGCTGATGACAACCGCCAGCCAGGCCATGCGCACGCGACGACCGTTGGATTCATCAATGATCGAGGCACGGCTCAGCAGCCCGGTATCGTTCGGGTACTGCTCCTGCAGCGTCTTGAGGAAGTAGTCGTTGATCTCGAAGATGATTTGCAGGTGGCGCGGCAGAATTTTGCCGAGCATGTCCACCGGCCAGGTCTCCAGCGCTTCGCTCATCAGGGTGTGGTTGGTGTAGGAGAACACCTGGCACGTCACCTCAAACGCGTCGTCCCAACTGAACTTGTGCTCGTCGATCAGCAGGCGCATCAGCTCGGGAATGGAGAGCACCGGATGGGTGTCGTTAAGGTGAATCGCGGTTTTCTCCGCCAGGTTGGCGTAGGTTTTGTGCAGCTGATGGTGGCGGCTGAGGATGTCCTGAATCGTCGCGGAGACGAGGAAATACTCCTGACGCAGGCGCAGCTCGCGCCCGGAGTAGGTTGAGTCATCCGGATACAGCACGCGGGAGACGTTCTCGGAGTGGTTTTTATCTTCCACCGCGGCAAAGTAGTCGCCCTGGTTAAATTTACCGAGGTTGATTTCGCTACTCGCCTGGGCGTTCCACAGGCGCAGCGTATTGGTCGCATCGGTGTCATAGCCGGGGATGATCTGATCATAGGCCACGGCGAGGATCTCTTCGGTTTCCACCCAGCGGGACTTTTTCCCTTCCTGCTGAATGCGTCCGCCAAAGCGCACCTTGTAGCGCGTGTTGTGGCGCTTGAACTCCCACGGGTTGCCGTATTCCAGCCAGTAGTCCGGGGACTCTTTCTGGCGGCCGTCAACGATGTTCTGCTTGAACATGCCGTAGTCGTAGCGAATACCGTAGCCGCGCCCCGGCAGCGCCAGCGTTGCCAGCGAGTCAAGGAAGCAGGCGGCAAGACGCCCGAGACCACCGTTACCCAGCCCCGGGTCGTTCTCTTCGTCAATCAGCTCTTCTAAATCCAGCCCCATCTCTTCCAGCGCGGTTTTGACGTCGTCGTAGATACCGAGCGACAGCAGCGCGTTGGAGAGGGTGCGGCCAATCAAAAATTCCATCGACAGGTAGTAAACCTGCCGCGTCTCCTGCGAAAGCTGGGCGCGGTTAGAGCGCAGCCAGCGTTCGACCATGCGGTCACGCACCGCAAAAAGGGTGGCGTTCAGCCACTCGTGCTTGTTGGCGATGACCGGATCTTTCCCGATGGTAAACATCAGCTTGTAGGCGATGGAGTGCTTTAACGCCTCAACGCTGAGCGTGGGGGAAGAGTAGCTAAATGGAGCGTTCATATCAGTAACTTCGCCTCGTTACATCAAGCGTTGATAAAGGTCGCGGTACGACTGCGCCGCAACGTGCCAGCTAAAGTCCATGGACATCGCCTGACGCTGAACGTAACGCCACAGGGATGGACGGGACCACAAGACGAACGCACGCCGAATCGCCCGAAGCAGCGACCAGGCATTACTGTCTTCAAAGACAAACCCGCTGGCGATACCGTCCGCCAGGTTTTCCAGAGAACTATCCGACACCGTATCCGCCAGCCCGCCCGTGCGGCGCACCAGCGGCAGCGTGCCGTATTTCAGACCGTAGAGCTGCGTCAGGCCACAGGGTTCGAAACGGCTCGGCACCAGAATCACGTCCGCGCCGCCCATAATGCGGTGCGAGAACGCTTCGTGATAGCCAATCTGCACGCCCACCTGCCCCGGATGTTCCGCGGCGGCGGCGAGGAAACCTTCCTGCAGCACCGGGTCGCCCGCGCCGAGCAGCGCCAGCTGTCCACCCTGCTCCAGTAAACCGGGCAGCGCCTCCAGCACCAGATCCAGCCCTTTCTGGCTGGTCAGGCGGCTGACCACCGCAAACAGCGGCACCTTGTCGTTGACCTTCAGCCCCATCGCAATTTGCAGCTGGCGTTTGTTTTCAGCTTTATCTTCCACCGAGTCGCGGCCATAGCGCGCGGCCAGCAGGAGATCGGTTTCAGGGCTCCAGATCTGCTCATCCACGCCGTTCAGAATGCCCGACAGGCGGCCTTCACGATGGCGCTGCTGCAGCAGCCCTTCCAGACCGTAGCCAAACTCCGGCTGGGTAATTTCACGCGCGTAGGTGGGGCTCACCGCCGTGATGTGGTCGGCGTAGTACAGCCCGGCCTTCAGGAACGAAATTTGCCCGTTGAACTCCAGCCCGTGCATGTTATAGAACGACCATGGCAGATCGATGTCATTCATATGATGCGCATAGTACATGCCCTGATACGCCAGGTTGTGCACCGTAAACACCGATTTTGCCGGATGCCCTTTTGCCGCCAGATACGCTGGCGTCAGCCCGGCGTGCCAGTCGTGCGCGTGGACCACATCCGGACGCCAGAATGGATCCAGCCCGACGGCCATCTCCGCCCCCACCCAGCCGAGCAGCGCAAAGCGCAGCACGTTGTCGGTATAGGCGAACAGGTTGGTATCGTGATACGGGCTGCCCGGACGGTCGTACAGATGCGGCGCGTCGATCAGGTAGATCCCTACGCCGTTGTAATGCCCAAACAGCAGGGTGATGCGTCCGGCAAACGTTTCACGGCGGGTCACCACCTTTGCATCAGGTATGCCGCGCCGGATATCCGGAAAGGCGGGCAGCAGGACGCGGGTATCGACTCCACCGGCGATTTGCGCCGCCGGTAATGCACCAAGAACATCCGCCAGGCCGCCCGTTTTTAACAACGGGAACATCTCAGAACATACGTGTAAAACCTGCATCATCGCTCCTGTTTGATCTGCAGCTTCCGCAACATTTCCCGTGTGACTAACACGATCCCCTCTTCAGAACGGTAGAAGCGACGCGCATCTTCTTCCGCGTTTTCACCAATCACCATTCCCTCTGGAATGACGCAGGCGCGGTCGATCACGCAGCGACGCAGACGACACGAACGCCCTACCCAGACATCCGGCAGCAGAACCGCCGAATCGATATTACAGAATGAGTTTATACGCACGCGCGGGAACAGCACGGACTGCACCACCACCGAACCGGAGATGATGCACCCGCCGGAGACCAGCGAGTTCAGGGTCATGCCGTGGCTGCCGGAGCGGTCCTGCACGAACTTCGCCGGCGGCAGGGATTCCATGTGGGTACGAATCGGCCAGTTCTGGTCGTACATATCCAGCTCAGGCGTCACGGACGCCAGATCGAGGTTGGCTTTCCAGTACGCTTCCAGGGTTCCCACATCGCGCCAGTAAGGCTCCGCATTCGGGTCGGACTGCACGCAGGACAATGGGAAGGGATGTGCATAGGCCATGCCAGCTTTGGTAATTTTCGGGATGATGTCTTTACCGAAGTCGTGGCTGGAGCTTTCGTCTTTGTCGTCTTCTTCGAGCAGCTCATAAAGATAATCTGCATCAAAGACATAGATCCCCATGCTGGCGAGCGATTTGGTGTCATCGCCCGGCATGGTTGGCGGGTTCGCCGGTTTTTCAACGAAGTCGATAATCTTGTCGTCCGCATCCACGTGCATCACGCCAAACGCCGTCGCCTCGGCAACGGGCACCGGCAGACACGCCACGGTGCAGCGCGCCCCTTTTTCGACGTGGTCGATCAGCATGTGCGAGTAATCCTGCTTGTAGATGTGGTCACCCGCGAGGATCACGATGTATTCCGCGCTGTAGCGGCGAATAATGTCGAGGTTTTGGGTCACCGCATCCGCCGTGCCGCGGTACCAGTTTTCCCCGTGTACGCGCTGCTGCGCCGGGAGCAGATCGACAAACTCGTTCATCTCTTCGCTGAAGAATGACCAGCCGCGCTGAATGTGCTGCACCAGGGTGTGCGACTGATACTGAGTAATGACGCCAATGCGGCGAATGCCCGAGTTCAGGCAGTTTGAGAGCGCAAAGTCGATAATGCGGAACTTACCACCAAAGTGAACGGCCGGCTTGGCGCGCTTGATGGTCAAATCTTTCAGACGGGTACCACGCCCGCCCGCAAGTATCAGGGCAACGGTTTTTAATGGTAGCTGGCGCGCCAACATTAACGGATCGTTCTTCTCTAATCTAACCATGACTAACTCCTTTTTTATCATCTTTGGAATACGCACACTCCGTGCGCAGGCCCGTGCCAGACAGCCATTACTACCGGATTATCCGCTCCGGCAAAGGGGGGAACAGCTCGCCACTCCCCGTCAGGTAAAACAATCTCTGCGATGTCGTCCGTCGCGTTCAGCGTCACCAGCCACTTATCCGAAAGCAGGATTTGCAGGCAGGTGATGCCGTGTTGCCACTCTTGCGCGCTCAACGGCTGCGCGTCTTTATTCAGCCAGCTAACGTTGCCGTCGCCCTCTTCCCACCAGCTGTCGGCGGTAAGGGCGGGGATCTGCTGGCGAAGGTGGATCAGCGCCGCGGTGAAATGGGTCAACCCGCTGTTCGCCTCCCCCCAGTCGAGCCAGGTTAAGGTATTGTCCTGGCAATAGGCGTTGTTATTGCCGTGCTGGCTGTGGCCGTGCTCGTCGCCCGCCAGCAGCATCGGCGTGCCCTGAGACAGCAAAAGCGTCGTCAGCAGCGCATGAACGCTGGCGCGTCGCCGCTCGATCACATCCAGACTTCCGCCTAACCCTTCTATACCATGATTGAAGCTATGGTTATTGTTAGTACCATCGCGATTCTCTTCGCCGTTGGCCTCATTGTGTTTCTGATTGAAACAAACGCAGTCGCGCAGCGTAAAACCGTCATGCGCCGTCACCAGGTTGATGGTGGCCGACGGACGTTTTCCGTCGCGCTTAAAGAGATCGCTGGAGCCGGCAAAGCGTCCGGCGAACTCGCCCAGCGACAAATCGCGCGCCAGCCAGAAGCGGCGGATGGCATCGCGGTAGTGGTCGTTCCACTCGGCAAATAGCGGCGGGAAGTTCCCCACCTGATAACCGCCTTCACCGATGTCCCACGGCTCTGCGATGAGCTTCACCGTTGAGAGCACCGGGCAGTTTTTTATCGCCTCAAACAGCGGTGCCTGCTGGCTAAATGCTGGAGTGCGCCCCATCACCGGCGCCAGGTCGAAACGAAAACCGTCCACGTGGAACGTTTCAACCCAGTATTTCAGGCATTCATACGCGTAATGCGTAACGGCCGGATGGCTGAGGTTGAGGGTGTTACCGCACCCGGTCCAGTTCTCGTAATCGCCATCTTCCCTGATCCAATAATAGCTACGGTTATCGATTCCGCGCTGTGAGAGCGTCGGGCCGTCAAGATCGCTTTCCGCACTGTGGTTCAGCACCACGTCCAGAATGACCTCAATGCCCGCGGCGTGGAGTGCCTTCACCGCGTCGCGAAACTCGTCCCGCGCTTTCTCCGGATGCACCGCGTAGCGCGGGTCGAGAGCGAACATCGCCAGCGGGTTGTAGCCCCAGTAGTTGCTTAACCCAAGACGCTGAAGACGCGGCTCGCTGGCGAAATGCGCCACCGGAAGCAGCTCCAGCGCGGTGATGCCCAAATGCTTCAGGTAAGCGACCATGGTCGGATGCCCCAGCGCTTTGTAGGTGCCGCGCATCTCTTTGGGGATCGACGGGTGCAGGTAGGTCAGCCCTTTGACGTGCGCTTCATAGATGACGGTGTTACCCCACGGCGTGCGCGGCGGGGCATCGTCTTCCCAGTCGTAGAGATCGTGCACCACCGCGCTTTTCGGCGCGACGGGCGCGCTGTCGCGGTGGTCCGGCTCGCCGTAGCCGACGTGGAACAGCGGGTCGTCTTTAAACTCGCCGTCCACGCGGCGCGCGCACGGGTCAATCAGCAGCTTCGCCGGGTTAAACCAGTGCCCCTGAGAAGGCTCCCACGGGCCGTGTACGCGAAAACCGTAGTGCATTCCCGGACGCCCGCCGGACAGGTAACCGTGCCAGATGTCTCCCGTGCGGGACGGTAAATCGTAACGGTGCTCGTTACCCTCCCCGTCAAACACGCAGAGCTCCACCCGCTCCGCGTGAGCAGAAAAGAGCGTGAAGTTCACCCCCTTTCCGTCAAAACTCGCGCCGAGCGGTTCGGGTTTACCTGCCGTAAGCTGCGTCATTCTCCCTCCCGCATCAGCCAGATGGTGCCAAGCGGCGGCAGCGTCAGGCTCAGGGAGTTTGGACGCCCGTGGCTTTCAATCGCATCGCTCTGCACCAGCCCGCCGTTACCGGCGTTACTGCCGTGGTAATGCATGGAATCGGTATTCAGGATCTCGCGCCATTTGCCCGGCTGGTTAATGCCGAAGCGGTAGTGTTCGCGCGGCACCGGCGTGAAGTTGCTGGCGACGATAATCTCGTTACCCGCTTTGTCACGACGTACAAAGACAAACACCGAGCGCTCGTGGTCGTCCACCACCAACCACTCAAAGCCGTACGGGTCGAAGTCCAGCTCGTGCAGCGCTTTATGGTGGCGGTAGGTCAGGTTCAGGTCGCGCACCAGACGCTGTACGCCGTGGTGCCAGTTGTCGCCGCCCTCCAGCAGATGCCAGTCGAGGCTGGTGTCGTGGTTCCACTCGCGACCCTGGGCGAACTCATTGCCCATAAACAGTAGCTTTTTGCCCGGGAAGGCAAACATCCAGCCGTAGTAGGCGCGCAGGTTGGCAAACTTCTGCCACGCGTCGCCCGGCATGCGGTCGAGAATGGATTTTTTGCCGTGCACCACTTCATCGTGCGACAGCGGCAGCATGAAGTTTTCGGTGTAGTTGTAGAGCAGCCCGAAGGTGAGCTTATCGTGGTGATACTGACGATAAACCGGGTCGAGCTTCATGTAGTCGAGCGTATCGTGCATCCAGCCCAGGTTCCACTTGTACCAGAACCCCAGGCCGCCTGATGACGGAGGGCGGGAGACGCCCGCAAAGTCCGTCGACTCTTCCGCCATGGTCACGGCGCCTTCCACCTGCTCGCCGATGATGCGGTTGGTGTTGCGCAGAAATTCAATCGCTTCGAGGTTTTCACGGCCGCCATACTCGTTCGGGATCCACTCTCCCTCTTTGCGGCTGTAGTCGCGGTAGATCATCGACGCCACCGCATCCACGCGCAGGGCATCAATGCCGAAGCGTTCGATCCAGTACAGCGCATTCCCCACCAGGTAATTCGACACTTCACGGCGACCGTAGTTGTAGATCAGCGTGTTCCAGTCCTGGTGATAGCCTTCGCGCGGGTCGCTGTGCTCGTACAGCTTCGTGCCGTCGAACTCTGCCAGCGCAAAATCGTCCGACGGGAAATGGCCCGGCACCCAGTCGAGGATCACGTTCAGCCCGGCGGCGTGCGCAGCATCAATGAAATAACGGAAATCATCGCGCGTGCCGAAGCGCCGCGTGGGCGCATACAGCCCGGTGGGCTGATAGCCCCAGCTGCCGTCGAACGGGTGCTCGTTAACCGGCAGCAGTTCGAGGTGGGTAAAGCCCATCCATTTGGCGTACGGCACCAGCTGGTCGGCGAGCTCCCGGTAGCTGAGCCAGAAGTTGTTGTCCGTGTGGCGGCGCCAGGAGCCGAGATGCACTTCGTAAACGGAGATCGGCGCATCAAAGCGGTTGGCCTGCTTGCGCTCCTCGGTCTGGACGACCTTCTCCGGCAGGCCGCAGATCAGCGATGCGGTATCCGGGCGCATCTGCGCCTCAAAGGCGTACGGGTCGGCTTTAATGCGTAGCTTGCCGTGCGCGTCGATCATCTCAAATTTGTAGAGCTGGCCATTATGCGCCCCGGGGATAAACAGCTCCCAGATGCCCGTCTCACGGCGCAGGCGCATCGGGTGGCGGCGACCGTCCCAGTAGTTGAACTGCCCAACGACGGAAACGCGCTGGGCGTTTGGCGCCCATACGGCAAAGCGCGTGCCGGTGATACCGTCCATGGTATCCGCATGGGCACCCAGCGTTTCGTAGGGGCGTAAATGGGTCCCTTCGGACAGCAGCCAGGCATCCATCTCTTTTAAGAGCGGCCCAAAGCTGTAGGGATCGTCAATCAGGTTTTGCTGGCCGTGCCAGATAACGGCAAGCTGATAGCGAAAGGGGTTTTTACGGCGGGGCATGACGCCCGAGAAAAAGCCGCGCGAGTCGAGGCATTCCAGATTACCCACCTTGCGGCCGGTTTTGGGTTCGATAACCCACACTTCTGTCGCATCCGGCAACAGCGCCCGAACTTCCAGTCCGGCCTCTGTACGGTGCATCCCTAGCACAGAAAAGGGGTCGGCAAAATGACCCGCAATAAGCGCATTAATCACGTCTCTCGAAATACGATCGGACATGGTATTCATCCTGTTTTTTTATGTCGCCCTTTTTACGCGCTCCGGGACGACTTTTAATGTGACCTAAACGGTGCAGTTGATCCTCTCTGCTCCGCCCTACCCTCAGGTGAGAAATAAATCTTCCTTAAAGCATAGCCAACGTCGTGGTTCCTCCTGATAAAAAATAAGACATCTGCGTTTTACTCCATGTAGTACGCAAAAAAAGGGGGTGACAATCACCCCCCGTGTTTAACAAATTATTACGCCAGCTGGCGCAGCATGCGGCGCAGCGGCTCGGCGGCCCCCCACAACAGCTGGTCGCCGACGGTGAACGCGGAGAGATACTCCGGCCCCATGTTCAGCTTGCGCAGGCGGCCAACCGGCGTGGTCAGCGTGCCGGTAACGGCAGCCGGGGTCAGTTCACGCATGGTGATATCGCGATCGTTTGGTACCACTTTCGCCCACGGGTTGTGCGCGGCCAGCAGCTCTTCCACGGTCGGAATAGACACATCTTTTTTCAGTTTAATGGTGAAGGCCTGGCTGTGGCAGCGCAGCGCGCCGATACGCACGCACAGACCGTCAACCGGAATGGTATTCGCGGTGGCGAGAATTTTGTTGGTCTCCGCCTGGCCCTTCCACTCTTCGCGGGTCTGGCCGTTATCCAGCTGTTTGTCGATCCACGGGATCAGACCGCCGGCCAGCGGTACGCCGAAGTTATCCACCGGCAGCTCGCCGCTGCGGGTCAGCTGAGTGACTTTGCGCTCGATGTCGAGGATGGCGGACGCCGGGTTTGCCAGCTCGGTCGCGACGCTTTGGTGCAGCTGGCCCATCTGGGTCAGCAGCTCGCGCATGTGTCGCGCGCCGCCGCCGGACGCGGCCTGGTAGGTCGCCACGGAGACCCACTCCACCAGGTCCTGCGCGAACAGGCCGCCGAGTGACATCAGCATCAGGCTGACGGTGCAGTTACCGCCAACAAAGGTTTTCACGCCGTTGTTCAGGCCGTCGGTGATGACGTCCTGGTTAACCGGGTCGAGAATAATGATGGCATCGTCTTTCATGCGCAGTGAAGAGGCCGCGTCAATCCAGTAGCCCTGCCAGCCGCTTTCACGCAGCTTTGGATAGATTTCGTTGGTATAATCGCCGCCCTGGCAGGTCACAATAATGTCGAGTGCCTTCAGCGCTTCCAGATCGTAAGCGTCCTGCAACGTGCCTGTGGTACCACCAAAGGACGGAGCAGCCTGGCCGAGCTGGGAAGTGGAGAAGAAGACCGGGCGGATAGCGTCGAAATCGCGCTCTTCAACCATGCGTTGCATGAGTACAGAGCCGACCATACCGCGCCAGCCGATGAAACCAACGTTTTTCATAGCATTTTTTTCCTGCTGAGGGTGTGTGCTGATTGTGCAAGCCAGTATTGAACTGGGATATGCTTCACATTACAAAATGCTGCCAAAGTCGCAAGCGAAATTAATCGATGATTGCCCGGCAATCAGAAATACAGCTAATTATCATAATAACCATAGAGAGTTTCAGGGATAATTTACATGAGTGAAATCATTTCAGCAGCGGTTTTATTGATCCTGATAATGGATCCACTGGGCAACCTGCCCATCTTCATGTCGGTGCTGAAGCACACCGAGCCGAAGCGCCGCCGGGCGATCATGATCCGCGAGCTGCTTATTGCCCTGCTGGTGATGTTTATCTTCCTGTTTGCCGGTGAAAAAATCCTTGCGTTCCTGAACCTGCGCGCCGAAACGGTCTCCATTTCCGGTGGGATTATTCTGTTCCTGATTGCCATCAAGATGATCTTCCCGAGCGCCGAAGGCAGCAGCAGCGGCCTGCCCGCAGGCGAAGAGCCGTTTATCGTGCCGCTGGCGATTCCCCTCGTCGCGGGGCCAACCATTCTGGCGACGCTGATGCTGCTGTCGCATCAGTATCCGAATCAGATGAGCCATCTGGTCATTGCCCTGCTGATTGCCTGGGGCGGAACATTTATTATTCTGCTGCAGTCGTCGCTGTTCCTGCGCCTGCTGGGCGAAAAAGGGGTGAACGCGCTGGAGCGTCTGATGGGGCTGATTCTGGTAATGATGGCGACGCAGATGTTCCTGGACGGCATCCGGGCGTGGATGAAAGGATGACTTTCTCCCTCTCCCCGTGGGAGAGGGCCGGGGTGAGGGCATCAGGCCGCAGAGGACAGCCCCACCTACCCCTTACGAATCAAATACCGGTACGGCAGCGCCTCGGTCTGCTGCGCCACCAGCTCATGCTCCATAAAGGTACAAAAACCGGGAATATCGCGCGTGGTGGCCGGATCGTCGGCAATAATCAGCAGCGTTTCACCGGTCTGCATGTTACGCACGGTCTTACGTACCATCATTACCGGCTCCGGGCAGCGAAGGCCCTGGGCATCAAGGGTGTGGTCTGGGCTGGAAAACAGGTCGGTCATGATCTTCTCGGTCAGATAAAAACGGCAGTAGTTTACGCCCCGGCGCGGGCAATGCAAACCAGGTTAACGATTGCGCAAAAACTAACCATTGCAATGTCCAGCCAAAGCAGTATCATGCTGCGGTTTTTATTGGGTTCCCTCACCCCAACGTATAAAAAGGTCACAATATGACGCAGTTCTCTGAATCACAGCGCGTAAAAGCGTTGTTCTGGCTTTCGCTTTTCCATTTGCTGGTGATCACCTCCAGCAACTACCTGGTGCAGCTCCCGATCTCCATTTTTGGTTTTCATACCACCTGGGGCGCGTTCAGCTTTCCGTTTATTTTCCTCGCCACCGATCTGACCGTGCGTATCTTCGGCGCACCGCTGGCGCGCCGCATTATCTTTGCGGTCATGCTTCCGGCGCTGTTCATCTCGTACGTGATCTCCTCCCTGTTTTACATGGGTAGCTGGCAGGGCTTTGAGGCGCTGACACACTTCAACCTGTTTGTCGCCCGTATCGCCGCGGCAAGCTTTATGGCCTACGCGCTGGGGCAGATCCTCGACGTGCACGTGTTTAACCGCCTGCGTCAGAATCACCGCTGGTGGATGGCGCCGACCGCGTCCACGCTGTTCGGCAACGTGAGCGATACGCTGGCCTTCTTCTTCATCGCCTTCTGGCGCAGCCCGGATGCCTTTATGGCCGAGCACTGGATGGAGATCGCGCTGGTGGACTACTGCTTCAAGGTGCTCATCAGCATTGTTTTCTTCCTGCCGATGTACGGCGTGCTGCTGAATATGCTGCTGAAAAGGCTGGCAGATAAATCTGAAATCACGGCATTGCAGGCTGGTTAAGGGTTCGCTTTATCAGTTGTGATAAGATGGGTGAATGAGCCGCTATGGCCGTTTATCGAAAGGAAGAAGTCAATGCGCAATCTGGTTAAATATGTCGGGATTGGCCTGCTGGTTGTGGGTCTTGCAGCCTGTGATAACAGCGACACAAAAACGCCTGCTCAGGGCGCATCCGCAGAAAGCAACGCGACCGGTCAACCGGTGAATCTGATGGATGGCAAACTCAGTTTCTCTCTGCCAGCCGATATGACTGACCAGAGCGGCAAGCTGGGCACCCAGGCGAATAACATGCACGTTTACTCCGACGCAACCGGCCAGAAAGCGGTCATTGTGATTGTGGGCGACGACACCAGCGAAGACCTGGCCGTCCTGTCCAAACGTCTGGAAGACCAGCAGCGCGGCCGCGACCCGCAGCTGCAGGTCGTGACCAATAAATCCATTGAGCTGAAAGGCCATAAGCTGCAGCAGCTGGACAGCATCATCTCCGCAAAAGGCCAGACCGCCTGGTCTTCTGTGGTGCTGGGCAAGGTTGATAACAAACTGCTGACCCTGCAGATCACCCTGCCAGCGGAAGATCAGCAGAAAGCGCAGACGGCTGCTGAAAACATCATTAACACCATCGTGATCCAGTAACCCTTCATGACGATGACGTGGCCTCCGGTGCCTGCACCGGGGGCCATTTTTTTAGCCGCCACGTCAGCAGCAGGGCCATTATCACCAGACCCGCCGCGGCAAGATAGATCACCGGTACCCCCGCCCAGGCCATCACCAGCCCCGCCAGCGGCCCGGTAATGCCTAAAGACATATCCATAAATACCGTATAGGTCGCCAGCGCCGCCCCCTGGTTCTGCTGCGGCACCGCTTTAACCGCCACCACGCCCAGCGCCGGGAAGACCAGCGAGAAACCGGCTCCCGCCAGGAAGACGCCAATTTTCGCCATCCAGGGCGCGCTGGCGATGCCGGTTAACAGCAGCCCGACAATCTCTACCGCAAAGCAGATCATCGCTACGTTCAGCCCGCCCAGACGGTTGATACCGTTCGGGAAAAGCAGGCGTGCGCCAACAAACGCACCGCTGAAGAGGGTTAACGCAAAGGCCGCGCCCTCCCAGCCTTTGGCGTCATAAAACAGGGTAATGAAGGTCGCAATGACGCCGAAGCCGGTGGTCGCCAGGGCCAGCGCCATGCCGTACGGCCAGACGCGCCCCAGCACGGCCCGAAACGGCAGCGGCTTGCCCTTGCTGGCCTTCACCTTCGGGCGCGGCAGCGCAAACAGTATCGCCACAAGCGCGACCGCTATAATGGTCAGCGACAGTCCATACAGACCGCCAAAAGCGTAACAGGCCACGCCAAGCGGCGCGCCGAGCGCCATCGCCCCGTAGGTGACGATCCCGTTCCACGAGATAACCCGGCCAATGTGTGATGCACCGACAACCCCCACACCCCATAGCGTCGAGCCGGTTCCTGCCAGGCTTTGCCCAATCCCGAGAATGACGCGGCCCAGGCAAAGCAGCGCCAGGCTGACCAGCGGCCAGTGGCTGGTAGCGGCAGCGAGCAGGTAGCTCAGACCACTGAGGAAACAGCCGCACAATCCCACTACCACAATGCTTTTGGGACCGAACAGGTCGGCGTAGCGCCCGGCGTGCGGGCGGCTAAGGAGCGTGGCGAAATACTGGAGGCTGATGACCAGCCCCGCCCAGAACGCGCTAAAACCCATCACGTCATGGACGTAGCCCGGCAGAACCGCCAGCGGCAGGCCGATCGTTAAATAGCTGGCAAAGTTGAAGATAACGACGGAAACAATGCGCAGATTGAGGCGCAATCCGCTCAGCGCCGGTTCGGCGGCAGGTTCTGGCATGGGGTTCTACCTGAATTTTTTGCAACAGTGTTTCACTATTACCACGGAGCAATAAGAAAATCAGCCCCGACTTTCAGATTATCGGTGCCAGACGAAGCGGCCCTAAGGCACTACACTTATCGGGTCATCTTATTAAGGAACGCGCATGTTAGCTCCCCAGCCTGATAAAGCAGGACTCCACATCTTATTAAAACTCGCCTGTCTGGTGGTTATCCTTGCGGGTATACATGCTGCCGCTGACATTATCGTCCAGCTCCTGTTGGCGCTCTTTTTTGCCATTGTCCTCAATCCGCTGGTGACCTGGTTTTTACGCCGGGGCGTGAGCCGCCCGGTGGCCATCACCATCGTAGTTATCGTGATGCTGATTGGCCTGACGGCGCTCTTCGGCGTACTGGCGGCATCGCTGAGCGAATTCTCCACCATGTTGCCGCAGTACAATAAAGAGCTGACACGTAAAATCGTCGCGCTGCAGGAGATGATGCCCTTTCTTAACCTGCATATTTCGCCAGAACGGATGCTGCGCAGGATGGATTCCGAGAAGGTCATGACCTACGCCACCACGCTGATGACCGGCCTTTCCGGCGCGATGGCCAGCATTTTGCTGCTGGTCATGACGGTGGTGTTTATGCTGTTCGAAGTGCGCCATGTTCCGTATAAGCTGCGCTTTGCTTTAAATAACCCGCAAATACACATTGCCGGCCTACACCGCGCCTTAAAGGGCGTCTCCAAATATCTGGCGCTGAAAACGCTGCTGAGCGTCTGGACCGGGATTATTGTCTGGCTGGGGCTGATGCTGATGGATGTTCAATTCGCGCTGATGTGGGGGGTGCTGGCGTTTCTGCTGAACTACGTGCCGAATATTGGCGCGGTGCTTTCCGCCGTGCCGCCGATGATTCAGGCGTTTCTGTTTAACGGTTTCTACGAATGTATGCTGGTCGGAGCGCTGTTCCTCGTCGTGCATATGGTGCTGGGCAACATTCTTGAACCGCGCATGATGGGGCACCGGCTGGGCATGTCGACGCTGGTGGTGTTTTTATCCTTGCTGATTTGGGGATGGCTGCTGGGCCCTGTCGGCATGCTGCTGTCGGTCCCGCTGACCAGCGTATGTAAAATCTGGATGGAAACCACCAAAGGGGGCAGCAAGCTGGCGATCCTGCTTGGGCCGGGGCGGCCGAAAAGCCGGTTGCCGGGGTAACGTATCTGTCTGTGTAAACGGGTTTATACCGTCAAATACCGCGACGCTCACCGTCGCGGTATTTTTATTTGCGTTAAGGCTTATTCCTTCCTTTTTTTTATCAACTCACCCAGATTTCGCTTAAATGCCCTCCCCCCTTAAAGCAAATTAAAAAAAACGGAATGATTAATTATTTTGCGTGATATTATACCCCGCCTTAGCGACGACGTAATGTAAACATTAATATTGATTAAAAACACACCTGACTTAATCCCTAAGCCTGGTGATGCTTATTTGTAAAAAACACTACCTTTAATTGTTATTATTGATATGGAGTTGTTGATGAAAAAGCTCGTTAAATGGTGCACTGCCGCCGTATTCGTTGGCGCACTGGCTGGCTGTGCGCGTACCGCCCCTATCGCTCAGGTTCACTCTGTCGTGAGCGCCGGTCATACTGCCGATCAGGTGAAAACAGCCATTTTGAAAGCAGGCCAGAAGCGTGACTGGATCATGACGGAAGCGGGCCCGGGCGTGATTAACGGCCGTCTGCAGGCACGCGATCACTCGGTCCAGGTGCGTATTCCCTACTCTGCGACAAGTTATTCAATTAATTACGAAAGCAGCCTGAACCTGAAAGCGGCAGACGGTAAAATTCACAAAAATTATAACCGCTGGGTGAACAACCTCGACCACGATATTCAGCTGAACCTTTCTGCGGGTGCCGCGCTGTAATATTTTCCTAAAGTCGGGCCGGACATGGCCCGATAACCTCATTTCTTACCCTGAAAGGTTACGCAACAATGTACGAAAAGGACACGCTCAGCGCGCTGGATGCCATTACCGAAGCGCAACGCATCGCTTTTGCGCCGATGTTATTTCAGACCGCGCTTTGTCTGCGTAACTCGGGCGTTCTCGCCTGGCTCGATAAACAGGGTAATAAGGGGGCGAGCCTCGACGAAATAACCGAAAACAGTACCCTGAGCAGTTATGCCGTCAGCGTATTGTTAGACATGGGATTAAGCGGGCGGATAATTACTTATAAAGAAGGTCGTTATTTCCTGGCGAAAGTGGGCCATTTCTTACTCCACGATCCCATGACCCGCGTTAATATGGATTTCACGCAGGACGTCTGTTACCAGGGGTTATTTCATCTGGCCGATGCCCTGCAGAAAGAAAAACCGGCTGGATTATCCGTGTTTGGCGACTGGCCAACCATCTATCCGGCTTTATCCCAGCTTCCTGCCCCGGCAAAAGAGAGCTGGTTTGCCTTCGATCATTACTATTCCGACGCCGCTTTTGACGCTGCGTTGCCATATATATTCGCAAGCTCGCCGACAAAATTGTACGATGTGGGCGGAAATACAGGTAAATGGTCGTTACGCTGCTGCCGCTATGACGACAATGTTGCCGTGACGATCCTCGATCTCCCGCAGCAGATAGCGCTGGCGCAGGAAAACATCGAAAAAGCAGGTTTTTCTCATCGTATTGGATTCCATGCTGTCGATATGCTTAGTCCGTCGGCATTGCCGGGAGATGCCGACGTCTGGTGGATGAGCCAGTTCCTCGACTGTTTCTCTCCGGATCAGATTGTCGCCATGCTGACGCGCGTCGCAGAGGTCATGAAGCCTGGCGCACGGTTGTGCATCATGGAGCTTTTCTGGGATGCCCAGAAATATGAAGCGGCGGCTTTCAGCCTGAATGCCACCTCGCTCTATTTCACCTGTATGGCGAATGGCAATAGCCGGTTTTACAGCGTAGAGAAGTTTTATCACTACCTGGAAAGGGCGGGCTTCAGCATAGCACAGCGGCTGGATAACCTTGGGGTAGGTCATACCCTGTTAATTTGCACCAAACGTGAACAATAGCGCAGCCTGGCTGCCCTTTGAATACGGTATTCCGCGGACGCGCGTAGATGAAATTTTCACTGAACATTATTGACTGGCAGGCAAGAGCGCCAGGACTAAGCGATGCCGCAGAGTGGCAGGCGTGGTCGCGCCTGCAGTCGACCATCGACCCGACGGCTCCTCTACCCCGCCTGACCGCGTTACCCATGATGACCGCGCGCCGCCTTAACTCAGGCAGTAAGCTGGCGGTGGATATTGGTCTTGCCATGCTGCAAAGCCACGCCATAGACGCCGTCGTCTATTCCAGCCGCCACGGCGAACTGGAGCGCAATTACCGTATTCTGCATACGCTGGCGACCGGGCAGGCCGTCTCGCCTACCGACTTCGCCATGTCCGTGCACAATTCCGCGGTGGGCAATCTCACGATCGCCGCTCGCCAGCCTGTTGTCTCATCATCCATTTCCGCCGGGCTGGACACCTTCCAGCAGGCCCTGTGTGAAGTGCTGAGCCTGCTGCATGCGGGCTACTCCCGCGTCCTGCTGGTGGATTTTGACGGCGCGCTGCCGGAATTTTACCATCCGGCGTTACCGCCGCAGATGCCTACCTGGCCGTACGCGGTGGCGCTGGTGATTGAAGCCGGCAGCGAATGGCAGTGCGAAACCCGCAGCGGCAGCACGGGCGAGGAAGCCGCCCTGCCGCAAAGCCTGATGTTCCTGCAACGCTATCTCCGTGAGGAACGGCAGTTTGTGGTGCCCGGCGAACGTTTGCTGTGGCAGTGGGCGCGCCAATGAACCGCCTGACCGCCCGGATCAACTGGCTATGGCGTCTGGCCATGACCGGATTCTGCTTCGTGCTGTTTGGCGCGGGCGGGCTGCTGTTGTCGCTGGTCTGGTTCAACCTGCTGCTGATTGCCCAGCGCGATCGCGCCAAACGCCGTCGCCTGGCGCGCCGCAGCATCGCGGCCAGCTTCCGCTTCTTCTTAACCGTTGCCCGCGGCACCGGGGTGCTGGACTATCGCATCCACAATCTTGATGCCCTGCGCGGCGATCGGGGCTGCCTGGTGGTGGCTAACCACCCTACGTTAATTGACTACGTGATTCTGGCGTCGGTAATGCCCGAAACCGACTGTCTGGTGAAAAGCGCGCTGCTGCGCAATCCGTTTGTCAGCGGCGTTATCCGCGCGGCAGATTATCTGATTAACAGCGAAGCCGAGCCCCTGCTCACCGCCAGCCAGCAGCGTCTGGCCCAGGGCGACACGCTGTTAATCTTCCCGGAAGGGACGCGTACCCGCCCAGGTGAGGCGATGTCCCTCCAGCGCGGCGCGGCAAATATCGCCGTGCGCTGCGGCAGCGATCTGCGGATCGTACTCATCCACTGCAGCGAGCACCTGCTGGATAAAAAAAGCCGCTGGTATGATGTACCGCCCGCAAAACCTGTCTTTACCGTCGATGTGCGCGATCGCGTGAACATCGACGAATTTTACGATGCAAGGCAACAAGAACCGGCACTGGCGGCAAGGCAGTTAAACCGGCACCTGCAGCATCGATTAACATCAGGCCTTCAATCTTTGTCAGGAATTAATGATGCAAGCGCTTTATCTTGAAATTAAGAATCTCATTATCACCACGCTGAATCTGGACGAGCTTACCGCAGAGGATATTGATACCGATGCCGCGCTGTTTGGCGACGGGCTGGGTCTCGACTCTATCGACGCGCTGGAGCTGGGTCTGGCGGTGAAAAACCAGTATGGCGTGGTGCTTTCTGCCGAAAGCGAAGAGATGCGCCAGCACTTCTTTTCCGTCGCCACCCTGGCGTCCTTTATCCACGCCCAACGCGCCTGAGATGTGAACTATGACCGAACAAGAAACCATTTATCAGGAAGTCTGCGGCCTTCTGACCAAACTCTTTGAAATCGACCCGCAGGACATTACGCCCGAAGCCCGTCTTTACGAAGACCTGGAGCTGGACAGCATTGACGCGGTGGACATGATTGTCCATCTGCAGAAGAAAACCGGTAAGAAAATCAAGCCGGAAACCTTCAAATCGGTTCGTACCGTTCAGGATGTGGTAGACGCCGTCGAACAGCTGCTGCGCGAAGAGTAAGACACCGTGCGTGATGGACGGACGTTCCCGGTCATCCCACTTCTGACGGGGCTGATGCTGCTGGCGTGGCCCTTCCTGATTGGATTTGGGCTGACGCATAACAGCCTGCCGTGGCTGCTGCCGGTGATGGCGCTGCTGTTGCTGCTGCGGCTGCGTCAGGCGCGGCGTAACACCGGCCCGATGCGGTATGTGGTGCAGTGCGTGGCGCTGGCGGGGATCGCGCTCTGCGCGGCAAGCTACCTGCTGAAAACCCACCAGTGGCTGCTGTTTTACCCTGTGGTCGTTAATCTTGTAATGCTCGCCGTCTTCGGCGGTTCGCTCTGGACAGCGATGCCGCTGGTCGAACGCCTGGCGCGCCTGCGTGAGCCAAATTTGCCGCCGGAGGGCGTTCGCTATACCCGCAGGGTGACCCTCGTCTGGTGCGGATTTTTCATCGGCAACGGGGCGATGGCGCTGTATACCGTCCTGCACGGCGACATGCACCTGTGGACGCTGTGGAACGGTATGGTGGCTTACATCCTGATGGGGACGCTGATGGCGGCAGAGTGGCTGGTGCGCCAGCGGGTGATAAAAAAAGAGATGCAGAATGACTAACCCCCTTCCGCTGGGCCAGTGGTTAAACGCGCCCCGCCCTGACGACACGCCCGTCGCCTGGCTCGACGATCGTACCTGGACGCTGGGCCAGCTGCGCCACGACGTGACGTTACTGGTCGACACCCTGCGTCAGCAGGAAGGCGATCGCTGGGCGCTGTGCTTTGAAAACAGCTACCTGTTTATCGTTGCGCTGCTGGCCTCGCTGCATGCTGGTAAAACGCCGGTCATTCCTGGCCATAGCCGCGTTTCGCTGCTTGAGGAGCAGCAGCCGCTGTTTAGCGGCGTCCTGAGCGATCGGTCCCTCGATATTGACGGGCAACTGATTGTGGTAGCCTCCCGCCGCCAGACGATCGCCCGCTGGGTCCCCCTGCCGGAGATTAACGAAAACCGCTTCGTCGAGCTGTTCACCTCCGGCTCCACGGGAACGCCGCGCCGGGTGGTTAAGCACATCGTCAGCCTGGATCGCGAAGCCCGCCTGCTGGCTGACCGCTTCGGTGAACGTCTGGCTGGCTGTAGCGTTGTGGCCTCCGTCGTCCCGCAACATCTCTACGGCCTGACATTTCGTATCGTACTGCCGATGGCGATGGGCCTGCCGTTGCATGCCGCGATGCTCTACTACGCAGAGCAGCTGGCCGCCCTTCCTCATGACCGGCATTACCTGTTCATCAGCAGCCCGGCGTTCCTGAAGCGCCTGGATACCGAACTGGCCGCGCCGCCCGTCAGGATGCTGATTTCCGCGGGCGGAATGCTGCCCTGGCGTGACGTCTCCACCACGGTTGGCTGGCTTAACATCTGGCCGGACGAAATTTATGGCAGCACCGAAACCGGGATCCTCGCCTGGCGCCATCGCGTGGAAGATAACCTGCCGTGGCGACCCTTCCCCGGCGTAAACTTCCATCAGGAAGATGACGCCTGCCGCGTCACTTCGCCGCTTATCCATGAGGCTGAAGGACTCCAGCTGGACGATATCCTCCACTTCGACAGTGCGGGGCTTTTCAGCATCGCCGGTCGTCGCGGGCGGGTGGTCAAAATTGAAGAAAAGCGCATCTCGCTTAACGAGATTGAGCGTCGCCTGCTGGAGCTCGACGGCGTTTGCGAGGCGGCTGCGCTGCCGGTTACGCGCGGGGGCCGTCAGGGGATTGGCGTCCTGCTGGTGCTGGATGAGGCGGTTCGTCAGCGCTGGCATCTGCAGGATAAAAAAGCGCAGGAGTTCGCCTGGCGACGCGCCCTGCTGCCGTGGCTTGAGCCGGTCGCCGTTCCACGCTACTGGCGCATTGTCGATGAGATGCCGGTAAACAGTATGAACAAGCGTGTCTATGCGCAGTTAGAGGAGTTATTTCATGAAAATTCATGAAATCGAGCGCCATCAGGCACAACCGGAGAAGCTGGAGATCGTGTTGCATCTCGACGCCTCTCTGTTCTGGTTTCAGGGCCATTTTGCCGTACAGCCGCTGCTGCCCGGCGTTGCGCAGCTTGACTGGGTGATGCACTACGCAACGACCTTACTGGCACCGGGCTACCGCTTTCACAGCATTCAAAACGTGAAGTTCCAGGCGCCTCTGCTGCCGGAAACCACGGTGACGCTGGTGCTTGAGTGGCATGCCGGACGCAAACTGCTGACCTTCAGCTACCTGCGTCATGACGGGGCTGAACGCCATACCGCCAGCAGCGGGAAAATTCGTCTATGTCAGTAACCTTCCGCCCCTGCGTGCTGATCCCGTGCTACAACCACGGCGCCACGATGTCCAGCGTGCTGTCGCGCCTCTCGCCGTTTGGCCTGCCGTGCCTGGTGGTGGATGACGGCAGCGAAGCCGCCACCCGCCAGGAGCTTGAGCGGCTGGCGGCGGAGCAGCCGCAGATGACGCTGGTCCGTCTGGCGCAAAACGCCGGCAAAGGTGCCGCGGTCATCAGGGGGCTGGAGGAGTGCGCGCGTGCGGGCTATACCCACGCCCTGCAGGTGGACGCGGACGGCCAGCATGCCATCGAAGATATTCCCAAAATGCTGGCGCTGGCGGAGCGCCACCCGGACGCGCTGATTTCCGGCCAGCCTGTTTATGATGATTCCATCCCGCGCTCGCGGCTCTACGGGCGCTGGGTCACCCACGTCTGGGTATGGATTGAGACCTTATCCCTGCAGCTTAAAGACAGCATGTGCGGCTTTCGAGTCTACCCGGTCTCGCCCACGCTGCGGCTCGCCGCGCGTGAAACGCTCGGTAAACGGATGGACTTTGACACCGAAGTAATGGTCCGTCTCTACTGGCAGGGCAACACCAGCGTCTTTCTTCCCACCCGCGTGACCTATCCGCAGGACGGGTTGTCCCACTTCGACGCGTTGAAAGATAACGTGCGGATCTCCCTGATGCATACCCGGCTGTTCTTCGGCATGCTGCCCCGCATTCCCGGCCTGCTCTTCCGTCGACGCGGCCAGCACTGGGCGCAGCAGGACGAGGTTAAAGGCCTGTGGGGCATGCGCCTGATGCTGCGCGTCTGGCAGCTGCTGGGGCGGCGGGCGTTTACCGTGCTGCTGTGGCCGGTGATCGGCGTCTACTGGCTGATCGCGCGTCCGGCGCGGCAGGCTTCGCGGCAGTGGATTGCACGGGTGAAGCAGGTGCTGATGCAGCGGAACATGCCTGTTCCAGCACGTCTCAACAGCTTTTTCCATTTCATGCGCTTCGGCAACGCGATGCTGGACAAAGTCGCCAGCTGGCGCGGCGAGCTGAAGTTTAAGCGCGACGTGGTCTTTGCTCCCGGCGCGAGCGAAACGCTTAATATCGCGGCGCCGCAGGGCAAGCTGCTGCTGGCCTCGCATCTTGGCGACGTAGAAGCCTGCCGGGCGCTGGCCCAGCTGGACGGCAGCAAAACCATCAACGCCCTGGTCTTCAGCGAGAACGCCCGGCGCTTTAAGCAAATTATGAGCGAAATGGCGCCCCAGGCCGGCGTGAATTTGATGTCGGTCACCGACATCGGCCCGGACACCGCCATTGCCATCAAAGAGAAGCTTGAGCGCGGAGAATGGGTTGCGATCGTGGGCGATCGCATCGCCGTCAACCCGCAGCGTGGCGGCGAGTGGCGGGTGATCTGGAGCCAGTTTATGGGCCAGCCCGCACCGTTCCCTCAGGGGCCGTTTATCCTGGCCTCCATCCTGCGCTGTCCGGTGGTGTTGATTTTCGCCCTGCGCCAGCAGGGGAAGCTCGTCCTGCACAGCGAGCCGTTTGCCGACCCGCTGATCCTGCCGCGCGGGGAACGCCAGCAGGCGCTGCAGGCTACCGTCGATCGCTACGCGCAGCGGCTGGAGCATTACGCCCTGATGTCGCCGCTCGACTGGTTTAATTTTTTCGATTTCTGGCATCTGCCAGAGTCCCGAGAGAAGGAGTAAAGGGTGCTGACCGATCCCCGATTTACGACTGAAGTTGAGATCACCGTTCCGTTCCACGACGTCGATATGATGGGCGTGGTCTGGCACGGCAACTATTTCCGCTACTTTGAGATCGCCCGCGAGGCGCTGCTCAATCAGTTTGACTATGGCTATCGCCAGATGAAAGCCTCCGGCTACGTCTGGCCCGTTGTCGACACGCGGGTGAAATACCGCGATGCGGTGACCTTTGAGCAGCGCATTCGCGTTCGCGCGCAGATTGAAGAGTATGAAAACCGCCTGCGCATTGCCTATCAAATTTTCGATGCGCAAACCGGCAAACGCACCACCACCGGATACACCATCCAGGTGGCGGTGGAAGAAGCCACCCGCGAAATGTGCTTTGTCAGTCCGGCAGTACTGTTTGAACGTATGGGAGTCACGCCATGAAATGGTTGCCTTTGCTGGCGCTGCTCGTCAGCCCGCTGGTCAGCGCCGTGACGCTGGATGAACTGCAGCAGCGTTTCACCGAGCAGCCCGTGGTGCGCGCGCACTTCGAACAGGTCCGCACGATAAAAGATATGCCACAGCCGCTGCGCTCGCAGGGCGAGATGCTGATCGCCCGCGACAGCGGCCTGCTGTGGGATCAAAAAGCGCCGTTTCCGATGACGCTGCTGCTGGACGACAAGCGGATGGTTCAGGCGATCAACGGCCAGCCGCCGCAGACCATCACCGCCGACAATAATCCGCAGATGTTCCAGTTCAACCACCTGCTGCGGGCCCTGTTCCAGGCCGACCGCAAGGTGCTGGAAGAGAACTTCCGCATCGATTTTAAAGACCTGGGCGCGGGCCGCTGGTCGCTGGTGCTTACCCCAAAAACGACGCCGCTGGACAAGATTTTCGCCACCCTCGATCTGGGCGGCGCGACCTATCTTGAGACGATCCGCCTGAACGACAGGCAGGGCGACCGTACCGATATCGCCCTTTCAAACCACCAACTGACGCCCGCCAGCCTGACCGATGACGAACGCCAACGCTTTGCCGCACCGTAAATCCCTGCGCCCGGCGCTGCTGTGGGCCACGGTATGTCTGGTTATGCTGGGCGTGCTGCTGTCGCTGCTGCCCGGCGCGCGGCTGAACAGCAGCGTGCTGGCCATGCTGCCGAAGCAGACGCTGGGGGCGATCCCTCCGGCGCTCAACGACGGGTTTATGCAGCGTCTCGACCGCCAGCTGGTCTGGCTGGTCAGCCCCGGCAAAGAACCCGATCCGCGCGTGGCGCAGCAGTGGCTTGAACTGCTGCACAGCAGCGACGCGCTCCGCGATGTCAAAGGCCCGATGGACGCCGCCGGGCAAAAGGCCTGGGGAGAGTTCTTCTGGCAGCACCGCAACGGGCTGATTGATCCGGCCACCCGTGCCCGCCTGCAAAACGGCGGAGAAGCGCAGGCGCAGTGGATTTTATCCCAGCTCTACTCCGCCTTCTCCGGCGTCAGCGGTAAAGAGCTGCAAAACGATCCGCTGATGCTGATGCGCGGCTCGCAGCTCGCCCTGGCGCAAAACGGCCAGAAGCTGCGGCTGATGGACGGCTGGCTGGTCACGCAAGATGAAGCGGGAAACTACTGGTATCTGCTGCACGGCGAACTGGCGGGCTCATCATTTGATATGCAGCAGACCCACCGGCTCGTGACGACGCTTAATGCGCTGCAACAGACGCTGAAAGCGCGTTACCCGCAGGCGCAGCTGCTTTCGCGCGGGACGGTGTTCTACAGCGATTATGCCAGCCAGCAGGCTAAACGCGACGTCTCAACGCTGGGCATCGCCACCCTGCTTGGGGTGTTCCTGCTGATCGTGGCGGTGTTCCGCTCTCTGCGCCCGCTGCTGCTGAGCGTGCTCTCCATTGCCATCGGCGCGCTGGCGGGCACGGTGGTGACGCTGCTGCTCTTTGGCGAACTGCACCTGATGACGCTGGTGATGAGCATGAGCATCATCGGTATTTCGGCCGACTATACGCTTTACTACCTGACCGAACGGATGGTGCACGGCGCGGAGCTCTCTCCCTGGCAAAGCCTGGCCAAAGTGCGCAATGCGCTGCTGCTGGCGCTGCTGACGACCGTCGCCGCCTACCTGATTATGATGCTGGCCCCCTTCCCCGGGATCCGCCAGATGGCGGTATTTGCCGCGACGGGGCTGAGCGCCTCCTGCCTGACGGTGATTTTCTGGCATCCGTGGCTGTGCCGGGGTTTGCCGGTGCGCCCGGTTCCCTTTATGGTCCTGATGTTGCGCTGGCTGGCCGCCTGGCGACGCAGTAAAAAACTGTCCGTTGGTCTGCCCGTCGCGCTGGCGCTGCTCTCCGCCGTGGGAATGAGCACCCTGAAGGTGGACGACGACATCGCCCAACTGCAGGCGCTGCCGAAAGATATTCTGGCGCAGGAGAAAACCATTACCGCCCTGACCGGCCAAAGCGTCGATCAGAAATGGTTTGTGGTGCATGGCGCTTCGCCCCAGCAAACGCTGGAGCGGCTGGAAGCCTTTACTCCCGCGCTGGCCGAGGCGCAAGCGGCGGGGGATCTCACCCGCTGGCGCACCCTGCCGCTGAACTCGCTGGCCCGCCAGAAAAGCGACCTTGCGCTGCTGCGGGACGCCGCGCCTGCGGTGACGAACGTGCTGAAAAGCGCAGGGCTCAACGCCGTTTCCCCCAATCTGGACGCCATGCCGGTCAGCGTGGACGCGTGGCTTGAAAGTCCGGCCAGCGAGGGCTGGCGCCTGCTCTGGCTGACCCTGCCCGATGGGGAAAGCGGCGTGCTCGTGCCGGTGGACGGTGCAAAAAACAGCGCGGCGCTCGGTGAGCTGGCCGCGCGCCATGACGGCGTCGTCTGGGTGGACCGCAAGGCCAGCTTTGACAGCCTGTTTGCCCTCTACCGCACGCTGCTGACGGGGCTACTGTTTGCGGCGCTGGCGGTGATTGCCTGCGGGGCGATGCTGCGCCTCGGCTGGCGCAAAGGGCTGATAAGCCTGGTGCCGTCCATACTGTCGCTGAGCTGCGGGCTGGCCGCGCTGGCCGCAACGGGCCACCCGGTAAATCTGTTTTCACTGCTGGCGCTGGTACTGGTGCTCGGCATTGGCATTAACTACACGCTGTTCTTCAGCAACCCGCGCGGTACGCCGCTGACTTCGATGCTGGCGATTACCCTGGCCATGATGACCACCCTGCTGACGCTGGGCATGCTCGTCTTCAGCGCCACCCAGGCCATCAGCAGCTTTGGTATTGTGCTGGTGAGCGGTATTTTCACCGCCTTCCTGCTGGCACCGCTGGCGATGCCGGATAAGAAAGAGAGAAAACGTAAATGAACGCTGTTTATCGCGCCGTCGCGCTGGCCGCGGCGCTGCTGCTGGCAGGCTGCAGCCATTCGACCGATACCAAAGAGACGCGGCCTCAGGCCTGGCTTCAGCCTGGCACCAAAGTCACTCTGCCGCCGCCCGGCATCAGCCCGGCAGTAAGCTCCCAGCAGCTGCTGACCGGCAGCTTTAACGGGCAAACGCAGTCCCTGCTGGTGATGCTCAACGCGGATGCGCATAAGGTCACGCTGGCCGGCCTCTCTTCCGTGGGCATTCGCCTGTTCCTGGCAACGTACGACGAGAGCGGTATTCATACCGAGCAGTCTATCGTCGTGCCGCAGCTGCCGCCCGCCAGCCAGGTGCTGGCCGACGTAATGCTCAGCCACTGGCCGATTAGCGCCTGGCAGCCGCAGTTGCCGAAGGGCTGGACGTTAACGGACAATGGCGATCGGCGCGAGCTGCGCAACGCCAGCGGCAAGCTGGTGACGGAGATTGTCTACCTCCAGCGCAAAGGCAAGCGTGAGCCGATCAGCATCGAGCAACACGTATTCAAATACCACATCACCATTCAATATCTGGGTGACTGAGATGATTTATATATCCGCTGTTGGCATGGTCAACGCGCTGGGCAACTCGCCTGATGAAATTGCCGCCAACCTGGCTGCGGGCGTGGCGCCGGGCATGCACGCCCGGGCCGGCTGGCTGCAGGGAATGCCCGAAGCGGTACTGGGCGGGGTGGAAGGCGAACTGCCGCTCATCCCGGACACCTTCTCTGCACACCGCACCCGCAACAACCAGCTGCTGCTGGCCGCGCTGGCGCAGATTCAGCCCGCCGTTGACGAGGCCATCGCCCGCGTTGGTCGCGACCGCGTGGCCGTGGTGCTGGGAACCAGCACCTCCGGGCTGGATGAAGGCGATGAGCACGTGCGTCTCATGACCGACGGCGAGACCAGCACGCGCTGGCAGTATCCGCAGCAGGAGCTGGGCGATCCGTCCCGCTTTCTCGCCAACTGGCTGCAGCTTGAAGGCCCGGCCTATACGATCTCCACCGCCTGCTCCTCCAGCGCGCGGGCGATGATCGGCGGCAAACGCCTGATCGAAGCCGGGTTGGTGGATATCGCCATTGTCGGCGGAGCAGACACCCTGAGCCGGATGCCCGTTAACGGCTTTAACAGTCTTGAATCCTTCTCCCCCACGCTCTGCGAGCCGTTTGGCCGGGACCGCCGGGGGATCACCATCGGTGAAGCGGCGGCGCTGATGGTATTAAGCCGGGAGCCCGCGGACGTGGCGCTGCTCGGCACGGGCGAATCCAGCGATGCGTACCATATTTCCGCCCCGCATCCGCAGGGCGACGGGGCGATAAGGGCTATCACTCAGGCGCTCAGCGAAGCGGGCATGCAGCCGGACGACATCGGCTACATCAACCTGCACGGCACGGCCACGCCGCTCAACGATCAGATTGAATCACAGGTGGTTCACGATCTCTTCGGAGAAAGCGTGCCGTGCAGTTCAACCAAACACCTTACCGGCCACACGCTGGGCGCTGCCGGCATTACCGAAGCGGCTTTGAGCTGGCTTATCCTGACGCGCGATCTGCCCTTGCCGCCGCAGGATTTTTCCCGCTACGCTCCGGACGAGACGCTGGTGTCGTGCGGCCTGCTGCACCAGAGCACCGCCCTGAAAAAGCCGGTGATTTTGTCTAACTCGTTCGCGTTTGGCGGCAATAACGCCAGCATTCTGCTGGGGAGAACGTCATGAGCTATCTATCACCCGAAGCCTATTTGCCGCACGATGCGCCCATGATGCTGCTGGGGTCCGTTGAAAATGTGACGGATGACATGGCGGTCTGCCGCCTAGCGGTTGACAGGCAAAGCGTGCTGGCGCCGTTTCTCAATGCCGATGGCGACCTGCCGGGCTGGTACGCGCTCGAGCTAATGGCGCAGACCGTTGGCGTCTGGTCGGGCTGGCATCGTCAGCAGCAGGGGCAGGAACATATCGCGCTGGGCATGGTGCTCGGCGCGCGCGAGCTGGTCTGCGCCAGCGGGCGTTTCGCCAAAGGCTTAACGCTGGACATTACCGTTAAGCTGCTGATGCAGGACGAACGCTTCGGCAGTTTTGAATGCACGATTTGCGCAGGTGAAGAGACGCTGGCCACGGGCCGGGTCAATTCCTTCCAGCCGACTGCAGAAGAATTAACATCGCTTTTTAATCAGGGATCCCACGCATGAGTCGTTCCGTACTGGTCACAGGGGCCAGCAAAGGCATTGGTCGCGCCATCGCCCGCCAGCTTGCCGCTGACGGGTTCACCGTCGGCGTGCATTACCATCGTGATGCCGCAGGCGCGCAGGAGACGCTGGACGCCATCACGCAGGCGGGCGGCAGCGGCCGTTTACTCTCGTTTGACGTAGGCAACCGCGATCAGTGCCGTGAAGTGCTTGAGCAGGAAATTGATGCCCATGGCGCATGGTATGGCGTGGTCAGCAACGCCGGAATTACCCGCGACGGCGCTTTTCCGGCACTGAGTGAAGACGACTGGGACAGCGTGATCCACACCAATCTCGACAGCTTTTATAACGTCATACACCCCTGCATTATGCCCATGATCGGCACCCGTCAGGGCGGGCGCATTATTACCTTATCCTCCGTCTCCGGTGTGATGGGCAACCGCGGCCAGGTGAACTACAGCGCGGCCAAAGCGGGCATTATCGGCGCCACCAAAGCGCTGGCGATCGAGCTGGCAAAACGCAAAATCACCGTGAACTGCATTGCGCCAGGGCTGATAGATACCGGCATGATTGAGATGGAGGAGGCCGCGCTTAAGGAAGCGATGTCCATCATCCCAATGAAACGTATGGGCCAGGCTGAGGAGGTCGCCGGGCTGGCAAGCTATCTGATGTCGGATATTGCGGGCTACGTCACCCGCCAGGTCATTTCGATTAATGGAGGAATGCTATGACGCGTCGCGTGGTGATTACGGGCATGGGCGGCGTCACCGCCTTTGGCGAGAACTGGCAGTCCGTTTCCAGCCGGCTGCTGGCGTATGAAAACGCCGTGCGTAAAATGCCGGAATGGCAGGTTTATGATGGCCTGCACACCCTGCTGGGCGCGCCGATCGACGATTTCGCGCTGCCGGAACACTATACCCGCAAGCGTATTCGCGCCATGGGCCGCGTGTCGCTGATGTCTACCCGCGCCACCGAGCTGGCGCTGGAGCAGGCGGGGCTGATTGGCGAAGCGGTGCTCACCAACGGGCAAACCGGCATCGCCTACGGTTCTTCGACAGGCAGCACCGGCCCGGTCAGCGAATTCGCGACCATGCTTACCGAAAAGCACACCAATAACATCACCGGGACAACCTACGTCCAGATGATGCCGCACACCACCGCGGTGAATACCGGCCTGTTCTTTGGACTACGTGGCCGCGTGATCCCAACGTCGAGCGCCTGTACCTCCGGCAGCCAGGCGATTGGCTACGCCTGGGAGGCAATTCGCCACGGGTATCAGACCGTGATGGTCGCGGGGGGCGCGGAAGAGCTTTGTCCGTCTGAAGCGGCGGTGTTTGACACGCTGTTTGCCACCAGCCAGCGCAACGACGAACCCAAAACCACCCCCTCGCCGTTCGATACGCAGCGCGATGGTCTGGTGATTGGGGAAGGCGCAGGCACCCTCATTCTAGAGGAGCTGGAGCACGCCAGAGCGCGCGGGGCCACCATCTACGGTGAGATCGTGGGCTTTGCCACCAACTGTGACGCGGCCCATATCACCCAGCCGCAGCGTGACACCATGCAGATTTGCATGGAGCAGTCGCTGGCGATGGCGGGGTTAAGCGCCCGGGATATGGGGTATATCTCCGCGCACGGTACCGCCACCGACCGCGGCGATATCGCCGAAAGCCAGGCCACGGCCGCCATTTACGGTGACAGCGTGCCGGTTTCCTCGCTGAAGAGCTATTTTGGCCACACGCTGGGGGCCTGCGGCGCGCTGGAAGCGTGGATGAGCCTGCAGATGATGCGCGAAGGCTGGTTTGCCCCGACGCTCAATTTAACGCAGCCGGATGAGCAATGCGGGGCTTTAGATTATATTATGGGAGAAGCCCGTCAGATTGACTGCGAGTATCTACAGAGCAATAACTTCGCGTTTGGCGGCATCAATACCTCGATTATCATTAAACGCTGGGCGTAACTATGTACCGGTTTGTACTGGGAAAAATTTCCACCCTTTGCGCGGACCCGCTGGCGTCAACGCTTGCAGATAAGGCACCTCAGGGTGCACGACAGGCCTCCTGGCTGGCGGGCCGGACGCTGCTCGCCAGAACATTATCCCCTCACCCGCTCCCCGACATCATTTACGGCGAGCAGGGGAAGCCGGCATTTGCGAAGGGGGATCCGCTGTGGTTCAACCTGAGCCATAGCGGTGATGATATCGCCCTGCTGATGAGCGATGAAGGCGAAGTGGGCTGCGATATCGAAGTGATTCGCCCCCGCAAGAACTGGCAGGCGCTGGCCAACGCCGTTTTCAGCCTGACAGAGCATGACGAGCTGGAGCGTGAAGCGCCCGAGGAACAGCTTTCTGCCTTCTGGCGTATCTGGACGCGCAAAGAAGCGATTGTGAAACAGCGCGGCGGCAGCGCCTGGCAGATTGTCAGCATCGACAGCACGGCGCAGTCGCACTCGGTCAGCCAGCTGCAGCTCGGTTCTCTGAGCCTTGCCGTCTGTACCTCGACCCCTTACACCCTGACCGCCGAGTCGATTATTCACGTCGGGGCAGGAAAATCACCAGTACACCCAGCATAATCAACGCGACGCCCAGCAGCCCATGCCAGGAGAAGTGCTCCCCCCAGCCGGGCAGCAGGATTGCCGCGCCCCACACCAGGATATAGCTGAGGCTCAGCAAGGCATACGCTTTGCTGAGCGCCATGCGATGCAGCGCCAGATACCAGCAGCCCATGGAGGCAACGTATCCCGTTAACCCCAGCAGCAGCGCGCCCGTGCCGGACGAAACGTGCCACAGCGAGGAGATAAACGTCAGAAAATCGCTGACCGGCGGCAGAGCCTGCATGGCATCGCGCAGCAACAGCTGTGCGGCGCTGACTAACAGCACGCTGCATAACGCCCAGAACGCGCCTTTCACAGGCTTCCTCCCAGCACGATAATCCCCATGATAATGAACCCGACCCCCAGCCAGTGGTGCACAGCAACGTGCTCGCGCCAGAAGACCTTCGCCGCCAGCGTCACCCAGACAAAATTGAGGCTCAGCATAGGGTAAGCTACGCCGACGGGCAGGCGCTGCAGCACCACCAGCCAGACCAGCATTCCGCAGCCCAGCGCCAGCATCGCCAGGCCAAGCCACCGCATGATGTGCGCGCCACGCCGTCCGCCTTTCGCCGGACGGGTAGCCTGTTTCTGGCACAGCTGTCCCGCGCAGCTCAGCAGGCTTGCCAGTATGAGCCAGGTCCAGGTCATCACTTCGGCAGATACTCCAGCAGGGCCAGACGCCCCTGGATATAGAGATTGTCCGGCTGCGGTAAATTCGCCTCTGCAATATCGTCACGTTTAGACAGCAGCATCACCAGCGACACGCCTCCCTGCTTACGATGCGTTGCCAGCCACTGCGCGAAGTCGTCTTCACTGACAAAGCGATCTTTCGCATCGGGATAATCCAGCCCGTAGCGCAGCTCGCCGCTCTGAGCAAACAGCGTGATGTCACTGCGCTTGAGCTCCCACGCCAGGCCCGCGGCCACGCCAACGTTATTGGTCAGCACAAAGCGGCTGCCCTGAAGCGGCTCGCGCACGGTATCCACCAGCGACTGCGGCTGCTTCGAATCCACCACCAGGTTCGGAATGGCAAAACCAATCAACAACGCCAGACCCGCAGGACACAGCGCCGCCAGCCACCAGCGCCGCTGGCTCTGCCGCAGCGTAAACCAGCCTACCGCGCCCCAGATGAGGAACGCCACCACCGCGCAGAAGACTTTATACAGTTCGACCGACGTCCAGACCGGATGCTTAGCCAGCCCCCACGGCGAGACCGCCAGCGCCGCCACCACGCCGATAGCGCCAAACGCCAGGTTAATGCCGCCGTTAATGCGCAACGCTCTGGCCCCTTTTTCCGCCGCGAGGCAGGCATAGCGCGCCATCAGGATAGCCAGCGGGGCAAAACAGGGCAGGATATAGGTCGGCAGCTTGCCTTTAGCGATGCTGAAAAACAGCAGCGGCATCACCACCCACCCCAGCAGGTAGAACCCGCCGCCCGCGTTTTGTCTGTCATTCCAGCCAAGACGCAGCGCGCCTGGCAGCAGCGCCAGCCACGGCAGGCTGCCCGCGAGCAGGAACGGCAGGTAATACCAGAACGGAGCTTTATGCTGCGCGTCGCTCTGGGCAAAACGCTGAATATGCTCAACCCAGAAGAAGTAGCGCCAGAAATCAGGCTCGCGGTGCGCAATGGCCAGCCCCCACGGCAGAACAATCAGCACGCAGCTCAGGACCGCGAGCCAGCCAAAAATCAGCACCTCTTTCCAGCGCTTTTGGGCAATCACCCACGGCAGCACGCCGATCACCGGTACCGCCAGCGCCAGGAAGCCTTTGGTCATCACCCCCATCCCGCAGGCCAGCCCAAGCAGCACATAGCCGCCCGCTTTTCCGGCCACGGTGCGCGCCTGTGAGGCGAGCCAGAAGCTGCACATCGCCGCCACCAGCCACAGAGTGACGATGGGGTCCAGCACCGCATAGGTGCCGATGCCATACACCAGGAACAGGGTCAGGAAGATCAGGCCGGAGAAAATGGCCGTACGCTTATCCCGCCAGAGACGCCAGGCCATCCAGATCACCAGCAGCGCCGCGAGCCCGGTGGAGAAGATCGACCCGGCGCGTACGGCAAAGTTCGTGTGCCCGAACAGCCATTGTCCGATAGTGTTGATCCAGTAGCCGGCAATCGGCTTTTCAAAGTAGCGCAGCCCCAGGAAATGCGGGACAACCCAGTCACCCGATGCCAGCATTTCGCGGCTGATTTCCGCATAGCGCGTTTCATCAGGCTGCCACAGCAGGCGAATATCGACCGGAATGAAGTAATAAACGATAAACAGTGCGAAAAGCGCTACGCCATAACGGGCTGTTTTCATGGGACCGGACTCACGGTTTGTTGATAGCCAAGCCAGCCTTCCCGGCCAGCCAGTTCATTACGGACGACTTTACCCACGGGCAGGGTGCTGAGGTCGTCCGGCAGCAGCTCGCTCATCGGACAGAACGCAATGCCTTCCTGAGCGGCCATCGTCAGCAGTTCATCGAAATCATGCTGCCAGGCAATCCCTTCCACTTCGGCATGGATGGTATAGACCGGCGTTCCGGCGTCACGATGGATGCGGTCCAGAATGTAGCGATTAAATGCTTCCGCCTTCACCTCGCGCCCCACCACTTCATCCCACGTAGGAAGCGTGACCGGAATTTGCACCGTACCGTAGCGATTTTCGCCCAACAGCGGCAAAAACGGCCCGGTTCCACGACAGTCACTATTGTAGCGAAACGCGAAATGCTCTTTGGCTTTGACCACCCGCTGGTCGGCACGCCATCCCGCCACGGCGGAACAACGCACGGGCTGACCGATGATGGCCTCAAGCTCAAGCATTCCACGCTCGACCTCACGGGACAGGCGCGGGATATCCCAGACGCCCGCCCACGCCTGCCAGGCGTGATGATCCCAGGCATGCAGGCCGACCTCGTGTTGCTGCGCCGCCGCGCGGATAACCGCTTCATTACCCGCGCCGATGCGTCTGCCAGGCCAGGCGGTGCCGGCCAGCAAAATATCCCAGCCGTAGAGGGATGCCGCGCGCGAGCGCAGCATTTTGAACAGAAATGCCGGTTTAACCAGACGCCATAAATGGCGTCCCATGTTGTCAGGCCCCACGCTGAAGAAAATGCTGGCACGCACGCCGTGCCTGCTCAGCAGTTCCAGCAGTCTGGGCACGCCGTCACGCGTTCCCCTGAAGGTGTCGACATCAATGCGTAAACCGACTTTTTTCATGAGGCCTGTTCCGATAGCTCCACGGTGCGCAGGAAGAAGTCGAGCGTTTCATCAATGGTCTGCTCCATCTTCACCGTCGGCGTCCAGTTCAGGCAGCGCTTCGCGTTGCGGATGCTTGGCTTACGGTGCTCGACGTCCTGGTAGCCTTTACCGTAGTAGCTGCTGCTTTCCACTTCGCGGAAACCGGCAAACGGCGGGAAGCGATCGCGCAGCGGGTGGCGCTCAAAGCTGGCCAGCAGCATCTCTGCCAGCTCGCGAATGCTCGCCTCGTTTTCCGGGTTACCGATGTTGATGATCTCACCGTTGCAGCGGTTATCTTTGTTCTCAATGATGCGGAACAGGGCTTCGATACCGTCGCTGATGTCCGTAAAGCAGCGTTTCTGGCTCCCGCCTTCAATCAGCTTGATAGGCGAGCCTTCGACCAGGTTCAGGATCAGCTGAGTGATCGCGCGGGAGCTGCCGATTCGCGCCGCGTTCAGGTTATCCAGACGCGGGCCCATCCAGTTAAACGGACGGAACAGGGTAAAGCGCAGACCCTCTTTCTCGCCGTAGGCCCAAATTACGCGATCCAGCAGCTGCTTGGAGACAGAGTAGATCCAGCGCTGCTTGTTGATCGGCCCGACCACCAGGCTGGAGGCATCCTCATCGAAGTTTTTGTCGGTACACATGCCGTACACTTCAGAGGTGGACGGGAAGATGATGCGCTTGTCGTATTTCACGCAGTCGCGGATGATCTTCAGGTTCTCTTCGAAATCCAGCTCGAACACGCGCAGCGGGTTACGGGTGTACTCGATTGGCGTGGCGATGGCGACCAGCGGCAGCACCACGTCGCATTTTTTAATGTGATATTCGATCCACTCGGAGTGAATGCTGATATCCCCTTCCACAAAGTGGAAGCGCGGGTTGTTGAGGAAACGGCTGATGGCGTCAGAGCCGATATCCAAACCGTAAATCTCGTAGTTATCGTCTTTGAGCAGACGTTCGGTCAGGTGGTTCCCGATAAAGCCGTTCACGCCGAGGATCAGCACGCGCGTGCGGCGCTTGATGGCAACCACCGGCGCGCTGGTGATCAGCGCCCCAGCCACCAGCCCCAGAGACTGCGCCAGCTGCGTGCCCTGAACGTACAGGCCGTTGTCGGTCTGCCCGGTGACGATCTCCAGCGCCTGCTCGCCGCAGCTCACAATCAGCGGGGAGACGGAGACGACGGTGCCCGGCTTAGCGGCCGGGATATCGTCACGCACGCGGGATTTCCAGACGATAAATTTGCTTACGCCCGCAAAGCTGTACGCGCCCGGCCACGGGTCGGTCACGGCGCGCACCAGGTTGTGCAGCTGGCGGGCGGGTTTATTCCAGTCCAGGCGACCATCTTCCGGCGCGCGGCGGCCAAAGCAGCTGGCCTTGCTTTCGTCCTGCTCGGTCTCGCTGAAGGTGCCGTTGAGGATGGCTGGCAGCGCGTCACGCAGCAGGCTTTGCGCCGCGGTGCAGAGTTTATGATGCAGCTCAAGCGCGGTTTCATCCGCGTCGATTGCCACGCGCTGCTGGGCGACGATGGCCCCGGCATCTGCGCGGCGCACCATGCGGTGCAGCGTCACGCCCGTTTCCGTTTCGCCGTTGACCAGCACCCAGTTCAGCGGCGCGCGGCCACGGTAGGCGGGCAGCAGAGAGCCGTGAAGGTTAAACGCCCCTTTTGCGGCCAGGCCTAAGATCTCGTCGCAGATCAGGTTGCGATAGTAGAACGAGAAGATGACATCAGGTGCGAGCGCGCGGATGCGATCCACCCACAGCGGGTGGTTGACGTCGTCCGGAGCATACACCGGAATACCGCGCTCGGCGGCGATACGCGCCACGGAGCCGAAGAAGTGATTCTCTCCCGCCGCGTCCGGATGGGTAAAGATTGCAGCAATGTCATAGCCCGCTTCCAGCATGGCCAGCGTGCCCGCGCACCCCATATCGTGATAGGCAAATACAACGGCTTTCATGGGTGGTTTTCCTCTTGAGATGCTTTGTGTTCCTGACGGACAACACGTTGAATAAAGTAGCGCGGACGTGCGCGAACGTCGTTATAGATACGGCCTATGTATTCACCGAGCAGGCCCATTCCGACGAACTGGGCGCCGATGAACATAAACAGCACGGCAAAAAGCATGAAGACCCCTTCCGCCGCCCACTGCGGGCCAAAGACCAGCCGCAGCACCACCAGCAGGACGGACAGCGTAAAGCCGGCCAGGGCGATGATGCTGCCGAACACGCTCAGCAGGCGCAGCGGCGTGGTGGTCAGGCAGGTGACGAGGTCGTACATCAGATTGATGAGACGCATAAAGCTGTACTTCGATTCCCCGTGCTCGCGCTCGGCGTGCAGGACCGGAATTTCCGTTGCCTTGCGGGCAAAGGTGTTGGCGAGAATCGGAATAAAGGTGCTGCGCTCATGGCAGTGCAGCATGGCGTCGACAATATGGCGGCGGTAGGCGCGCAGCATGCAGCCGTAATCGCCCATTGCTTTACCGGTGGTGCGCTGAATAAGGCGGTTTATGGTGCGCGAGGCCAGCTTGCGGAACAGGCTGTCCTGGCGGTTCTGACGCACCGTGCCCACCACGTCATAGCCTTCATCGGCTTTCGCCACCAGGCGCGGGATCTCCTCCGGCGGGTTTTGCAGATCCGCGTCCAGGGTGATAATCAGATCGCCCGTAACGTGGCTGAACCCGGCCATAATGGCGGAGTGCTGGCCATAGTTACGGTTGAGCAGCACGGCGACAATATGGCTGCCTTCGGCCTGGGCGGCTTCGGTCAGCATCAGCGCGGAATCATCACTGCTGCCGTCGTCCACCAGCAGAATTTCATAGGCTTTGCCCAGCGTATCGCAGGCTGCCGTGGTGCGGCGGATCAGCTCGGGCAGGCTCTCCTGCTCGTTATAAACTGGGATGACCACAGAAACTTTTTGTACAGGCGGTGCGCTGAACATGTCAATGTCCTGCAAGCTGATGGAGCGCGGTAATGACGCGGGTTGTGTCGTCATGAGTCATGTCCGGGAAAAGAGGGAGAGAACAAATACGCGCGCTGTTCCATTCCGAATTCGGAAGCGATACATCAGGAAAACGCTCGCGGTAGTATTTTTGAGTGTGTGCCGCGCGGAAATGAAGGCCGGTGCCGATGCCTTGCTCCTTCAGCGCCGCCATCAGGTTGTCGCGTGAGATCCCGCAGCGCGCTTCATCAACGCGAATAATAAACAGGTGCCAGGCGTGAACGTGTGGCCATGACGGAATGCTCAGCGGCTGGAACGGCGTATCGGCAAGCTCGCGCAGGTAGCGTTGCGCGATTGCCTCGCGGCGTAGGTTGGCCTCTTTCAGCTTACCCAGCTGTACCAGCGCCAGCGCGGCGTTGATATCTGCGAGGTTGTACTTAAAGCCCGGGGAGATCACTTCGGCCTGCGGCGCGCGGCCGTGCGTCTGGCGGTCATAGGCATCCACGCCCAGGCCGTGGAATTTCAGGCTGCGGATCCGCGCAGCAAGCCGGGCGTTATCCGTGACGACTAAACCACCTTCCGCGCAGGTCATGTTTTTGATGGCGTGGAAGGAAAAAATCGCCGTGCCTTTCCAGCCCACGTGACGGTTCTTGTAGTACGTTCCGGCGGCATGGGCCGCGTCTTCAATCACCGGAATACCGTGACGCTCACCGACGGCATGAATGGCGTCGATATCACACGGCGCGCCGGCGTAATGCACGGGAATAATCGCTTTGGTACGCGGGGTAATGGCGGCTTCAACCGCTTCCGGTGTCACCATCAATGTCTCGTTGTCCACATCGATCATGACCGGCGTGGCGCCCAGCAGCACGATCATATTCAGCGTGGAGACCCAGGTTTGGGAGGGGGTAATGACCTCATCGCCCGGACCAATATCCAGCGCCATCAGCGTGACGTGCATGCCCGCCGTCGCCGAGCAGACGGCAATCGCGTGCTGGTTCCCCGTCAGCTGACAAAATGCCGCTTCAAGTTCCTGATTTTTAGGCCCGGTGGTGATCCAGCCGGAGGTTAAAACCTCCTGCAACGCCGCTAATTCCTCACTACCCATCGACGGGCGGGAAAAAGGCAAAAAATCACTCATCATTAATTTCCTTGCAATAAGAATGGCACGCGCTTGATATTAACCAATTACTTTTTCGTTTATTTCAACGAACCATAAACTCATATCAAGGTAGCGTTCATTTCTTAGGGAAAAATTAAGATGCGTAATTTAGTTGTAACAAAATCAATATTAATTCATTTATAAACAATAGC
>NZ_JADBQN010000048.1:0-80139 GCF_014895915.1 Enterobacter cloacae complex sp. P13B
CTCAGCCCACGGGGAGAGGGGATAATCGTGGCCTTAATGCCGCTTTTTTCTCCATCCCGCCTCGCTGTTTATTCTTATTTACATATCCTCGCGCTATGCTTAGTCTCAACTCATTTAATGGATTTATGATTGATGTCGGTATTAAAGAAAAACAGCGCCAGGCAGCGTGACCAGGAACGTGCGCGACTCATCTGGCTTCTCACGACCGATAAAGCGGTCACGTCTACGCTATTAGGCAAACTGACCCTGGCTGAGCAATATGATGTCGGCACCTTAGCCGACGATATTGCTGAGGTAGGTGCGCTGGTTGCTCATTTACCGCCGCCGGATCTGGCGGATACCCTGGAAGCGCTTCCTTCGGAAGAACGTCACGCCCTCTGGCGCCTGGTACAGGATCACGAGCGCGGCCAGGTTCTGCTTGAAGCCTCCGAAAACGTCTGGGATGACCTGATCGACGAGATGAGCGATCGGGATATCCTCGACGCCCTGCAAACCCTGGATATCGACGAGCAGATTTACCTTGTACAGCATCTGCCGCGTAACCTGACCGGGCGCCTGCTGGCCTCTCTGCCTGCCGATGAACGTGCGCGCGTGCGTCAGGTGATGCACTACGAGAAAAACAGCGTCGGCGCGATCATGGAGTTCGGCGTTATCACGGTACGTCCGGACGTCACGCTCGGTACCGTGCAGCGCTACCTGCGCCGCCTGGGCAAAATGCCGGACAACACCGATAAGCTGTTTGTCACCTCGCGGGATAAAACCCTGCTCGGCGAGCTGGAGCTGAAAACCATCCTGCTCAACAGCTCCCAGCAGCGGGTGAGCGAGGTGATGGAAAACGAGCCGATGGTCTTCTCCCCGGAAGACGATGCGGAAAAAGCGGCGCGTACCTTTGAACGTGATGACCTTGTGAGTGCGGCGGTCGTAGACTCCGTTGGCAAGCTGATGGGCCGTCTGACCATCGATGAAATCGTTGACGTGGTTTATGAAGAGACCGATAACGACCTGCGCGCGCTAGGCGGGATCAGCGCCGAAGATGACGTCCACGCCTCCGTCGGTAAGGCGGTGAAAACCCGCTGGGCCTGGCTGGCTATTAACCTGTGTACCGCCTTCATCGCCTCCCGTGTGATTGACGGCTTTGAACACACCATTTCGCAGCTGGTGGCGCTGGCCTCGCTGATGCCGATTGTGGCCGGAATTGGCGGCAACACCGGAAACCAGACCATCACCATGATCGTCCGCGCGCTGGCGCTGGAAAATATTCAGCCCGGTAACTTCGCCTTTCTGATCTTCCGGGAAATGGGCGTGGCGTTGATTAACGGCCTGGTGTGGGGCGGCATTATGGGCGGCATCACGTGGTGGCTGTATGACGATATGGCCTTAGGCGGCGTGATGATGCTGGCGATGGTGCTGAATTTGCTGGTGGCATCGATGATGGGCGTCATTATCCCGCTGACGATGACCAAACTGGGGCGCGACCCCGCGGTGGGGTCGAGCGTGATGATCACCGCCATCACCGATACCGGCGGTTTCTTTATTTTTCTTGGGCTGGCAACGATTTTTCTGCTTTAACCCGACGCTTAATGCGGGCGGGGATCAGTGCCATGACGATAATCCCGCCCAGCACGCCAACCGCCAGATTGCCGGTTGATACCGTGGCGGCGACCGTCACCAGCATCACCACCGTTTCGGCAACCGGGGCATTTTTTATCGTGGCGGGCTGAAGGCTGTGCCAGCTGAAGGTTTTGACGGCAACAATCGCCATAATCCCCGCCAGCACCGCCATCGGGATTTTGGCCATCACTTCGCTGAGCGCCGTTACCAGGAGCAGCAGCACGATGCCCGCCGCAATGGTTGAAATGCGGCTTCGTCCTTTCCCCATCTCCACGTTAACGATGGTTTGTCCGATCATCGCGCAGCCCGCAATGCCACCGTAGAGCCCGGCCATGATATTCCCCACGCCCAGCCCGATGCTCTCGCGACGCTTGCTGGAAGGCGTAACCGTCAGTTCATCCACGAGTTTTGCCGTCAGCAGGGACTCCAGCAGACCGACGAAGGCAATACTCAACGCGCACGGCCAGATAATGTTCAGCGTCTGTAAATTAAGCGGCACCAGCAGCTCGGTAAATCCAGGCAGACCGCCAGTCATTGAGCCTTCATCACCGACAGTCGGCAGGATCTGACCGGTGGTGACGGTGAAAAGGGTTAACAGCACAATCGCAATCAGCGGGGAAGGGACGCTTTTAATATAGCGCGGCACCCACAGCACAATCAGCAGCGTCAGCACGAACAGGCCCACAATCAGCGGGCTTCGGCTCCAGAAATGCGGCACCTGAGCGAAGAAAATCAAAATGCCAAGGGCGTTAACAAATCCGGTCATCACCGACTGGGGAATAAAGCGCATCAGCCTTGCCATGCCCAGCACGCCAAACAGAATCTGGATCACGCCAGCCATCAGCACGGCGGGAAGAATGTATTGCACCCCGTGCTGATGCACCATCGGGCCAATCACCAGCGCTACGGAACCGGCCGCAGCCGTGACCATCGCCGGACGACCGCCCAGCACGGAGAGCGCAAGACACAGCACCACGGAGGCGATCAGGCTGACCTTCGGGTCAACGCCCGCCACCACGGAAAATGAGATCACTTCGGGGATCAGCGCCAGAGCGGTAATCACGCCCGCCAGCGTTTCACGCGCCAGTTGTTTAGGGGAGTGCAGCACACTGGCTACACTGTCTTCAGGGGATACGGCAGAATGAGGTAAGGACATAACAGTTCGCTGGTTAGGGCAGGCTTCCATGCGCGCGATCACAAAGTGCAGCATAGTAGCCATAAATTCCTCCTTATACCAGTTGCGCGCCGCAATCCCCTACAAACAATCCATCATTAAATTTCACAATTACAATAATTTCGTAACCTTTAAACAATATTTAAAAGTTGTTACCGTGCCCACGCAGCTTTTTTCACCTGCAATTTCCACGCATCAAGCACTTTTACACTAAGGCATAAATTATGAAAAAAATGACTGCCATGCTCTTTTCTCTGGCCGTCGGGCTCAACGCCGTCTCAATGGCAGCGAAAGCAGACGCACCAAAAGAGCAGGAAACGGACGTCCTTTTAATTGGTGGCGGCATCATGAGCGCCACGCTGGGAACCTATCTGCAAGAACTGCAGCCGGACTGGTCCATGACCATGGTCGAGCGCCTCGATGGCGTGGCGCAGGAGAGTTCGAACGGCTGGAATAACGCTGGTACGGGCCATTCGGCACTCATGGAACTGAACTATACGCCGCAGAAAAAGGACGGTTCCATTAGTATCGAGAAGGCGGTAGAGATCAATGAAGCGTTCCAGATCTCGCGTCAGTTCTGGTCTCACCAGGTCAACAGCGGCGTGATGCACGACCCGCACTCCTTCATCAATACCGTGCCGCACATGAGCTTTGTGTGGGGCGAGCAAAACGTGAATTTCCTGCGCGCGCGCTACGCTGCGCTGCAGCAGAGCACCCTGTTCCGTGGGATGAAATACTCCGAAGACCACGCGCAGATTAAAGAGTGGGCGCCGCTGGTCATGGAAGGCCGTGACCCGAACCAGAAAGTGGCGGCGACCCGTACCGAAATTGGCACCGACGTGAACTACGGCGAAATTACCCGTCAGCTGGTGGCATCCCTGAAGAAGAAAGATAACTTCAATTTGCAGCTCAGCACCGAAGTGCGCGGCTTTAAGCGCAATGCGGACAACAGCTGGAGCGTGACGGTTGCCGATCTGAAAAACAATGAAGCCGAGCACGTCATTAAGGCTAAATTTGTCTTCATCGGTGCGGGCGGCGCGGCGCTGAAGCTGCTGCAGGAATCCGGTATTCCTGAAGCTGACGACTACGCGGGCTTCCCGGTCGGCGGCCAGTTCCTGGTGTCCGAGAACCCGGAAGTGGTGAACCGTCACCTGGCAAAAGTGTACGGTCAGGCTTCCGTCGGTGCGCCACCGATGTCCGTCCCGCATATCGATACCCGTATGCTTGACGGTAAACGCGTGGTGCTGTTCGGACCGTTCGCGACCTTCTCAACCAAGTTCCTGAAAAACGGCTCCCTCTGGGATCTGCTGAGCGCGACCACCACCTCTAACGTCAAACCGATGATGGACGTGGGCCTGGATAATTTCGACCTGGTGAAATACCTGATTAGCCAGGTGATGCTTTCTGATGAAGAACGCTTCGAGGCGCTGAAAGAGTACTATCCGCAGGCGAAGAAAGAAGACTGGCGTCTGTGGCAGGCGGGTCAGCGCGTGCAGATCATCAAGCGCGATCCGAAAGAGGGCGGCGTGCTGCGTCTGGGTACCGAAGTGGTGAGCGATAAGGATGGCACGATTGCCGCGCTGCTGGGTGCGTCACCGGGTGCATCTACCGCTGCGCCAATCATGCTGCACCTGATGGAAAAAGTGTTTAAAGACAAAGTTGCCAGCCCGGAATGGCAGGCGAAGCTGAAAACCATTATTCCATCCTACGGCACGAAGCTGAACGGTAACGTGGATGCGACGGAACAAGAGCTGGAGTACACCAGCCGCGTGCTGCAGCTGCAGTACGTGAAGCCGCAGGCTGCGGATGCTGCGCCGAAGGCGGAGCTGAAGCCTCAGCCGGAAAACAAGCCGGTTGCGGATATCGCGCTGTAAGATAAAAGCAAAACGGTAACATCTGTTACCGTTTTTAGTTTAGCAGGTCGGGTAAGGCGAAGCCGCCACCCGACTTGTTTTTAACGTACTACCGCTTGTCCGACCGTCTCTTCTGCCTTCCACACGCGATATTTTACTTCCACGTTTTCAGGCGTATATACCACGATCGGCAACTTGCTGTTGTAGCGCAGCAGGCTGTTGTCGCCCAGATAGGCCGTCACAAATTTCTTCTCTTTCTTGCCGTCCGGGCAGGCCATCATGGTAGAGACCGGAGAGGTCACTTTATCAAAGACGTAATAGTCATAACCCCAGCCTTCCAGGGTTTTGCTTTCCAGCTGGCCGCCCAGACGATGCTGATTGCAGTCCACTTCCAGCGTCTTGCCAATTAACAGTTCGACTTTGTAATTCGCTTCGTCCTGCTGAACCGGCAGTTGAATCACCTGACGCTTCATGCCTTTTTCCGCTTGCGGATAGGGTGCAACTTTTTCCAGCGGCTGCGCTTTTTGGGCGTCGCTGGCGAAAGCGCTGGTGCTGACGCACGCGGCGGCGAGAAGCGCGATGGCAAATTTAGGTGCGTTTTTCATTGTCATTCCTTTATGTCAAAACGGTCCTGAACAGACTAACATAACGAGTATGAATGATTGGTGTGATTTACTTACATTTTCATTATATGCAGCGTAATAAACTTAATATTAACCGTTTTGGCAGGTGTTTGTACTGGTGTGGAGTGTGACGGGCGTTCGTGTTATTTTAGTCCATCGATAATGTTATTCATCTGTGAAAGGGAAGAGAGATGGTTCGTGCAAAACTGAAAACACCTGAAGGCCGCAAGTTCCTCCTGGCGCTACTCGTCGTGTTTATGATTGCTGCCGCGTGCGTCGGGCGGGCCACCATTGTTGGCGTCATTGAACAGTACAACATTCCTCTCTCCGCCTGGACTACCAGCATGTATGTGCTGCAGTCGGCGATGATCTTCGTTTACAGCCTTGTCTTCACCGTTCTGCTGGCCATTCCGCTGGGCATTTTCTTCCTGGGCGGACGTGAAAAACACTGAGCATTCACCTGCTATAAGAAGCCAGCCTGCGGGCTGGCTTTTTTATATGTGATGATATTTATTCGCATTTCCAGGGTATTCTGTGTCGAACAAGGTCGTTCGACATAAAGCAGGAGATGTTCAATGTTATCCCGGTTTGCAACGCTCAGCCGGATCCCGAAAGGCGTCTGGGTTGTGGGTGGGGTCAGTATGCTGATGGATATCTCCTCGGAGATCATTCACAGCCTGCTGCCGCTGTTTATGGTCACGACGCTGGGAGCCAGCGTGATTTTCATTGGCTTGATTGAAGGCCTGGCTGAAGCCACCGCGCTGTTTATCAAAGTTTTTTCCGGTGCCATCAGTGACTACCTGGGTAAACGTAAAGGACTGGCGGTGCTGGGCTACGGTCTTGGCGCGCTGAGTAAGCCGCTGTTCGCTATCGCCTCTTCGTCGGGCATGATTCTGGGGGCACGCTTAATCGACCGGGTAGGGAAGGGGATCCGGGGCGCGCCGCGCGATGCGCTGGTCGCTGACGTTACGCCGCCGGAACTTCGCGGCGCGGCCTTTGGGCTGCGTCAGTCGATGGATACCGTCGGCGCATTTCTCGGGCCGCTGCTGGCCGTAGGCTTAATGCTGCTGTGGAACGATGATTTCCGCACGATTTTCTGGATTGCGGTGATCCCCGGCGTCCTCGCCGTGGCGCTGCTTTTCTTCGGCCTGCATGAGCCGAAAACGCCCGTCGAACATAAACGCACGAACCCCATCAAAAAAGAGAACCTCAGGCGCCTCGGGAAAGGCTGCTGGTGGGTTATTGGCCTGGGCGCCATCTTCACGCTCGCACGTTTCAGTGAAGCCTTTCTTGTCCTGCGCGCACAGCAGTCGGGGGTGCCGCTGGCGCTGATCCCGCTGGTGATGGTGGCCATGAATTTGCTCTATTTCCTTTCAGCCTATCCGTTTGGCAAGTTATCGGACGGGATGAGCCACACCCGACTACTGCAGTGGGGCCTGGTGATGCTGATTGGGGCAGATATTGTGCTGGCGCTAAGCACCCACTGGGCTGGAATGCTTCTGGGCGTTGCGCTTTGGGGAGTGCATATGGGGATGACGCAGGGGCTGCTGGCGGCAATGATCGCAAAAACGGCACCTGCGGATCTGCGCGGTACCGCCTACGGCATTTTTAGTCTGGTCAGCGGCGTGGGATTGTTAGTCGCCAGCCTGGGCGCCGGGGCCATCTGGGAAACGTTTGGCGCGGAATATACGTTTTATGCCGGAGCCGTGATTTGTCTGGTTACGCTGATGTACCTGCGCAAAACACCGGACGAGGCAAAATAAAAAACCAGCCGTAAGAGGCTGGTTTTCAATGTGTTTTTGGTCGGCACGAGAGGATTTGAACCTCCGACCCCCGACACCCCATGACGGTGCGCTACCAGGCTGCGCTACGTGCCGACGCATAGAAAGAATACTACTCGATTCCGTTTCGAATGCAAGGGAATCCGTCGCTAACTGGTTTATTATTAATCAGTTAGCGATGAAGCGCTTCTCATCCGTCAGAACCTGTAACAGCAGGCTCAGCTGTGGTTTCTGGTCCTTCAGCCGTTCACCCTGCAGATTATAGGTCTGATAGTTCCCGTTGCTGTTCAGCACCAGCGTCAGCTTCGGCGTGGTCACCACCAGCGTCTTGCCGTCAGCTGCAGTCACCCAGTTATGGCGGCGCGTGGCGCTGAAGAGATCCTGACCCTGCGAATACTCGTTTGCTGGGGTACTGACGTGCAGCAGGCGCTGCATCAGGGTCGTCATGACGTCTTTATGTTCTGTGAGCATATTGATGCGCTGCGCCGGCGTTCCCGGCCAGTGGATCACCAGCGGAACATGCAGGTTTGGACGTGACCAGCTCATGCTCTTCGTCTCGTCGCCTAACGGTACGCCATGCCCTGCGGTCACGATCACGACCGTGTTATCAAGCTTGCCTGATTCACGTAGCGCGTCAAGCACGCGGCCAATCTGTGCGTCAACATCGCTGGCCGCGCGGCCGTAGCGGCGCGCAAAGCCTGCCTGGTTGCTGTCGTTAAGCGTTGTGCCGTTAAAGGCCACCCACGAGAACCAGCGGTTATCTTCCTGCGCGTAGCGCTGCAGCCAGTTTATCCACTGGTTTGCGGTCTGGGCATCAGACTGGCTCTGCGCGGCAGGCAGTGAGAAATCAGAGAGCAGCGCCTGGCGGTACAGTGAACTGTTGAAGCCGTCCGATGAGAACAGCCCTAACTGATAGCCCTGCTGATTAAGCCCGGTGATCAGCGCCGCAGGAATGCGCGAAGACAGCACGCCGTCCATGTATCCGGCAGAAATGCCATAGAACAGGCCAAAGATACCTGCATCGGTTGAGTTACCTGAACTCATATGTTGGGTAAACGATACGTTCTGACTCGCGAAATCGGCCAGCGCAGGCATCTGCTTCTCGTAACGAGAATAGTTGAGGCCATCGACGGTAATCAGCAGGACGTTTTGCCCGCGACCCATATCGCGATAGCGCAGATCGCTCAGTGGATACTGCACGCTAACCGCTTCCGGATTGCCCTGTTCGACCAGACGGCGCTGGTACTCCTGGGCATCAAGCAGGCCGTGTTTCTCAAGGAAACGACGGGCCGTCATCGGATAAGAGAGCGGCAGGTTAGCGCGCTGCATGGTAATAGGGCGATAGAAGTTCGCATCCGCCCAGATATACATGAGGTGCGAACTGATAAATGAGACGAAAAAGAGCGCGGCGACGGGCTTCGCGTAATGGCGGCGTCGGGTCAGGCTGCGGAGCTTTTGCCAGCTCCAGGTGGCAAACAGCATCTCAATCAACAGGATCACCGGGACGCTGATGAACATCAGCTGCCAGTCGCGGGCCGTTTCGTTCTGGTCGGGGTTGATCACCAGTTCCCAGACGATAGGGTTGAGATGCAGGTGGAAGCGGGTGAACACTTCACTGTCGATAAGCAGCAGCGTCATCCCCACCGTCGCAAGGATTGCGGACAAAAACCGCATCAAACGCTGCGACATGACGATAAACGTCAGAGGAAACAGGATCAGCAGATAGGTGGCGAATACCAAAAAGCTAAAGTGACCAACAACGCTTATCCAGGAGTAGATACGCCCGGTTAGCGTTGTGGGCCAGTCTGCGACAAACAGATAACGACAGCCAATTACCGTCGCTAGCAGAATGTTGAACAGGGCAAACCAGTGTCCCCAGCTGACCATCTGGGAGACTTTTTCACGGTAGCGCTGACGATTCGTCACCATAAACTGTTGTTCGTTTCCCTTAATGGGCCTGGTCGTTGCTGACGGATGACTGTAACGCCTGGGCGAAAGATTTGGCGATCGCCTGACGCTGAGCCGGAGCAACGCTGGTGTTGATAAGGTTGGTGACCATATTTCCCAAAACCATCAGGGAGAGATCGGTCGGCGTTTTATGTTTTTCCAGTACGTTGACCAGCTCACTGAGCAGTTGTTCAACGTGTTCATCACTGTAGCGGGAATGTTGTGGCATAAATCAAAATCAGTTTGTTGATGAAAGGGCAACATATTACCGTAGCAACAGCTTTTTTTCCCCTTTTTTATCTGTTGTTGCACACATGTCCTGGTGGTGGTTGAATACCGCCCGGTCTAAAAGGAGAGTTTATCATGAGTCTGGAAATCAACCAGATTGCCTTGCACCAGCTTATCAAGCGTGATGAGCAAACCCTTGAAGTGGTGCTACGCGATTCGTTACTGGAACCCACGGCAACCGTTGTGGAAATGATGGCAGAGCTGCATCGCGTCTACAGCGCTAAAAATAAAGCCTATGGTCTGTTCAGCGAAGAGAGTGAGCTGGCCGATAGCCTGCGCCTGCAGCGTCAGGGTGAAGAGGATTTCCTGGCGTTTAGCCGCGCGGCAACCGGGCGTCTGCGCGACGAGCTGGCGAAATATCCGTTCGCCGACGGCGGTATTGTCCTGTTCTGCCACTATCGTTACCTGGCGGTCGAGTACCTGCTGGTTACCGTGCTGAATAACTTAAGCAGCATGCGCGTGAACGAGCAGCTGGACATCAGCTCAACGCACTATCTGGATATCAACCATGCGGATATTGTGGCACGCATTGATTTGACCGAGTGGGAAACTAACCCGGAGTCGACCCGCTACCTCACCTTCCTGAAGGGGCGGGTGGGCCGCAAAGTGGCGGATTTCTTTATGGACTTCCTCGGTGCCAGCGAAGGCCTGAACGCCAAAGCGCAGAACAAAGGGCTGCTGCAGGCCGTTGATGACTTCACGGCGGAAGCGCAACTCGATAAATCTGAACGCCAGACCGTACGTCAGCAGGTTTACAGCTACTGCAACGAGCAGCTGCAGGCCGGGGAAGAGATTGAGCTGGAGTCCCTGTCAAAAGAGTTGGCGGGCGTCAGCGAAGTGAGCTTCCAGCAATTCACTGCGGAAAAGGGCTATGAGCTTGAGGAGAGTTTCCCGGCGGATCGCAGCACGCTGCGTCAGTTAACCAAATTTGCCGGCAGCGGCGGCGGGTTAACCATCAACTTTGACGCCATGCTGTTGGGGGAACGCATCTTCTGGGATCCGGCCACCGATACCCTGACCATCAAAGGTACGCCGCCGAACCTGCGCGATCAGCTTCAGCGCCGCACGTCTGGCGGTAAATAGCAGCCATAAAAAAACCCCGCCGAAGCGGGGTTTTCTCGACAGGTTTGCGATTACGCGCGAACGAAGTCGATGTGAGTCAGTTTTGGCTTGAACGCGTGACGCTGAACAGCCTGAACCTTCACTTTTTCTTCTTTACCGCCAACAACGATGGTCAGAACTTCGCTGTAGAACTCAGCTTTGGTCTGCATGTTCCACACTTTGTCGTGATCCAGTTCGATAGCAACTGGAGCAGCTTCGCCACCGTAAACGATAGCCGGGAACTTGTTAGCGTTACGCAGGCGGCGGCTCGCACCCTTACCCTGCACGTTACGTACTTCTGCTTCGATAGTGAACATTGATTTCTCTCTGTATTTAAAACCCTACTACAGGCGACCCAGCAGCAGGTGAGTGTTCTGCCCCACGGATGTGAAGCGGGCGGCATTTTATACTCAAATGCCCCGCACATCAATGAAAAGTCCCGTTAACCGCGCAATTCATTTGCCCGACGGAAGCGACCTTCATAGTCAAAGACCTTCTCGCGAACCTGCCAGAACTGGCCTTTCTTACGGGCGACCACGAAGTCGGGGTGGCGCAGCAGCGCCTGCTGATGCACGATATCCGCCACGGTTATCCAGCGCAGCGGCACGCCAGGCGTACGGGTATGCGGCCGGATAAACAGCTGCTCAAATGCCGTGCGCTGGGCAGGCGTCTGAACCCTGAACCGTTCGCTGACGTCAGCGCCATCCTCGTCGTAATAGGTGATTTTCAGCCATTCGCCTTTTTCATCCGCGCCGGGCTGCAGCGCCATGCCGGAGCAACGCAGCACCAGCGCATCTTTCAGCTTCAGCGCCGCTTTCAGCATGTCGTCCGGATCCACCAGCACCGTGTCGCACTCGCGGCAACGGCGGGCGGCGATGTCATTTTCGGCGTTGCACTGCGGGCAGTTTTTGAAGCGGAAGCGGAAATCGCACTGCTCGCGATGCCCCTCATCATCCTCAAACCAGCCCTGACAGCGGCGGCCAAAGTGTTCAATCAGCGTGCCGTCGGCGGTGGTTTTTCCCCAGAAGGTGTTGGCAAAGCCGCAGGCCGGGCAAAACACCTGTACCGGCACGTTGTCGCTTTTGCCTTTTGGCGCGCCCACTTCCGGGGAGTACAGATCGTGCGGGTTGCCGGCGTAATCCAGTATCAGGCAGTCGGTTTTGCCCGGCGCCAGGCGCAGGCCACGGCCGACAATTTGCTGATAAAGGCTGACGGATTCGGTCGGGCGCAGAATCGCAATCAGGTCGACGTGCGGAGCGTCAAATCCGGTGGTTAATACGGAGACATTCACCAGGTAGCGGAACTGCTGGGCTTTGAAAGCCTCAATCAGCCTGTCGCGCTCCGGGCCGGGCGTTTCGCCAGTGATCAGCGCTGCGTCGTCAGCGGGTAGCAGTCCCGTGATTTCGCGCGCGTGTTCGACGGTGGCAGCAAAAATCATCACCCCTTTACGCGTTTGCGCGAACTCTTCAATCTGGCTGATGATATGCGGCGTGATCCGCTTCTGTTTTTTCAGCTCATGGTTAAGATCCGCCTCGCTGAACAGCCCGTTGCTCTGCGCCTGTAAGCGGCTGAAATCGTACTGCACGACCGGCATATCCAGCCGCTCGGGCGGCGTCAGGTAGCCGTGCTTAATCATGTAGCGCAGCGGAAGTTCATAGATACAGTCGCTGAACAGCGCTTTCTCGTCGCCGCGCACCATGCCGTGATAATGAAAGCGGTAGATCCAGCCTTTGCCCAGACGAAACGGGGTTGCCGTCAGGCCGAGCAGGCGTAAGTGAGGGTTCACCTCTTTAAGGTGAGTGAGGATTTGCTGATACTGGCTGTCGTCGTCATCGCTGATGCGGTGACATTCGTCGACAATCAGCAGCGAAAACTCGCTGCGGAACAGATCCAGGTTGCGGGCCACAGACTGTACGCTGCCGAAAACCACTTTGCCGTGGCTCTCTTTGCGCTTCAGCCCGGCGGCGAAAATGTCGGCTTCCAGCCCCAGCGCACAATATTTGGCATGGTTTTGCGCCACCAGCTCTTTGACGTGGGCCAATACCAGCACGCGACCGCGCGCCAGGCGCGCCAGTTCGGCAATGACCAGGCTCTTGCCTGCACCGGTCGGGAGGACAATGGCCGCCGGTTCCCGGTGTTTACGGAACCAGGCGAGCGTCGCGTCAACGGCTTCCTGCTGATAGGGACGAAGTGTAAAAGTCATGGGGTCTCGGTTTCGTTAATCCGCATATAGTATGCCACGAAACTTTTTCCCTTGAGTGGCGCAACCAGACCATTATACTGAACCGTTCCTGACTGCTTCTTTTTTCGGACGCACGGTCCGACTTCCAGCACCATTAAGGCTAAAAAAATTTCATGCGACTTGATAAGTTTATCGCTCAGCAACTCGGCGTAAGCCGCGCTATTGCCGGGCGCGAAATTCGCGCCAACCGCGTTACCGTGGATGGCGACATTGTGCGAGACAGCGCGTTCAAACTGCAGCCTGACCATCAGGTTGAGTACGACGGCAATCCGCTGACCCAGCAGCACGGTCCCCGCTATTTCATGCTCAATAAGCCGGAAGGCTATGTCTGCTCAACGGACGATCCGGATCACCCGACGGTGCTCTATTTCCTCGACGAACCGGTGGCGCATAAGCTGCACGCCGCGGGCCGCCTCGACATCGACACCACCGGTCTGGTGCTGATGACCGACGACGGACAGTGGTCGCATCGCATCACTTCCCCGCGCCACCACTGCGAGAAAACCTATCTGGTCACGCTGGAGTCACCGGTTGCGGATGACACGGCAGAGCAATTCGCGAAAGGCGTTCAGCTGCATAATGAAAAGGATCTGACCAAACCCGCCGTGCTTGAGGTCATCACCCCGACGGAGGTCCGTTTGACCATCAGCGAAGGACGCTACCATCAGGTGAAACGCATGTTTGCCGCCGTGGGTAACCACGTTGTGGGCCTGCACCGTGAACGTATCGGTGCGATTGCGCTCGATCCCGACCTGGCGCCCGGTGAATATCGTCCGCTGACGGAAGAAGAGATTGCCAGCGTCGGTCTGCCTTCGCACTAATTTCAGGAGAACCCTGTGACCACCAGGCCACACTCGTCGTTCAAAATTGTCTTCATTCTTGGCCTGCTGGCGATGCTGATGCCGCTGTCTATCGACATGTATCTGCCTGCGCTGCCGGTGATTTCCGCCCAGTTTGGCGTACCGGCAGGCAGCGCGCAGATGACGCTCAGCACCTATATTCTCGGTTTCGCGCTCGGACAGCTGCTGTATGGCCCAATGGCCGACAGCCTGGGGCGTAAGCCGGTTATTCTTGGCGGGACGCTGGTCTTTGCGGCCGCAGCGGTCGCCTGTGCGCTGGCGCAGAGTATCGATCAGCTGATTATCATGCGCTTCCTGCACGGGCTGGCCGCCGCTGCCGCGAGCGTGGTGATCAACGCCCTGATGCGTGATATCTACCCGAAAGAAGAGTTCTCCCGCATGATGTCGTTCGTCATGCTGGTGACGACGATTGCGCCGCTGGTGGCACCGATGGCCGGTGGTGCGGTGCTGGTGTGGTTTAGCTGGCACGCGATTTTCTGGATCCTGGCGCTGGCCGCGCTGCTGGCCTCGGCGATGATTTTCTTCTTTATTGATGAAACGCTGCCCGTCGAGCGCCGCCAGAAATTTCATATTCGAACCACGATAGGCAACTTTGCCTCGCTGTTTCGCCACAAGCGGGTGCTGAGCTACATGCTGGCGAGCGGGTTCAGCTTCGCCGGAATGTTCTCCTTCCTGAGCGCCGGGCCGTTTGTCTATATCGAACTGAACCACGTTTCGCCGCAGCATTTTGGCTATTATTTTGCGCTCAATATCGTCTTCCTGTTTGTCCTGACCATCATTAACAGCCGCTTTGTCCGGCGGGTGGGCGCGCTGAACATGTTCCGCGCCGGGCTGTGGATCCAGTTTGTGATGGCGGTCTGGCTGGTGGTGAGCGCGTTTCTGGACGTGGGCTTCTGGGCGCTGGTGATCGGCGTGGCGGCCTTTGTCGGCTGCGTGTCGATGATCTCGTCCAATGCGATGGCGGTGATCCTCGACGAATTCCCGCACATGGCGGGAACCGCATCGTCACTGGCGGGAACCTTCCGCTTCGGGATTGGTGCCATCGTCGGGGCGTTACTCTCTATGGCGACCTTTACTACGGCCTGGCCTATGCTGTGGGCGATGGCTTTTTGCGCAACCAGCTCTGTGCTTTTCTGTCTTTACGCCAGCCGGCCGCGAAAAGCGGCGCACTAACGCGCAGATAAGGCCCGAAAGGGCCTTTTTTGTTGACGCATATCAACCAAACTCGCGTTCGTTTATTCCGTGTTTGTTTATTTTATGTAAAATCTATTTATGTAAAAAGTCACATCATTGTATTCAAAAAGGTTGAGTTAGATCGCAGAAACGGGTACATATAGCGCCGACGCGAGCCTCAATACCGATAAAAAAGCGCTGAATAGTGCAGGTTGGCGATGATGTGTTACTATAAATGTAAATAAATTGTGAAGTAAATTTTGCTTCCGGGGAACGAACGTGAATACATTACAACTCTCCATTGTCCATCGCTTGCCCCAGAGCTATCGCTGGTCGGCGGGTTTTGCAGGTTCGAAAGTTGAACCGATTCCGCAAAGCGTCGCGGGCTGTGAGAATTGCCTGGTGGCGCTCAAGCTGCTGAGCCCGAGCGACGAAAATGCGTGGCGGGTGATGGAGCGTCTCAGCCAGGCCCTGACGGATATCGAAGTGGACAGCTCCGTACTGGAGTGCGAAGGGGAGCCGTGCCTGTTTGTCAAAAGCCAGGACGAATTCGCCGCGACCTGCCGCCTGAAAAACTTTGGCGTTGCGATTGCTGAACCTTTCTCCGGCCAGTATCCGTTTTAAGCGCTAGTCTGCCGCGAGCAGCTGGCGCGTGTAGTTCTGCGTTGGCGCAGTAAATACGCGCTGGCAATCACCCTGTTCGACCACCTCACCCTGTCGTAGCACAATCACCTGATGGCATAGCGCCCGAACCACCTGTAGATCATGGCTGATAAAGATATAGGCCAGCCGGTGCTTTTCCTGTAGCCCTTTGAGTAGCGCCAGGATCTGCGCCTGTACGGTTCTGTCCAGAGACGAGGTCGGTTCATCCAGAATAATCAGCTCCGGTTTCAGGATCAGCGCGCGGGCGATGGCGATACGCTGGCGCTGTCCGCCGGAAAATTCCGCAGGGTAGCGGTGGCGAGTGTCGGGATCTAAGCCCACTTCCGCCATCACCCGCATGACCTCCTGTTCCCGCTGTTGCGCACTCAGGCCAGGCTGGTGAACGCGCAGGCCCTCTTCGATAATCTGCAACACGCTGAGGCGCGGGTTAAGCGAGGAGTTGGGATCCTGAAATACCACCTGCATGCGGGGCCGCACGGGCAGCATCTGGCGGCGGTTCCAGCGGTGCAGCGGCATATCGTCAAACAGGATCTCGCCCTGAGAGGCAATTAAGCGCAGCAGCGCCAGACCGGTAGTGCTTTTACCCGAACCGGATTCGCCCACCAGCCCCAGGGATTCACCCGGTCGCAGCGAGAAGCGGATATTTTTCAGCACCGGGTTCTGGTCAACGATGCGCCGCAGAACGCCTTTGCGGATCGGGAACGAGACGGATAAATCATCGACGCGCAGCAGCGGTGTGCTGTCTGCCGTGAGAGGCACCGGGTCGCCGGAAGGTTCGCTGTCGAGCAGGCGCTGCGTATAGGGATGCTGCGGCGCGTTCAGCAGCGTGGACGCGGTATTCTGTTCAACGCAGCGCCCGTTTTGCATGACCGCGACGCTGTCGGCCAGCTTTTTCACGATGCTCAGGTTGTGCGTGATAAACAGCAGGCTCATGTCCAGCTCGTCACGCAGCTCCCTCAAGAGCGTCAGAATTTGCGCCTGCACCGTGACGTCCAGCGCCGTCGTCGGCTCGTCGGCAATCAACAGTTCGGGGCGCGTGAGCAGGGCCATGGCAATCATTACCCGCTGGCGTTCGCCGCCGGAGAGCTGATGCGGAAAATCATTCAGCCGTTTGGCCGCGTTGCGTATGCCTGTACGTTCCAGACAATCCAGAATTTCGCCCCGCGCGGCCTCTTTGCGCATCCCCCGATGAAGTGACAGCACTTCATAGAGCTGTTTTTCCAGCGTATGCAGTGGGTTGAGCGACACCATCGGCTCCTGGAAGATCATGGCAATCTTATTGCCGCGAATACCGCGCAGGGTATGTTCATCAGCGTGCAGCAGCGAACTGCCGTGGAACAGAATATCCCCTTGCGGATAGCTCACGGGCGGGGAGGGCAGCAGACGCAGGATGGAGAGCGCCGAGACGCTCTTGCCCGAACCGGATTCACCCACCAGCGCCAGCGTTTCACCGCGCTGGATCTGCAGCGACAGGTCGGTGACCACGGTACGGGTCTCGCCCTGCTTCGAGAAGGCAATCGACAGGCGATCAATACTGAGAAGAGGCTGCGTCATCTTATACCGCCTTGTTGGGATCGAAGGCATCGCGCACGGCTTCGCCAATAAAAATCAGCAGCGAAAGCAGCACGGCCACGGAAAGAAAGGCGGTGATGCCCAGCCACGGCGCCTGCAGGTTGTTCTTGCCCTGCAGCAGCAGTTCGCCGAGCGACGGCGACCCCAGCGGCAGGCCGAAGCCCAGAAAGTCCAGCGAGGTGAGGGTGGTGATAGAGCTGCACAGAATAAAGGGCAGGAAGGTGAGGGTCGCCACCACCGCATTGGGAAGCATATGGCGGAAGATGATTGCGCGATCGCTCACGCCTAACGCCTGCGCGGCGCGAATATAGTCGAAATTACGGGTGCGCAGAAACTCTGCCCGCACCACGCCCACCAGCGCCATCCAGCCAAACAGAACGGTGATGCCCAGCAGCCACCAGAAGCCCGGCTGTACCACGCTGGAAAGCAGAATGATCAGAAACAGCGTTGGCATACCGGACCAGACTTCGATGATACGCTGCCCCCACAGGTCAATTTTTCCGCCGTAGTAGCCCTGAACGGCGCCGGCCACTACGCCCATTACGCTGGAGAAGACGGTCAGCATCAATCCAAAGAGAATAGAAATCCGCGTACCGTAGAGGATGCGCGCCAGCACGTCGCCGCCGTTGGCGTCTGTTCCCAGCCAGTTTTGCGCAGAGGGCGGAGAAGGGAAGGGGGTTGTGGTCGCGAAGTTAATGCTGTTGGCGCCAAAGCGCACCGGAGCCCAGAGGGCCCAGCCGTGCTGTTCGATCTGCTGGCGCAGCCACGGATCCTGGTACTCCGCCGGGGTGGCAAACGGGCCGCCGAAGTCGCTTTCACTGTAGTTAGCCAGTACCGGCACGTACCAGCGGTCGTTAAAGTGCACCAGCAACGGTTTGTCGTTGGCGATCAGCTCCGAACACATGCTCAGGACAAACAGGACAGCAAAAATCCACAGCGACCAGTAGCCGCGGCGGTTATGGCGAAAACGGGCCCAGCGGGCCTGGTTAACGGGGCTTAAACGCGGCATCAGCGGCCCTCAAAATCAATTCGGGGATCGACCAGCGTATAGCTGATATCGCTGATGATATTCAGCAGCAGGCCAATCAGGGTGAAAATATAGAGCGTGCCAAACATTACCGGATAATCGCGCGATACGGTGGCTTCGTAGCCCAGCAGGCCGAGACCGTTGAGCGAGAACATCACCTCAATCAGCAGTGAGCCGGTAAAAAACATGCTGATGAATGTGGCTGGAAATCCGGCAATCACCAGCAGCATGGCGTTGCGGAAAACGTGTTTCCACATAATCTGCTTCTCGCTGACCCCTTTGGCGCGGGCGGTCACGACATACTGCTTGCGGATTTCATCGAGAAAGGCGTTTTTGGTCAACATGGTCAGGGCGGCAAACCCGCCGATCACCGTCGCCAGCACCGGCAGCGTGATATGCCAGAGATAGTCGGTGATTTTCTGGTACCACGGCAGCGTGCTGAAATCGGCGGAGACCAGCCCCCGCAGGGGGAAGATGTCGAAATAGCTGCCTCCGGCAAAGAAGACAATCAGCAGAACGGCAAACAGAAACGCCGGAATAGCATAGCCGATGATGATGAAGGTGCTGCTCCAGATATCGAAGCGGCTGCCGTTATGCACCGCTTTTCGGATCCCGAGCGGTATAGAGACCAGATAGATAATCAACGTCCCCCACAGCCCCAGCGTGACCGAAACCGGCAGGCTTTGCTTGATCAACGTTAATACGGACGCACTGCGGAACAGGCTATCGCCAAAATCAAAGCGGATATAATCCCAGAGCATCTTGAAATAGCGCTCGTGTATCGGCTTATCAAAGCCGTAGCGATGGGTGATCTCGGCGATCACTTCAGGATCCAGCCCGCGCCCGCCGCGGTAGTGGCTTTCACTGATATTCCCCACGCCGGTTCGCGCATGGCTGGCGCCCATGCCTTCTCCACCGCCGCCGGGCATGCCGCCGCTGTTGCCAAACTCAATGGCGGCAATGGCCTGGTCGACCGGCCCGCCCGGGGCAATTTGCACGATAAAAAAGTTAATGGTGATAATGGCCCACAGCGTGGGAATGACCAGCAGAAGTCGGCGTATTAAATAGGCACCCATGATAATTCCTTATCGCCGCTCGGCGGGCAGTCTGGCGGCTTTATTCACGTCATACCACCAGGTGTCAAAGCCCAGAGAATAGACAGGGCGCACGGCAGGCACGGAGAACTTGTCCCAGCGCGCAAGGCGGTCTTCGCCCATATACCACATGGGCAGCATGTAGTAGTTCCAGGTTAACACCCTGTCGAGGGCGCGACCAAGCGGCAAGAGCTTATCTTTATCGCCCTGCGCCGCCACAATTTTCGCAATCAGGGCATCAATCGCCGGGCTTTTTACGCCTGGCGCATTGTACGAGGAGTCGATGTAGCTGGAGGCCCAGGAGATTTGCAGATCCGAGCTGGGCCACGGCTGTGCGGGCCACAGGCGTTGCATCATGTCGTAATCGCGGCTGCGCATGCGGTTGGTGATCTGCGCGTTATCGACCTGGCGAATGTTCATGGTGATCCCCAGCCGCGCAAGGTTGTGCTTAAACGGCAGCACCCACTGATCGTTGCCGCCGGAGGAGAGCAGCAGTTCAAAGCTTAAAGGCTTGCCGGTTTTCGCATTGACGCGTTTCTGGTTCTTCAGCTGCCAGCCTGCCTCATCCAGCAGCTTGCTGGCCTTCAGCAGGTTGTCGCGGTCGTAGCCGTCACCCTTTGAAGCGGGCGGCTGAAACACTGTGGTAAACACCTCCGGCGGCACTTCCGCTTTCAGCGGCGCCAGCAGGAGCAGTTCGTCAGCTTTAGGGTAGTCGCGCGCGGCATATTCGGTGTTCTGGAAATAGCTGTTTGCGCGGCTGTACGCCCCGTAAAACAGGGCTTTGTTCATCCATTCAAAATCGAAGGCCAGGGAAATGGCTTCCCGAACGCGGCGGTCGGTAAATACCGGGCGCTGAATATTAAACGCCAACCAGCGCGTGTCCTGGGCGGATTCGTTTTTGTGCTCGTCTTTGACGATGTAGCCTTTCGTGAAGTTTTTGCCGATATAGCGGGTCGCCCAGTTTTTGGCGCTGTTCTCCACGCGTAAATCGAAGGCGCCGGCCTTGAACGCTTCAAACGCCACGTTATCGTCGAGGTAGTAGTCATAGCGAAGGGTGTCGAAATTCCAGCGCCCGCGGTTTACCGGCAGGTTAGCCGCCCAGTAATCTTTCACGCGGGAATAGACCACGTACTGCCCCATGCGCCAGTCGGTAATGCGGTAAGGGCCACCGGCCAGCGGCGGCGTGGAGAGCGGGTCGCTTAACTTATGGTTTTTCCAGAACGATTCAGGCATCACCGGCAACGAGAACAGGCTAAGCATATTCTCTTTGTTCGGTTCGCTCAGCTCAATGCGTACGGTGAGGGGCGCAATGGCGCGCACCGTTGCGCCTTTATACACAATGCGGAACTGAGGAACGCCTTCGGTCATAAATTTATGAAACGTAAAAGCGACGTCGCTGGCCTTGACCGGCGTGCCGTCGTGAAAGCGGGCCCGGGGGTTTAGGGTAATTTCGGCCCAGGCGAAGTTATCCGCATAGCGCACGTTATCGGCAATCAGCGGGTAATAGCTGCCGGGTTCATCATCCGACGTGACAAAAAGCGTGTCATAGAGCGATTCCGTTCGCGCCGCGGCCACGCCGCGCAGGGCGAAGCGGTTAAAGTTGTCGAACGTTCCCGTAGCCGAGAGCGTGACCTTTCCACCCTTAGGGGCGGCAGGATTGACGTAATCGAAGTGCGTAAAATTGACCGCGTATTTTGGCTCGCCAATCACGGCGAACGCGATGTTCTCTTTGATGGTTTGCGCCTGGCTGGACAGGCTCACGACTGCCAACCAAAGCAACATAAAGCGCATAAACATCTCGCGGCGGCTCCCTCTTTTACAGACCGGCTCAGTTAAGCTGAATAATAAGTGACGCCACGGGCAATGTGAAATTATTCCCCGTCAGGCGACACCGTATTTTGCCACGTGCGGAACTGCTCCAGCGGCATCGGGCGGCTAATCCAGTAACCCTGCAGGTAATTAACCCCATGCTCGCGCAGCCAGGCCGCCTGTTCCGGTGTTTCCACCCCTTCCGCAACGGTCGACATATTCAGTCGTCTTGCCAGCGTCAGTACGGCATCCAGCACCGGGGAGGTCACGGTTTCTGTGCCAATGGCGTTGACAAAACCACGGTCGATTTTCAGGTAGTCCATGGTGAAATGTTCAAGATAAATCAGCGCGCTGTGGCCGGTGCCGAAATCGTCGATGGCAATTTCAAACCCTTCGTTATGAAGCCATTCGAAGAGGCTGTTAGCTTCCCGATGGTTCAGCATGTCGCGCTCGGTAATTTCCAGTACGATCTGGAAGTAATCAGGCGGCAGCAGGGCTTTGAAGGTGCGCATATCGTCTTTGAAGCTTTCCGCATGCAGATGCCCCGGCGCGATATTAATGCCCACTTTGGCACCCGGCGGCAGCACGGTCTGTAGCACTGGCGCATCGTGAATAATCAGGTCAAAAAGATGCAGCGTGAGCGGAACAATCAGCTTCTGCGCTTCGGCAAAATTGATAAAGGCGTCCGGCGGGATCTCACCCATGGTCGGGTGCTTCCAGCGCATCAGCACTTCAAGCCCGGTCATCCTGAGCGATTTGGCGTCGACAACGGGCTGATAAACCACATAAAACTGGCCGCGCTTGATGGCGCTCAGAATCTCTTTGCCCGGATTGAGACGCGTCGTGAGGATGTAGAAGTTAAGCGACCCTGCCGCAATCCCGCACACCAGCCCGAAGAACAGGGCGTAAAGTATCTCATCGGTCGTCCACTCCTCGGCGTACAGGTTGATGGTCAGAGGAACGTCTTTGAGCGTCGCGGTGCGCGCCGGCGTTTCATGTAAATCCTTCGCTTTGACGAGGGCGCTTGAGGCAGTGGATAACGCATTGTCGCCGATGACGATCGCGATGCCTGCAAACTCGTCCTGGCGCGCGGTGTAAAGCAGGTACGGCGTCAGGTTCAGATTCACCGAGGTGAATACGCCGCCGTCCTTCACAAGTGGATTACGATACCAGATGGCAATCGCGGGCTTATTGGGCAGCATGGGCGTGCCGGGGAGCAGTGCGATATCAACCTGCTTGTTGATGTGCAGCTCGGGTATCAGCTCCTCCATCGGGGCATTCATTGGCCCTGTGGCTGACGAGCAGAACGCCATTTTGTCTCTTACCAGCAGGAAGGCGCGTACGTTGAGGCTGAAGGCCGCGCGCGAGGTCAGCTCCGCGTTAACATCCTGGCAATTATTGAGCGTCAGCGGCTGGAGCACGTCGATGGAGGCTTTCAGCTCGTCAAAATAGCTCTCCATGTAGATGCGCACATCCATGATCAACGTATCGAATCGGATTTCCCGCTTGTGGTAGCTCCAGAAAAATTGCAATGAACCCAGGAGCAGGGCGGCGATCAGGCCGGTAATGATACTGAGGAACAGTATCTTTCGATGACTGGAGAAGTAGCGGGTGAGCATAAACGTCGTGGTTCCTGAATTGCCGCTGATTGTATTCATTGTAACGGGCAAAAAAAAACACCGCCGAAGCAGTGCTTTTTTTTTATTGTATCGCCAGCCAAGGGATAACCAACGATACAATTATCATATTAACTGCGGGTCAGTACGCGGCGCGCTTCGTTGTAGCGCTTCTTCCAGTACGGTTCATTCATGCTGGAAATGGTCACACCGCTGCTGGTGGAGGCATGTACAAACTGGTCATTACCAATGTAGATGCCCACATGTCGACCGGTAGAACCTGCACGGAACAGCACTAAATCGCCGGTGCGCAGTTTGGTACGTGAAATCGACTTGCCCATCTCCTGCTGTTCGTAGGTCGAACGCGGAAGATCTAACCCAAATTGCTCGCGGAAGGTACGCTGTACAAAGCCGGAACAATCAATGCCTTTTTTAGTGCTGCCGCCAAGACGGTAACGCACGCCTTTCCAGTCAGCATACTGGTCCATAATGCGGGACTTCACGTCCAGATTACGTACCATATTTTCAAATTCATCCTGAGAGGCTTGCAGTGAAGAGGAATCTTCCATTCCCACAACACGCGTCTCAGGATGCATATTCTTTGCGGTGTTCGATGTACTACATGCAGATAACAGTACCGCGACTGCTATCGCCGGGATCCCCCGTAAGATATATCTCAGAAACGGTTGAGATTTGACCATTTTGTTTATTTTCCCTTGAAGTCCTTAACGACAAATATCGTTATAAAAATGCCAAACGTGACGAGACTAATTATCTGTTCACATTGAGACAATTGTTTCTGGTGACATTTGTGGTGCAGCGCACAAAATTATTCACCATCGAAATAATTATCTCCATGGGGCAAAACGAGTTCGAGATTAACCGATTGCCAGGGCTATTGCGAGTAAAAAGAGCCTTTTTTTTATAAGAAATTGTGATACAGAAAGTAAAAATTTGTCATTGCACAAAATAGCGGCAGATCCGCCGCGTAATCGTGCAATTGCTTCATTTTTGTCACGAATGTGATCACAAGAATATGACAGCGCAGAAAGATCGCGGGAAGGGCGTTATCAGGGATCGTGATGATCCCCGATAGTTTACGTTAAAAAATGGTAATTATTTGTTCAATTTTTGTTGCTTTCTGCGCGGAAGATAACGATCGAAAAGGGTAATTAGGCGATCGCTCAAAGGCGTCATCAGAACCCACGGCAGACCAATCAGCACCGCGGAAAGGGAACCCACGACAATATCCGTCAGCCAGTGCGCGCCAATCATCACGCGCGGGAAGGCAAATATCACCACAATAAGCAGGGCGATTGCGAACGCCTTCTTACCGAAATAGCGCAGCATGAACCCAGAAAAAATAAGCAGCATCATGCCGTGATCGCCCGGGAAACTGTCCTTCGAGGCATCTTTTGTTGGAATATGCAGCAGTTCACTCACGCGATAAATATTCGGGAAAGAGAGCGAAGGACTTGCACGTTTTACCGGCATCAGATGTTGCGCCAGCTGATTAATGATCACCGCAGCCAGAAGCATCACCAGTCCGATAATCAGGATGCGGCGACGCCCCGTGTCATCCTCTTTGAGCCAGAAAGAGAGCATCAGGCAGCCCATGGCCAGCAGGGAAAAGCCGTCAAAGGCGCGGTTATTGGTAATCGCCACCAGCCACAGAAAGGCGTCACTCTTCACCAGCCCCTGGTTGAAGAAATGAAACAGGGATGAATCCAGCGGGAACCAGAAACCGTGATTCACCGGGATATACCAGGAGAAAAAGAGCGCCAGACCGGCGACATTAAGCAGTAGTATCTGGGGAATTCGAGTCGTCATAACGTTCTGCATTGAGTGAAAACTGGGGCAACGTTAGCCGCCCGAACTTAAACGAAGCTTCAACAGGCTGGACTGCAGGGCATTCCAGTCGGCATTAACCGCACTAATTAACTCTATTCGGCTGTCAGGTGGCGCGACGTTTTGCGTTTCGATAAAGAAATCGTCGCCCTGGCGGTTGATCCGCACCAGTCCGTCTGGCGTGCGCATGATCCCTTTCACGCGGTCGACCGGCGCAAGCCTGGCCCACTCAAGGATGCCAATGGTGTCGAAAACGGTGTCGGCATCGAAAATCCATCCGCAGGCCTGATACCCCTGACCGCTGTTAAGGTTACGACGCCAGCGCTGGTGTTCCGGCAGGCTAAGCGCGGCCAGACCCTGCTTTGCAGAATGGTGATGCGCATGCTCTGCACTGGCCGGGAGTTGCGCCAGGTTCAGGCGGGGAAGATCCAGCAGGGCGCTATCAATATTCCCCTGCGTGGCCTGCACCCGCGTCCGATTGCCGCCGAAATGCTGCCACCACGCGTCCAGCGCGGCCCGGCTTTCCGCCGTGGCGCGATCTTCTTTATTGGCGACAATAACGTCTGCTGCGGCGAGCTGATCGCGAAAGTTCTCATTGGCCACCGCTTTTTCATCCAGAAGCTGACGCGGATCGAGCAGGCACAGCGTGGCGCGAAGATCGATCCACGGCTCGTAAACCGGGGCGGTCAGTAAATCGAGGATCTGCTTCGGGTGGCCCAGACCGGTAGGTTCAATCAGCAGGCGGTCCGGTTTGCCCTGACGCAGCAGCGTATTGAGGCCTACCTGCATCGGTAAGCCGTTTACGCAGCACATGCATCCGCCGGGGATCTCTTTAATCATTGCGCCGCTGGATGATAGCAACGCGCCATCAATGCCCACTTCGCCGAATTCATTGACCAGCACGGCCCATTTCTCGGCGGGATCTTTATTCGCCAGCAGATGAAGAATAGAGGTGGTTTTACCGCTGCCGAGAAAACCGGTGATGAGGTTGGTTTTGGTCACGTGCGCTCCGCAAGAGAATTGTGATGCTATAACACTATGCTCTTATCCTGGCGAAAAACGGGCGCAATGAGAAGGGGGAGGGCGAACGGAGGCAATGTCCGTTCGCATTAAGCGCAATAATCGCTAAAGATTTAACGTTTCAATAACAGCCTGGCGTGCGCCACGGCGGGTGATGCGCTGGTAGGCCTGGCTAACAGCCTCAGCGAAAACGCTATTTTGCGCGAGATCGTGACCGAAGACCTCGCTCAGCCCCAGCAGCGCATTGACGCGGTCGGCGTCGCTGCTGGCCTCGACAATCGTGCGGATTTTATCGCTGAGGGGATCGCGAACGTCAATCGCGTTGCCGCGTTCGTCGAACCCGCTGACGTAGCGTATCCAGCCAGCGACGCCCAGCGCCAGCAGCGGCCATTCTGTTTTACGCTCAAGGTGGACGCGGATGCCATCCAGCATTCGCTGCGGCAGCTTCTGGCTACCGTCCATCGCGATTTGCCAGGTACGGTGCTGCAGCGCCGGGTTAGCAAAGCGATCAATCAGACTGTCGGCATAAGCAGTCAGGTCGACATCCTTTATACGCAGCGTAGGCGCCTGTTCATCCAGCATTAGCCGCCGGGCGGCTTCGCGGAAGGTGGCGTCCTCCATGCATTCATTAATATGCGCGTACCCGGCGAGATACCCCAGATACGCCAGGAAAGAGTGGCTGCCGTTAAGCATGCGTAATTTCATCTGCTCCCACGGCAGAACGTCCTGCACCATCTGAACGCCCGCCACTTCCCACTCCGGACGCCCGGCGACAAAATTATCTTCCACTACCCACTGAATAAACGGCTCGCAGCTTATGGCGCACGGATCGTCAACGCCGAGCGCGTCGGCGATTTCCGCAAGCGAGGCCTCCGTCGCGGCGGGAACAATTCTGTCGACCATCGTTCCTGGAAAGCTTACGTGGCCCTCGATCCACTCCGCCAATGCCGGGGAGCGCTTTTGCGCCATGCCAAGCACCGCATTTTTCACTACGTGTCCGTTGTCCGGAATGTTGTCGCAGGAAAGCACGGTAAACGCAGGCAAGCCGCGCTCACGGCGGCGATTAAGGGCTTCGACCAGGATCCCCGGCGCGGAATGCGGCTCAGCGGGATTTTCCAGATCGTGGACGATCCGGGCGTTTTGTAAATCCAGCTTACCGGTCGCGGGATCGATGCAGTAGCCTTTCTCCGTAATGGTGAGCGACACAATCGCCACCTGCGGCTCGCAAAACTTCTCTATTATCGCGGGCAGAGAGTCCAGCTTTGCATTCAGGCATTCATGCACGGCCCCGACAATAATCGGCTGATTTCCTTCAGCACCTTTCTCCAGCACGGTAAACAGGTGATCCTGCGCGCGCAGCTGGCTCATCAGCACGTCGCCGCTGAACAGGCTAATCTCACAAATTCCCCAGTCGCCGCCTTTTTCATTCAGCACCCGGTTTGTTAACAATGCCTGATGCGCGCGGTGAAACGCACCGAAGCCGAAATGGACGATGCGGGAGCGCAGTTGATGACGATCGTAGCGCGGTTGTTGAACCTGGGCTGGAAGGGCGGTTGAGGCAATTGTCTTCATGAAATACACACCTGATTAACCATTAATTAACAATGCCAGTCTAAAGTTATATGACAGCAAATAAAATTGGTAAGCCGTAAATATCCCCGTTCTGTGAGTTTGATCAATCAATGTGTGGCGGCGTGTTGACCCTTCACGGCAAACATGTATGGTAGTCGTCATTGCAGTAACCCATATTGGTATAACAACTTGAGAGGATGAGGCAATGGAACAAACCTGGCGTTGGTACGGGCCGAACGATCCGGTTTCTCTTGATGATGTGCGTCAGGCTGGCGCAACGGGTGTCGTCACGGCGCTGCATCACATTCCTAACGGCCAGGTATGGCCGGTTGAGGAGATTCAACAGCGTCAGGCGCTGCTGGCGGAGAAGGGGTTAACCTGGTCTGTGGTAGAAAGCATTCCGGTTCACGAAGATATCAAAACCCATTCCGGGGAATACCGGACCTGGATAGCAAACTATCAGCAGAGCATTCGCAACCTGGCGGCCTGCGGCATTGATACGGTCTGCTATAACTTCATGCCGATTCTGGACTGGACGCGTACCGACCTGGAATATCAGATGCCGGACGGCTCGAAAGCGCTTCGTTTTGACCAGATTGCCTTTGCGGCGTTTGAGCTGCACATTCTGAAACGCCCGGGCGCCGAAGCGGATTACACCGCTGAAGAGCAGCAGCAGGCCCTTGAATGGTTCAATGCCGCCAGTGAAGCGGACGTTGAGAAGCTGACCCGCAATATCATTGCTGGCCTGCCGGGTGCGGAAGAGGGGTACACGCTGGATCAGTTCCGCGCGCGTCTGGCGGAATACGGCAATATTGATAAGCAGCAGCTGCGTGAAAACATGGCGTATTTCCTGCGCGCTATCGTTCCGGTTGCGGAAGAAGCCGGCGTGCGTCTGGCGGTACACCCGGACGATCCGCCGCGTCCTATCCTCGGCCTGCCGCGTATCGTGTCTACGATTGAAGATATGCAATGGCTGAAAGAGACGGTCGACAGCATCCACAACGGCTTTACCATGTGTACCGGGTCCTACGGCGTGCGCGCTGATAACGACCTGGTACGGATGATAGAAACCTTTGGCGATCGCATTCACTTTACGCATCTGCGTGCGACCTGCCGGGAGGAGAATCCAAAGACCTTCCATGAGGCCGCGCACCTTAGCGGTGATGTGAATATGGTGGCGGTGTTGGACGCTATTCTGGCTGAAGAGGCGCGTCGCAAGCAGGCGGGCGATGTACGTCCTATTCCGTTCCGTCCGGATCACGGACACCAGATGCTGGACGATCTGCGTAAGAAAACCAACCCGGGCTATTCGGCGATTGGCCGCCTGAAGGGGATGGCGGAAGTGCGAGGGGTCGAGCTGGCGCTGAAGATGACGAAGTATCCGGAGCTTTTGTAACCGGAATTGTCGGGTGGCGAAGCCGCCACCCGACAAATGCCATAATCAGTCAGCACGACCCATATAGCGTTTTTCTTCAATATGGATGCGGATCTTCTCGCCAGCGGAGAGATATTCCGGCACCTGAACAACCAGACCGGTGGTCAGGGTCGCTGGTTTGTTGCGCGCACTTGCTGAGGCGCCTTTAATGCCCGGCGCGGTTTCAACGATTTCCAGATCCACGGTCTGCGGCAGTTCAAGCGCCAGCAGCACGCCGTCCCAGGTCAGTACCTGCATGTCTGGCATACCGCCTTCAGGAATGAACAGCAGCTCTTCTTCGATCTGATCTTTGGTGAAGATGTACGGGGTGTAATCTTCTTTATCCATGAACACGTATTCGTTGCCGTCGATGTAGGAGAAATCAACGTAGCGGCGGGTCAGGGTCACGGTATCAACGATATCGTCACCTTTAAAACGTTCTTCCACCTTCAGGCCGGTACGCACATCGGCGAAACGCATTTTGTACAGCGTCGCTGCACCACGGGCGCTTGGTGCCTGAATGTCGATGTCTTTCACAATCAGCAATTTGCCGTTGTAATTCAGTACCATACCTTTCTTAATTTCGTTCGCTCTTGGCATTGCAGTAATCCTGTCTACGGGAGGTAAAAAATATCGCGCCAAATTACTCGCGCGCGGCCTTTCAGGCAAGTGGAATTCGTGGCTTTTGCTATCAATACGCAAAAGGTGTTACTGTGCGCCCGATGCCCGACTGTACGGGTGTTCGCCACCGAGAGAGCATGTATGGATTGTCGTCCAGATTGCGGCGCGTGCTGTACCGCTCCGTCCATTTCAAGCCCCATTCCAGGCATGCCTGAAGGCAAGCCCGCCAATACCCGCTGCGTTCAGCTCTCTGAATCCAACCTGTGTATGATCTTTGAGTCTCCCCTGCGCCCGAAGGTCTGTTCCGGGCTTCAGCCATCAGCTGAAATGTGCGGCAGCACGCGCGCGCAGGCAATGACATGGCTGCTGGAGCTGGAAGCGCTCACCGCGCCTTAAACGTCTTTGATCCTCGCCAGACAGCCAATCGTCAGCGTACACATCACCAGCGCAATCCAGAACACCGTGTGGTAGTTCCAGATCTCGGCAACGATACCGGCCATCGAGCCCGCGATAATCCAGCCCACGCGGGTGGTATTAGTATAAAGGGTGGTGGCGGCACCTGCCTGCCCCGGCATCAGATCCTGGAAGTAGAGCATGCCAATCCCCGCCAGGATGCCGATATACACGGCGTTCAGCAGCTGTAAAGCAAGAAGCAGGGCTGGTGTATTGACCGTCAGCATGCCAACGTAGAATAGCAGCCCGGCGACGGCCGCGATGCGCATTAAAAAACGCTTTCCAAAACGCTTCGCATAATAGCCTGCAATCAGCATGGTCGGGATCTCAAGACCCGCGGCGGTGCCCATCATAATGCCGGCCAGCTTCTCCGGCAGGTGTAGCTCATCAATAATAAACAGCGGCATGTTAATGATATACAGGCTGTTGGTGCCCCACATCAGCGTGCAGATAACAAACAGGAGCAGGGCATCGCGGCGGTTACGACGCGGCGCTTCCAGCACGCCCGTTGCCACTTTGGGCTCTTTGCGCATTGACGGCAGAAAAAACCATACCATTGCGCCGCACGCCACAAACGCGACCGCCGCGCTCAGGTACATCACCGTAAAGCCAAACCCCATCGCCAGCGCGTAGGCCAGCGGCGGGCCAATTACCCATGCCAGCGACACCTGAGCGCGCAATATCGAGCTGAACATCACCGCTTCCCGCCCGGTATGGTCGGCATGTTCGCGGGCAAGGGCAAACAGCTGCGGGTTGGCGGTTGAGCCAAAGCTGCTCAGAAAAACGCCGATGAACAGCAAAACGAAATAGTTACGGTTCCAGGCAAACAGGACGCAGGCCAGCACCCCCAGCAGACAGCAGAAAACGATCAGGCTTTTACGATCGCCTTTGCGGTCGGAACGACCGGCGAGAAACTGGCTGACGAGAATGCCGATGATGGCGCTTCCGGTAAAAAAGAAGCCAACCATCGCCGGACGGGCGTGAACTTCGTTAGTCAGGAACAGGCTCAGCGTCGGGGTTTGCAACGCACCGGCGATGCCCGTAAAGAAGGCAACAATCAGGAACGCCGTTGACGTCAAATCAAAGGGCTTCGGCGCGGTGGCCGCAGGGGTGTTATGCATGTTTTATAATTAGCGAGTAACAGAGAGGGGCGGAGTTTACGCCGTCAGTTAAAAAATAAACAGTGGGTGAAGTCAATTACCCCACGAAAAATCAAAATGGCATTTCAACTTACTCCCCACCTGGCTGAACTTAGCTGAAACTGGTTTGCTGAAGTTCAGCAAAATTCAGCTGAACGCAGAAGAAATGTGCAGTATCTCTAAATTCTGATATCGGAAATACGACATTTCTTGCAAGCCATTGCAGAAAGCGCAAGACTTTTTGAAACGTTTCAGCGCTATCTTGTTTTAACAAACGGAGCAGGCTAGCGCATTTTTTCTCATGTAAGCTGAAACGATTCAATTTCAGCAGGAGAGGAGAACCATGTTCCAGTTATCTGTTCAGGATATTCACCCGGGCGCTCAGGCCGGGGATAAAGAAGAGGCTATTCGTCAGGTTGCCGCTGCCCTTGTGCAGGCGGGTAACGTCGCGGACGGCTACGTAAACGGTATGCTGGCGCGCGAGCAGCAGACCTCCACCTTCCTCGGCAATGGCATTGCCATTCCGCACGGCACAACCGACACCCGCGACCAGGTGTTGAAAACCGGCGTTAAGGTCTATCAGTTCCCGCAGGGCGTGCTCTGGGGCGATGGCCAGGTGGCTTATGTTGCTATCGGTATCGCGGCGAGCAGCGACGAACACTTAGGCCTGCTGCGTCAGCTGACGCATGTCCTAAGCGATGACTCCGTGGCGGAACAGCTGAAGTCTGCAACAACCGCTGAAGAGCTGCGGGCGTTGCTGATGGGCGAAAAACAGAGTGAAGCGCTGAAGCTGGATAACGACACGCTGACGCTGGATGTTGTGGCCTCCGACCTGGTCACGCTGCAGGCGCTGAACGCGGGTCGCCTGAAAGAAGCGGGTGCCGCTGATGCCACCTTTGTGACGCGCGTGATTAACGATAAACCGCTGAATCTCGGCCAGGGTATCTGGCTGAACGACAGCGCTGAAGGCAACCTGCGCAGCGCAATTGCAGTGAGCCGCGCCGCCACCGCGTTCGACGTTGAGGGCGAGACAGCAGCCATGCTGGTGACCGTGGCGATGAACGATGAGCAGCCGGTTTCGGTGCTGAAGCGTCTGGGCGATCTGCTGCTGAACAATAAAGCTGAAAAACTGCTGAACGCTGATGCGGCGACCGTGCTGGCGCTGCTGACCAGCGACGACGCGCTAACGGACGACGTGCTGAACGCCGAGTTCGTGGTGCGTAACGAACACGGCCTGCATGCCCGTCCGGGCACCATGCTGGTCAACACCATTAAACAATTTGAAAGCGAGATTACCGTGACCAACCTGGATGGTTCGGGCAAACCGGCCAACGGCCGCAGCCTGATGAAAGTCGTCGCGCTGGGCGTGAAGAAAGGCCATCGCCTGCGCTTCACCGCGCAGGGCGCAGATGCTGAACAGGCGCTGAAAGCAATTGGCGACGCCATCGCGGCAGGTCTGGGGGAGGGCGCATAATGAGCAGACGTGTTGCGACTATTACGCTGAACCCGGCTTATGACCTGGTGGGGTTTTGCCCGGAAATTGAGCGCGGCGAAGTTAACCTCGTGCGTACCACTGGCCTGCATGCTGCGGGCAAAGGGATTAACGTCGCGAAGGTGCTCAAGGATCTCGGTATCGACGTCACCGTGGGCGGATTCCTCGGTAAAGATAACCAGGATGGCTTCCAGCAGCTGTTCAGCGAGCTGGGCATTGCCAACCGTTTCCAGGTTGTGCAGGGCCGTACCCGCATCAACGTTAAGCTGACGGAAAAAGACGGCGAAGTGACCGATCTTAACTTCTCCGGTTTCGAAGTGACACCAGCTGACTGGGAGCGCTTTGTGACCGACTCCCTGACCTGGCTGGGCCAGTTCGACATGGTGTGCGTCAGCGGCAGCCTGCCGTCCGGCGTCAGCCCGGAAGCGTTTACCGACTGGATGACGCGCCTGCGCAGCCAGTGCCCGTGCATTATCTTCGACAGCAGCCGTGATGCGCTGGTGGCGGGTCTGAAAGCCTCTCCATGGCTGGTGAAGCCAAACCGCCGCGAGCTGGAGATCTGGGCAGGCCGCAAGCTGCCGGAATTAAAAGATGTGATTGAGGCCGCCCATGCGCTGCGCGAGCAGGGTATTGCTCACGTGGTGATCTCGCTGGGTGCAGAAGGGGCGTTGTGGGTTAACGCTTCAGGTGAATGGATTGCCAAACCGCCGTCAATGGAAGTGGTGAGCACCGTTGGCGCAGGGGATTCTATGGTTGGCGGCCTGATTTACGGCCTGCTGATGCGTGAATCCAGTGAACATACGTTACGTCTTGCCACCGCCGTTGCAGCCCTGGCCGTGAGCCAGAGCAATGTCGGTATTACCGATCGTACCCAGTTAGCCGCGATGATGGCGCGCGTTGACTTAAAACCTTTTAACTAACAGCAGGAGAGGAATAATGAAAACGCTGCTGATCATTGACTCCGGTCTCGGACAGGCTCGCGCCTACATGGCGAAGACCCTGCTGGGCGCGGCGGCACAAAAAGCACACCTGGACATCATTGATAACCCAGGCGATGCCGAACTGGCGATTGTCCTGGGCGATAAAATTCCCGCTGACAGCGCGCTGAACGGCAAAAAAGTGTGGCTGGGCGATATTAATCGCGCGGTGGCACACCCGGAACTGTTTCTGAGCGAAGCGAAAGGTCACGCGACCGTCTACAGCGCGCCTGTCGCGGCGGCTCCGGCTGCGGCCTCGGGTCCGAAACGCGTTGTCGCGGTCACGGCCTGCCCGACGGGCGTGGCGCACACCTTTATGGCAGCTGAAGCCATTGAAACCGAAGCGAAAAAACGCGGCTGGTGGGTGAAGGTTGAAACCCGTGGCTCCGTGGGGGCGGGCAATGCCATTACGCCGGAAGAGGTCGCTGAGGCCGATCTGGTGATTGTGGCGGCAGATATCGAAGTGGATCTGGCGAAATTTGCCGGCAAACCGATGTACCGCACCTCTACCGGCCTGGCGCTGAAAAAGACCGCGCAGGAGTTTGATAAGGCCCTGGCAGAAGCCAAACCGTATCAGGCCACCGGCGCAGCAAAAACGCCGACCGAAGGGAAAAAAGAGTCTGCGGGCGCATACCGTCACCTTCTGACCGGCGTGTCCTACATGCTGCCGATGGTGGTTGCGGGCGGCCTGTGTATCGCACTGTCGTTCGCGTTTGGTATTACGGCATTTAAAGAAGAAGGGACGCTTGCGGCTGCGCTGATGCAGATCGGCGGCGGTTCAGCGTTCGCGCTGATGGTGCCGGTGCTGGCGGGCTTTATCGCCTTCTCCATCGCTGACCGTCCGGGTCTGACCCCGGGTCTTATCGGCGGTATGCTGGCGGTGAGCACTGGTTCCGGCTTTATTGGCGGTATCATCGCAGGTTTCCTCGCGGGTTACGTTGCGAAGCTGATTAGCTCAAAGCTGAAGCTGCCGCAGAGTATGGAGGCGCTGAAGCCAATCCTGATCATTCCGCTCATCTCCAGCCTGGTGGTCGGTCTGGCGATGATTTACCTGATTGGTAAGCCGGTTGCGGGTATCCTGGCGGGCCTGACCCACTGGCTGCAAACCATGGGCACGGCGAACGCGGTGCTGCTGGGCGCAATCCTCGGCGGCATGATGTGTACCGACATGGGTGGCCCGGTGAACAAAGCGGCATACGCCTTTGGCGTTGGCCTGCTGAGTACCCAGACTTACGCGCCGATGGCGGCGATCATGGCGGCCGGTATGGTGCCACCGCTGGCGCTTGGCCTGGCGACGATTATTGCCCGTCGTAAGTTCGACAAAGCGCAGCAGGAAGGCGGTAAAGCGGCGCTGGTGCTGGGCCTGTGCTTCATCACAGAAGGTGCGATTCCGTTCGCGGCGCGTGACCCAATGCGTGTTCTGCCGTGCTGTATCGTCGGCGGCGCGGTAACGGGTGCCATCTCCATGGCGATTGGCGCGAAGCTGATGGCGCCGCACGGCGGTCTGTTCGTCCTGCTGATCCCTGGCGCCATCACCCCAGTACTGGGTTATCTGCTGGCGATTGTTGCCGGTACGCTGGTGGCAGGCCTGTCTTACGCGGTGCTGAAACGTCCGGAAGCGGAAGTTGTGGCAAAAGCAGCGTAAGCAGTAAGCAATAAAAAAGCCGGGTGCTAATGCAACCCGGCTTTTTTTATGCCGCCTGTTCTGCGGTTTGCTGTGCCTTCAGCCAGGCAATCTCCTCCGCCCAGATATCCGGATTGATGGTTTCCAGCACCATCGGAATACCGTCGAAGCGGGCGTCCTGCATAATAAAGCGGAAGGCATCGTGACCGATATTGCCTTCGCCCAGGCTGTGGTGGCGGTCAACGCGGCTGCCGAACGCGCTTTTCGCATCGTTCAGGTGCATACCGCGAAGATACTTAAAGCCAACAACGCGCTCGAACTCCTCGAAAGTATTTTTCGTGGCCTCGGTGGTGCGCAGGTCATACCCGGCGGCAAACGCATGGCAGGTGTCAATGCACACGCCCACGCGAGACTTATCTTCCACGCCGTCAATGATTGCCGCCAGATGTTCAAACCTAAAGCCGAGGTTGCTGCCCTGACCAGCCGTGTTTTCAATCACTGCGGTGACGCCTTTGGTCTTATCCAGCGTCATGTTGATGGATTCGGCAATGCGCGCCAGACAGGCATCTTCATCAATCTGCATCAGATGACTACCCGGATGGAAGTTCAGCAGCGTCAGCCCGAGCTGTTCGCAGCGCTGCACTTCATCAAGGAACGCCTCGCGGGACTTATCCAGCGCTTCCTGCACCGGATGCCCGAGGTTAATCAGATAGCTGTCGTGGGGAAGGATCTGGCCCGGCCCGTAATGGTATTTTTCACAGGCGGCTTTGAAATCGTCAATGACCTCAGCGGTGAGCGGCGCGGCGCGCCACTGGCGCTGGTTTTTGGTGAACAGGGCGAAAGCGGTCGCCTCGATTTCGGCGGCGCGAATGGCGGCATTCGCCAGGCCACCTGCAGCGCTGACGTGCGCTCCAACGTATTTCATATAAAAACTCCTGTTAACCCGAAACGCTTATGATAGCGGGTTAACAGGAGAAGGACGAGATGGTTTATGCCATCAGGCTGTGCACGGCGAGGTTAATCGCACCGCCGCCGACAATCAGCCAGATGAAGAGCACCAGCGCCATCAGCAGCGGCTTCGCACCGGCTTTTTTCAGCGCGCTGACGTGCGTGGTCACCCCCAGCGCCGCCATCGCCATCGCCAGCAGCACCGTATCCAGCGTCACCAGCATCTCCACTACCGCTTTTGGCAGCAGGTGGAAGGAGTTAAAGATAGCGACCACGATGAACAGGATCGCAAACCACGGAATGGTGATTTTGCTCTTCTCGCTGCCGCCAGCCGGTGCCAGCTGTTTAACACGGGCCGCGAGGAAAATCAGGAACGGGGCCAGCATCATCACGCGCAGCATTTTGGCAATGACCGCCGCGTTTTCCGCTTCCGGGTTAATGGCGTGACCTGCCGCCACCACCTGCGCCACTTCGTGCATGGTTGAGCCAATATAGATGCCGTAGGTTTCCGGGCTAAACCAGTGCGCCACCAGCGGGTACATGGCCGGATACAGGAAGATCGCCAGCGTACCGAAGATAACCACCGTCGCGACCGCCACCGTCACTTTACTGGCTTCGGCTTTAACGACGGGTTCTGTTGCCAGCACCGCGGCCGCGCCGCAGATGCTGCTGCCTGCGCCGATTAACCAGCTGGTTTGCTTATCCAGGCCAAACACTTTCTGACCGATAAAGCACGCCAGTAAAAAGGTGCTGGTCAGCGTCAGGACGTCAATGGCAATCCCGCTGACGCCCACGTCCGCAATCTGCGAAAAGGTGAGACGGAAGCCGTAAAGGATAATCCCGAGACGTAATAAATGCTGCTTGGCGAAAATCACGCCGCCGTCGCAGGATTTCCAGATATGGGGGTAAACGGTGTTCCCGACCACCATGCCGAGCAAAATGGCCAGCGTTAACGCGCTGAACCCTGCACCGGCCACTGCCGGAATACTGCCGCCCCATAAGGCCACGCCGGTGACGACGGCGCTGAGCGCAAGGCCGGGCACGAAGTGCCACACTGTACGATGATGTTGTAAGGTGATTTCTGACATAACCTTCTCCTTTGTCTGGCTAAAGGTTACGGCGCGCTGGCTTAAAAATAAAATTGATTATATATTTATAATCAATCTTTATAAGTGGTAAGTAACCATGCACATTACATTGCGTCAGCTGGAAGTGTTTGCCGAGGTGCTGAAAAGCGGCTCGACGACCCAGGCGTCACAAATGCTGGCGCTCTCGCAGTCTGCCGTCAGCGCGGCGTTGACCGATCTCGAAGGCCAGCTGGGCGTCCAGCTGTTTGACAGGGTAGGGAAGCGACTGGTGGTCAACGAACATGGCCGCCTGCTTTACCCGCGCGCGCTGGCGCTGCTGGAGCAGGCTATTGAAATCGAGCAGCTGTTCCGCGAGGACAACGGCGCGATCCGCGTTTTTGCCAGCAGCACCATCGGCAACTACATCCTGCCGGAAGTGATTGCCCGCTACCGCCGGGACTTCCCGACCCTGCCGCTGGAAATGAGCGTGGGTAACAGCCAGGACGTGATCAACGCGGTGATTGATTTCCGCGTGGATATCGGTCTTATCGAAGGTCCTTGCCACAACGTCGATATCATTGCCGAGCCCTGGCTGGAGGATGAGCTGGTGGTGTTTGCGTCTCCGGCCTCGTCGTTATTGCAGGGCGAGGTGACGCTGGAGCGGCTGGCGCAGGCGCAGTGGATCCTCCGCGAGCAGGGTTCCGGCACGCGCGAGATTGTCGACTACCTGCTGCTGTCGCATCTGCCGCATTTCCAGCTGGGAATGGAGCTGGGAAACTCAGAGGCGATTAAGCACGCGGTGCGTCATGGCCTGGGCATCAGCTGTCTTTCCCGGCGGGTGATTGCCGAACAGCTGGAGACCGGATCGCTGGTGGAAATCCCCGTTCCGCTGCCAAAACTGGTGCGCACGCTGTGGTGCATCCACCATCGTCAGAAACACCTGTCCAGTTCGCTGCAGCGTTTTCTGCGCTACTGCGAGATGTAAAAGCGCCCCTCACCCCAAAGGGGAGAGGGAAAAATAATGCGTTACTTATAATCCTGGACGCGTCATGAAGCTCTCTTATAACAGGGTATTTCTGCCGGAAGGAACGCAGATCGTCTGCTACAATCGCGCCTCATTTATTAAATGGACAGCATTTTCACATGGTTTCAGAAACTAAAACCACAGAAGCGCCCACGCTACGTCGTGAACTCAAGGCGCGTCACCTGACGATGATCGCCATTGGCGGCTCAATCGGTACAGGTCTTTTCGTTGCCTCTGGCGCAACGATTTCGGCAGCCGGCCCGGGTGGGGCATTATTCTCTTATATCCTGATTGGCCTGATGGTTTATTTCCTGATGACCAGCCTGGGCGAACTGGCGGCATACATGCCGGTGTCAGGTTCGTTTTCGACCTACGGACAAAAATACGTTGAGGAAGGCTTCGGCTTCGCGCTGGGCTGGAACTACTGGTACAACTGGGCCGTCACCATCGCCGTGGACCTCGTCGCCGCGCAGCTGGTGATGACCTGGTGGTTCCCGGACACGCCGGGCTGGATCTGGAGCGCCCTGTTCCTCGCCGTCATCTTCCTGCTGAACTACATCTCCGTGCGCGGCTTTGGCGAAGCGGAATACTGGTTCTCTTTGATCAAAGTGGCAACCGTCATCATCTTTATCGTCGTCGGCGTGGCGATGATCGTGGGTATTTTCAAAGGGGCTGAACCTGCGGGCTGGAGCAACTGGACGATAGGCGATGCGCCGTTTGCCGGGGGCTTCTCGGCGATGATTGGCGTGGCGATGATTGTCGGCTTCTCCTTCCAGGGCACGGAGCTGATTGGTATCGCGGCCGGTGAATCCGAAAACCCGGAGAAGAACATTCCGCGCGCGGTGCGTCAGGTGTTCTGGCGTATCCTGCTGTTCTACGTGTTCGCTATTTTGATTATCAGCCTGATCATTCCGTATACCGATCCAAGCCTGCTGCGTAACGATGTGAAAGACATCAGCGTCAGCCCGTTCACCCTGGTCTTCCAGCACGCGGGCCTGCTCTCAGCGGCGGCGGTAATGAATGCGGTGATCCTGACGGCGGTGCTGTCGGCGGGTAACTCCGGCATGTACGCCTCCACCCGTATGCTTTATACCCTGGCTTGCGACGGCAAAGCGCCGCGCATTTTCTCGAAACTGTCCCGCGGCGGCGTACCGCGCAACGCGCTGTATGCCACCACGGTGATTGCCGGCCTGTGCTTCCTGACCTCCATGTTCGGCAACCAGACGGTGTACCTGTGGCTGCTTAACACCTCCGGGATGACGGGCTTTATCGCCTGGCTGGGCATTGCCATCAGCCACTATCGTTTCCGTCGCGGCTACGTCATGCAGGGTCATGACCTGAATAACCTGCCGTACCGTTCAGGGTTCTTCCCGCTGGGGCCGATTTTCGCCTTCGTTCTGTGCCTGATCATTACTCTGGGTCAGAACTATGAGGCCTTCCTTGCGGACACCATTGACTGGGGTGCCGTCACGGCGACCTACATTGGTATTCCGCTGTTCCTGATCATCTGGTTTGGCTACAAACTGACGAAAGGAACCCGCTTCGTTCGCTACAGTGAAATGGATTTCCCGGAACGATTTAAACAATAACCGCGCTTCCTCTCTTTCAGCCCGCTCAACCGAGCGGGCTTTTTTATGGGCAGATCAGAAGCTGTAGGTCATGCCAACCGTATAGCGACGCCCGTCCAGCACGGTGTCATACGTGTCGTAGTCAATCTGCTTATCCAGCACGTTATACACACCGGCGGTAACCAGCAGGTTTTTGTTCGCGTTGTAGCGCAGACCGACATCAACCTGAGTGTAGGACGGTATGCCCTGGGACATTGACGTGCGGCTCAGGTACTCAGATGTTTTACCGCGAAGGTTCAGACGGCTCCAGAAACCTACGTCGGGCGTCGCCTGCCAGTCCAGGGTGGTGTTGAACATGTGCTTCGGCATCTTGTTCAGCGGCTTGCCTGAGAACTGACCGCTCTTCTGCTCAGATTCGGTATAGGTATAGTTTGCGGTCCAGTTTACATCGCGCGAGATTTTCCAGCCGAAGGAGGACTCCACGCCGCGCATGTTGGCTTTGTCCACGTTAACGCGGTCGCTCACGAAATCATAGCTGTGATCGCCAATCGTACAGGCGGGATCGGCGCTGCTGTTACAGCGGCGAACTTCCGTAATCTTGTCCTTGAAGTCGGTATTAAACAGCGTCACGCCGGCATTCAGGTTATCGTTGTTATCCCAGAGCAGGGCGAGCTCTTCGCTCAGACTCTTCTCTGGTTTCAGATCCGGGTTGCCAACGATGATACCGTCAAGACGGCCGCCACCCGTTACCTGGCCCCAACTGGCAGACGACTGCCGCAGATCCGGCGCACGATAGCCAGCCGAAACCCCGCCTTTCAACGTCCAGTGATCGGCCAGGTGCCATACGCCGTAACCGCGCGGCGTCCAGTTCGTCCCGTAGTTTTGGTCTTTGTCCATACGCAGGCCGCCGGTCAATGTAAAGCTTTCCGTCATTGACCATTCATCTTCGGCAAACAGGGCCCAGCTCCAGCGCGTCAGTTTGTTCAGGCCGTCCGCAGCTTCCAGCTGATTGCCCTCGTCGCGCAGTTTCTCATACCGATACTGCCCGCCGAGGGTCAACGTATGATCGCCGAGGAAAATCTGGTTCTGGTTGTTGAAGGTGGTGTTATACGAGCGCATTTTGCGACCTGGATTATTGGTCTCTTCCTGCTGGATATAGCTGGTGGTATTGAAGTCGTCGTAATACCCGCTGTGGGTTAAGGAGTAAGTTGTGTGCTCATAGCGTGAGTCGCTTTTAGTATTTGGCTTACAGGTCGTTTCCCGGCAGGTTTCAGCCGCTTTCGACATCCCTGGCGTGCTGTTTCTGTCCTGAAGCTCGCGAGCAAAATCAAGATCGAAATCGTTCTTCTCATCCGGGGTGAAGTTCAGGGTAATGCCACCGTTACGCATTTTCTGCTCGTTATACCCGTTCACGATTTTATCTTCGGCGCGGCGTGACAACAGCCCCGTCACTTTTGCGCCAAGCAGACCGTCAATCAGGGGACCAGAAGCGTAGGCGTTGGTCTGGAAGATATCGCCGGAATCATGGTTTTCCTGGAAGGTTGCATCGCCGTGCAACGAACCGGTCCAGGCTTTAGTGTTTGAGACTTTTTTGGTAATGACGTTGATGACGCCACCCATCGCATCGGAGCCGTAAAGTGAGGACATCGGGCCGCGGATAACCTCAATGCGCTCAATGGACTCCAGCGGCGGCAGCCAGCCTTGTTCAATACCCGAGTTGTCGCTGTTTGGGCGGGTGCTTCGCGTACTGACGCGTTTGCCGTTCACGAGGAACAAGGTGTACTGAGATGCCATGCCGCGAATGCTGATATCACTGCTACTCCCGCCGCCGGTGACGACCACGCCCGGGACGTCTCTCAGGGCATCGGTAACATCACGGTAGGCTTTATCTTCAATCTGCTGTTTCGAAATAACAGAGATGGAGGCGGGGGCATTCTGGATCTTTTGTTCAAAACCCGTCGCGGTGACGACAACGGTGTCCTGATCGGCTGCGTGAACGAGAGGGGTGAATGTGGCAGCGCCAACGGCGACGGCCAGGAGCTTAATGCGGGGTATTGTCATTTGTACATTCCGTATAAAAATGAATAAAACTCCATCGGGATAACCCTGAGAACTGTATGTTTTTGTCTTTTAAGAACTCTTTAAGATGGAGAAGAGCCTGGAATTGTACAAAAGAATGTAGAATTGTAAACACAAATGATAATTGAAATCATTTGTGTTTGAAGGGGGTGAAAGGAAACCAGCCTGGATTCAAGCGGATAGAACTATGTAAATGAGGGGGAGGGGAAAGGCCCGGTATGCAGGAGGCTACCGGGCAAAAAGGCTGAACTTACCTGAACAGATGTTCCGCATGGAAGCGGAGATGATCTTCAATAAAGGACGCCATAAAGTAATAGCTGTGATCGTATCCCGCCTGAATGCGCAGCGTCAGCGGCCAGTCCTTCTGGCGCGCCGCTTCAGCCAGAACCGCAGGCTGTAACTGTCCGGCGAGGAACTGATCCGCATCACCCTGGTCGATAAGCATCGGAATCGCATCTTCCGTCCGGCTTGCCAGCATCAGCGCGCAGCTATCCCATTCCTGCCATTTCTCTTCATCTTTACCCAGATAGTTTGTGAAAGCTTTTTGTCCCCACGGCACCTGCGTTGGGTTCACAATCGGCGCGAACGCAGAGACGCTGGTGTATTTCCCCGGGTTTTTCAGCGCCATGATTAACGCCCCGTGCCCGCCCATGGAGTGGCCGCTGATGGCGCAGCGGTCGCTCACCGTAAATTCGGCCTTAATCAGCGCTGGCAGCTCGTCGCGAATGTAGTCATACATGCGGTAATGGCTCGCCCACGGCTGCTCGGTGGCGTTGAGATAAAATCCGGCACCTTTGCCCAGGTCGTACCCGGCATCGTCCGCCACATCATCGCCGCGCGGGCTGGTGTCGGGCATCACCAGCGCAATGCCCAGCTCGGCCGCAATACGCTGCGCGCCCGCTTTGGTGGTGAAGTTTTCGTCATTACACGTCAGGCCTGAAAGCCAGAACAGAACCGGCGGATTTTCCGTCGGGGGCAGGAAAATGCTGAACGTCATGGCGCAGTTCAGCGTGGTGGAGTCGTGCCGCCAGCGCTGCTGTCGACCTTCAAAACAACGGTGCTCTTCGAGCAGTTCCATGCAGGGCTCCTTAATGAGAATAGCTATTCATTAGAGCCATAATACAGCGTTTTCATTTACCTGTGAGCAACTTTCACTTTCGCGGAACGGCGAGATGCTGCATCATAAATTTACTTTTTTTTAACAATTGGAGCTGTCATGGCGCTGCGTATTGCGCTTAGTGGGTTTGTCGTTCTGGTGGTGGCGATGGGGATAGGGCGCTTCGCCTTTACGCCTCAGGTGCCGCTGATGATTGCCGCCGGGCAACTCACGCTCACCAGCGCAGGTCTGGTGGCGGCGATGAATTATCTGGGCTATCTGGTGGGCGCATGGGATGCCATGCGGGCGCACCGCTTTGTTGAAACGCGACTCTGGCTTGGCATCACCGGTGCGGTTGCGCTGACCCTGCTCTCCGCCGCCGCGGATAACGCGGTTGTGCACGGCCTGCTGCGCTTTGTGATTGGCTGCATGAGCGGCTGGTCAATGGTGCTGATTGCCGCCTGGAGCAACGAGCGGCTGGGGCAGTTGGGTAAACCGGGGCTCAGCGCTGCCGTGTTTGCCGGTCCTGGCGCGGGCATCGCCCTGAGCGGCCTGCTCGCGGTCTATATTCAGGCGAAATCCCTTTCGGCCGGTGCGGCGTGGCAAATCTACGGCGTGCTGGCGCTGGTATTGGTCGCGCTGGTGGCGCGCTATTTGCCGCGTTCCGGACAGCTTCATCGACCCGGCAGCGCGCCAGAGCCGCTGTTGCTGACGACGGATCTCAAGCGCCTGGTCTGGAGCTACAGCCTGGCGGGATTTGGCTATATCCTTCCGGCGACCTTCCTTTCGCAAATGGCGGCGGTGCGTTTTCCCGGCAGCCTGTTTGCCCAGTTTGTCTGGCCGATTTTTGGTGCCGCGGCCGTGGTGGGGATTGCGCTCAGCATTCTTTTGCGCCACACCTCAACGGCTAACCGCAGGCTGGCTATCGTGCTGTGGTTACAGGGCGCGGGCGTGCTGGCGGCCTGGCTGCTGCCGGGCATTGGCGGCTTGCTGACGGGCGGGCTGCTGGTGGGAGGCGGGTTCCTCTGCGCGGTGCAGCTCTCTCTTTTATACGGCCGCGAGCTGGCGCCACACCACACGCGCTATATGGCGGGGCTGCTCACCACCGGGTATGCCATCGGGCAATTGGTGGGGCCGGTGACCTCGGCGTTATCAACCTGGCTAACCCACCGGCTGGAGCCTGCGCTGGGGCTGGCTGGCGTTGCGCTGTTTGTCGCAGGTGCCCTGGTCTGGAATCGCCACGCTGAAAGGCAACAGCAATTGCAATAATTATCGTCGTGAATACTGGATTATGTGCGTCGCCTCACGCACAATGAGCGCATACTTTTGCCACAACGAGGGCGAAAGACGCCACACCTGCAGGAGAACAAAATGTCATCACTCAGTAAAGAAGCTGCCCTGGTCCACGAAGCCCTGCTCGCGCGCGGTCTTGAAACGCCACTGCGTCCGCCCGTTCAGGATATGGACAATGAAACCCGTAAAAGTCTGATTTCCGGGCATATGACCGAGATCATGCAACTGCTGAATCTCGATCTGAGCGATGACAGCCTGATGGAGACGCCCAAGCGTATCGCGAAAATGTACGTTGACGAAATTTTCTCCGGACTGGATTACGCCAACTTCCCGAAAATTACCGTCATCGAAAACAAGATGAAGGTGGATGAGATGGTGACGGTACGAGATATCACCCTGACCAGCACCTGCGAGCACCATTTCGTGACCATCGACGGTAAAGCGACGGTGGCGTATATCCCGAAAGACACGGTGATTGGCCTGTCGAAGATCAACCGTATTGTGCAGTTCTTCGCACAGCGCCCTCAGGTGCAGGAGCGTCTGACGCAGCAGATCCTGATCGCGCTGCAAACGCTGCTGGGTACTAATAACGTGGCGGTCTCTATTGATGCGGTGCACTACTGCGTGAAAGCGCGCGGCGTGCGTGATGCGACCAGTGCGACCACCACCACCTCACTGGGCGGCCTGTTTAAATCAAGCCAGAACACCCGCCAGGAGTTCCTGCGCGCCGTGCGTCACCACAACTAATCAGACAGGGCAGGGACCATGGAGCGAAACGTCACGCTCGATTTTGTTCGCGGCGTCGCCATTCTGGGTATCCTGCTGCTGAATATCAGCGCCTTCGGTCTGCCGAAGGCCGCTTACCTCAATCCCGCCTGGTACGGCGACATCACCCGAAGCGATGCCTGGACGTGGGCGATCCTCGACCTGTTTGCTCAGGTTAAATTCCTCACGCTGTTTGCGCTGCTGTTCGGCGCGGGACTGCAGCTTCTGCTCAAACGCGGCACGCGCTGGATCCAGTCGCGCTTAACGCTGCTGGCAATTCTCGGCTTTATCCACGGCCTGTTCTTCTGGGACGGGGATATTCTTCTCGCTTATGGGTTAGTCGGGCTGATCTGCTGGCGGCTGATTCGCGACGCGCACAGCGTGAAAAGCCTGTTTAACACCGGCGTGATGCTCTATCTCATGGGGCTCGGCGTCCTGCTTTTGCTGGGGCTGATCTCCGGTGACGCGACAAACCGTTCCTGGATCCCGGACGCCGCTAACCTCCAGTACGAGCAGTACTGGAAGCTGAAGGGCGGTACGGAAGCGATAAGCAACCGTGCGGATATGATGGGCGACAATCTGCTTGCCCTGGGGGCGCAATACGGCTGGCAGCTGGCGGGCATGATGCTGATGGGCGCGTCACTGATGCGCACCGGCTGGCTGAAAGGGGAATTCAGCCTGCGTCACTACCGCCGCACCGGCGCGGGGCTGGTCCTGCTGGGCGTGCTGATTAACCTTCCGGCGGTGATGGCGCAGTGGCACCTTCACTGGGATTACCGCTGGTGCGCGTTCCTGCTGCAGGCGCCGCGTGAATTGAGCTCGCCGTTCCAGACCATCGGCTATGCGGCGCTGATCTATGGTTTCTGGCCGCAGCTTTCTCGCCTGTGGATCGTCAGCGCCGTAGCCTGCGTTGGGCGGATGGCGTTAAGTAATTACCTCCTGCAGACGCTGATCTGCACCACGCTTTTCTATCGCTTTGGCCTGTTTATGAAATTCGACCGCCTCGGACTACTGGCGTTTGTTATTCCGGTCTGGATAGTAAACCTGGCGTTTTCTGTCATCTGGCTGCGTTATTTCCGCCAGGGACCGCTGGAGTGGGTGTGGCGTCAGTTAACCGCACATGCTTCGGGGGTATCATTGAGTAATACATCCAGATAACGATCTGGATCACAATCATTAACAAAACGGATGTAAGCGTTTTCATGAGTGTGAGCTTCTTCACGTAGTCCCCTTTCTCTCGCTGCCAAAATAGCCACCTTGCTAAACACAGGGGGTGTCTGTGAGTTGCTGCAATTCTTTGAAGGATGGTGAATATGATCACCATTCGTGACGTCGCCCGTCTGGCGGGCGTTTCTGTGGCTACCGTCTCCCGCGTGCTGAACAACAGCGCGCTGGTCAGCCCTGAAACCCGTGAAACCGTAATGAAAGCCGTGACCCAGCTCGGGTACCGGCCAAATGCCAACGCGCAGGCGCTGGCAACACAGGTCAGCGATACCATCGGCGTGGTGGTAATGGATGTCTCGGACGCCTTTTTCGGTGCGCTGGTGAAAGCGGTCGATGTGGTCGCCCAGCAGCATCAGAAATACGTGCTGATTGGCAACAGCTATCACGAGGCGGAAAAGGAGCGTTATGCCATTGAAGTGCTGATCCGCCAGCGCTGCAACGCCCTGATTGTTCACTCAAAAGCCTTAAGCGATGAAGAGCTGGTCGGGTTTATGGAGCAGATCCCGGGCATGGTGTTGATCAACCGCATCGTCCCGGGCTATGCCCACCGCTGTGTCGGGCTGGATAACGTCAGCGGCGCCATGATGGCCACCAAAATGCTCATCAATAACGGCCATCAGCGGATCGGCTATCTGGCCTCCAGCCATCACATTGAAGATGACGAGCTGCGGCGTGAGGGGTGGCAAAACGCCCTGAAAGAGCACGGTATTACGCCATCAGAAAGCTGGATTGGCACCGGCACGCCGGATATGCAGGGCGGTGAGGCGGCAATGGTGGAACTGCTGGGCCGCAATCTGCAGCTTTCTGCGGTGTTTGCCTATAACGACAGCATGGCGGCAGGCGCGCTGACTGCGCTGAAGGATAACGGCATTGCGGTGCCACAGCATTTGTCATTGATTGGTTTCGATGATATTCCGATTGCCCGTTACACCGACCCGCAGCTGACTACGGTGCGCTATCCCATTGCTTCTATGGCAAAACTGGCGACCGAGCTGGCGCTACAGGGAGCGGCTGGGCTGCTGGATCCGGGGGCAACTCACTGCTTCATGCCGACGCTGGTGCGCCGTCATTCCGTCGCCGCCCGGCAAATTGTGGTTCCGATCACTAACTGATTACACCAGGTGATGTAACCGTTTTCAATCTGTGAGTAAATTCACAGTATCTTAACAAGGCGCTGACTATGATGTCAGCGTTTTAGGGGCTGAAACGCTATGTAACGGTGATTATTCGCTTTCACCATAGCCAATGTGCCGCAAACAACGAATAAAACGCATTTCTGGAGCGTTACCGACCACGGAAGATAGAAATTTTATAAGTGAACGTCGGCTGTCAGTAACGTTTTATTAACACCTGCCTGCCGATCGTTATTCACAAGAACTACCCTGCATAAAAAAACCGGAGATACCATGAATAAGAAGGTGTTGACCCTGTCTGCTGTAATGGCAAGCATGCTTTTTGGTGCAGCAGCGCACGCTGCGGATACCCGTATTGGTGTGACCATCTATAAATACGACGACAACTTCATGTCTGTTGTGCGTAAAGCAATTGAGAAAGATGCGAAAGCAGCGCCAGACGTACAGCTGCTGATGAATGACTCCCAGAACGACCAGTCCAAACAGAACGATCAGATCGACGTTCTGCTGGCTAAAGGCGTTAAGGCCCTGGCGATCAACCTGGTTGACCCGGCTGCAGCAGGCACGGTTATTGAGAAAGCGCGCGGCCAGAACGTGCCAATCGTCTTCTTCAACAAAGAACCTTCCCGTAAAGCGCTGGACAGCTATGACAAAGCGTATTACGTCGGTACTGACTCTAAAGAGTCCGGCATTATTCAGGGCGATCTGATCGCGAAGCACTGGGCGGCGAACCCGAACTGGGACCTGAACAAAGACGGTCAGATCCAGTTCGTGCTGCTGAAAGGCGAGCCTGGCCACCCGGATGCTGAAGCGCGTACCACCTATGTTATCAAAGAGCTGAACGACAAGGGCCTGAAAACCCAGCAGCTGGCGTTAGATACCGCGATGTGGGACACCGCTCAGGCGAAAGATAAGATGGACGCGTGGCTGTCTGGCCCGAACGCGAACAAAATCGAAGTGGTCATTGCCAACAACGATGCGATGGCAATGGGTGCGGTTGAAGCGCTGAAAGCCCACAATAAATCGTCCATCCCGGTATTTGGCGTGGATGCCCTGCCGGAAGCGCTGGCGCTGGTTAAATCTGGCGCAATGGCCGGTACTGTTCTGAACGATGCCAACAACCAGGCGAAAGCGACCTTCGATCTGGCGAAAAACCTCGCCGACGGTAAAGGCGCGGCGGATGGCACCAACTGGAAAATTGACAACAAAATCGTTCGCGTGCCTTACGTGGGCGTAGACCAGTCCAACCTGGCTGAGTTTATCGGTAAATAAGATCTTTGTTTTGTCTTCACTGGGCGCAATTCGTTGCGCCCTTTTATAACGCGATATGCGAGGCCAACAAGGTATAATTATGGTCAGCACAACTACTCAGTCGTCCGGTGAATACTTGTTGGAAATGACAGGCGTCAACAAGTCCTTCCCCGGTGTTAAGGCACTTGATAATGTTAATTTAAAAGTCCGTCCTCACTCTATTCATGCATTAATGGGGGAGAACGGTGCGGGTAAATCAACGTTATTAAAATGTCTTTTTGGGATCTATCAAAAAGATTCTGGCAGCATTCTTTTTCAGGGGAAAGAGATCGATTTCCATTCAGCGAAAGAAGCGCTGGAAAACGGTATCTCGATGGTTCACCAGGAATTAAACCTGGTACTGCAACGCTCGGTAATGGATAACATGTGGTTGGGACGTTACCCAACTAAAGGTGTGTTTGTCGATCAGGATAAAATGTATCGCGACACCAAAGCGATTTTCGATGAGCTGGATATTGATATCGATCCGCGCGCCCGCGTGGGGACATTATCCGTTTCCCAGATGCAGATGATCGAAATTGCCAAAGCGTTCTCCTATGATGCGAAAATCGTCATCATGGATGAACCTACCTCGTCATTAACGGAAAAAGAGGTTAATCACCTTTTTACCATTATTCGTAAGCTGAAAGAGCGCGGCTGCGGCATTGTGTACATCTCGCACAAAATGGAAGAGATCTTCCAGCTGTGCGATGAAATTACCATCCTGCGCGACGGCCAGTGGATTGCCACGCAGCCGCTTGAAGGGCTGGACATGGACAAGATCATCGCCATGATGGTCGGCCGTTCCCTGAACCAGCGCTTCCCGGACAAAGAGAACAAGCCAGGTGAAGTAATCCTCGAAGTGCGCAATCTGACCTCGCTGCGCCAGCCGTCCATCCGCGATGTTTCTTTCGACCTTCACAAAGGCGAAATTCTTGGCATTGCTGGCCTGGTAGGGGCAAAGCGTACCGACATCGTGGAAACCCTGTTTGGCATCCGCGAGAAGGCCGATGGCACCATCACGCTGCACGGGAAGAAAATTAACAACCATAATGCCAACGAAGCCATTAATAACGGTTTTGCGCTGGTGACGGAAGAACGTCGTTCGACCGGTATTTATGCTTATCTGGATATTAACTTTAACTCGTTAATATCTAATATTCGCAATTACAAAAACAAAGTCGGGCTGCTGGATAACTCCCGCATGAAGAGCGATACCCAGTGGGTAATTGACTCCATGCGCGTGAAAACGCCAGGCCACCGTACCCAAATCGGTTCGCTTTCCGGTGGTAACCAGCAAAAAGTTATTATTGGCCGTTGGTTATTAACCCAGCCAGAAATTCTGATGCTGGATGAACCGACCCGCGGTATTGACGTCGGCGCGAAGTTTGAAATTTATCAGCTGATTGCCGAGCTGGCGAAAAAGAATAAAGGGATCATTATTATTTCTTCCGAAATGCCGGAACTGTTAGGGATCACGGACCGTATTCTGGTTATGAGCAATGGTCTCGTTGCCGGTATTGTTGACACCAAAACGACAACGCAAAACGAAATTTTGCGTCTTGCGTCTTTGCACCTTTAAGATCAGGGGCTCCTCATGAGTGCGTTAAATAAAAAAAGTTTTCTCACTTACCTGAAAGAAGGCGGTATTTACGTTGTTCTTTTAGTCCTGCTGGCCATTATTATTTTCCAGGACCCTACGTTCTTAAGCCTGCTGAACCTGAGTAATATTCTGACCCAGTCCTCCGTGCGTATCATCATTGCGCTGGGCGTGGCGGGCCTTATCGTCACCCAGGGGACGGACCTTTCTGCTGGTCGTCAGGTCGGCCTGGCGGCGGTTATTGCGGCAACCCTGCTGCAGTCGATGGAAAACGCCAACAAGGTGTTCCCGGAGATGGCGACTATGCCGATTTTCGTGGTGATCCTGATTGTCTGCGCCATCGGGGCGGTGATTGGCCTGATCAACGGTATTATCATCGCGTACCTGAACGTGACGCCATTTATCACTACGCTGGGTACGATGATCATCGTTTATGGTATCAACTCCCTGTACTACGACTTTGTGGGCGCGTCGCCGATTTCGGGCTTTGACAGCGGCTTCTCCACCTTCACGCAGGGGTTTATCGCGCTGGGCAGCTTCCGCCTGTCGTACATTACCTTCTATGCGCTGATTGCGGTGGCGTTCGTCTGGATCCTGTGGAACAAAACGCGCTTCGGTAAAAACATCTTCGCTATCGGTGGTAACCCGGAAGCGGCGAAAGTGTCCGGGGTAAACGTTGCCCTGAACCTGCTGATGATTTACGCGCTGTCCGGTGTGTTCTACGCCTTCGGCGGGATGCTGGAAGCAGGCCGTATCGGCTCCGCAACGAACAACCTTGGCTTCATGTACGAGCTGGATGCGATTGCGGCCTGCGTGGTCGGCGGCGTCTCCTTCAGCGGCGGGGTGGGTACCGTGCTCGGCGTGGTCACCGGTGTGATCATCTTTACCGTCATCAACTACGGGTTGACCTACATCGGCGTGAACCCGTACTGGCAGTACATCATCAAGGGCGCCATCATTATCTTCGCGGTGGCGCTGGATTCACTGAAGTACGCCCGTAAGAAGTAATCGTCACTCGCCATACCCGGCCCGCTCACCGAGCGGGCTTTTTTATGGCCTATGCCAGATGGGACTCTTCTTGCGTCACAATGCGCTCAAACCACTCGAGTTCAGAAAGCTTGCAGGCGACCCACTGTTCGGAAAAGGCGTCGCCCAGGCTGTCGGTGAGATACTGACAGCGGGCGAAGGCCTCAATTGCCTCCTGCTGGAACAGCGGGAGTTCCGGTTGATCCTGCTGTGGTTCCTGGAGTTCCCCCTCGTCGATATGTTCCAGCCCGTACAGCATGCCGGTCAGGATTGTGGCCGCCACCAGATACGGATTCGCATCGGCTCCGGCAAGCCGGTACTCGATACGACGGTTGCTCTCTTCCGAGCAGGGAATGCGCAAGGCGGCGGAGCGGGTGTTATAGCCCCACGAGTTAAAGACGGGTTCCGTCAGGTTTTTTCGCAGGCGACGAAACGCGTTGACCCCCGGCGCAAGAATGGCGACGGAGGCGGGCATCAGCGCCAGCTGGCCCGCGATGCACAAGCGCATCATGCTGCTCAGCGCGTTCACCGGCGAGGCAAAAACGTTCTCGCCACGGCTGTTGTTAAGGCTGAAATGGATGTGCAAACCGCTGCCGGAGAGCTGGCTGAAAGGCTTAGCCATAAAGTTAGCCTGAAGACCGTGCTTTTCAGCGACATAGCGGGTCAGGCGGCGCAGGGCCAGCACGTTATCACAGATCTCTACGACGCGCTGGCTGTGCTTCAGGTTTAATTCGTACTGTCCGGACTCGGCTTCTGCTACCACCCCTGACAGCGGGATGCGCTGAAGGTGCGCCAGCTGTTCCAGCTCGTCAAAAAGCGCCGCGTGCGCCGACGAGGTGTCCATGTGAAAACAGCCCTGATTTTGCGGATCGCGATCGCCCTGTCCCGTCAGGTAAAACTCGATTTCCGGCGCAATGACCGGAAAAAGGCCGTGCTGGTGGAAGCGGGCCACGACGTTCTGCAGTATCGTGCGTGGCTCAAGCGGGCAGGGGTTACCGTCGCTATCCTTCATCGTCAGCAGGATCTGCGCGGTATGCTCCGGATCCTGCGGACAGGGACGCAGAGAACCGGCGACCGGGACGCACAGCCGGTCGGGTTCATCATAAACCGGGGCTGCGATTTTTCCCTTCTGATCCATGGAGTAGACGGAAAGCGGAAAATAACAGCCTTTTTCCAGACTCAGCATGCTCTCCACCGTGAGGCGCTTGCCGCGCATCGTGCCGTTGATATCGTTCAGGTAAACGTCAACGTGTTTCGTCTGCGGGTAGCGTTCCAGATAGTCGGCCACTTCCACGGCAATATTGTGCTGGAGGGCGTCAATTTTTTCATCCAGCCAGAGACCAGAATTAAGTGCGCCGGGGAGTGATAATCCGGGAAAGTTAAAGTAAGGGCGGAGACTTTTGAGGAAAAACGCATTCATTATCGAGTTCATAGTCATTCTTCAATGAAGCCGTAGCGGCAGTGAACTCAGGTTAAAAGAGCTGGCGTAAAGGGGGGATAAAAAGCGTCAGTGCCGGCGTAAAGAAAGTATAAAGGCAGGCCTACTTTTTCTCTTTTTTCTGCATATCCAGCAGCTGCTCCGGCGTCACCGCCGGGTAACCCTGCGCGTCTTCCGGCACTTCATGCATCGCCGGAATGGGCACCAGAGGGCCTAAAAAGCGCGGTTCGCGTTTGAAGATATAGAGATCGGCCAGGGCACCAAAGCGGGCACCAAACTCGCGGACGCGCACGCTCAGCATATCTTTCGGCGACGGCACCGCGTAGCACTGGGCCTGAATGCCCATGTGCAGGGCGATAAACAGCGCGCGCTCGCAGTGGAAGCGCTGGGTGATGATGATGAAGTCGTTGGTATCGAAGACTTTGCGCGTGCGCACGATGGAGTCCAGGGTGCGGAACCCGGCGTAGTCGAGCACGATATCGGCCGGATCGACGCCCGCGGCAATCAAATCCTTCCGCATCGTCACCGGCTCGTTATAGCTTTGCAGCGCGTTATCGCCGCTCAGCAGCAGGTAGTTTACCTTGCCGCTGTTGTAGGCGTTCAGCGCGCCCTGAATGCGGTAGCGGTAATACTGGTTGATAACCCCGGTGCGGTAATACTTGGCGGTGCCGAGCACCACGCCCACCTGACGGTAGGGGAGATCCTGCAGGTCATCAAAGATGTAGGGGGCCGTTTTCCAGCTCATCCAGCGGTCGAGACCCAGCACGATAAACAGCAGTATGCCGACCAGGACAGACAGGCTGTAAAAAACGCGCTTTAACATGAAGATGGCTCGTTCGTGGATGAAATTTAACTCAGGCTACTTTACCCGCCTGGTTAGCGCAAGAAACAGCGACTCAACTGAGGGGTTTTTCAGCAACGTGGCGGACATTTCTGTCCGCCGGAAGGTTTACGCCAGCAGGACGCGGTCGATCGTCGTGCAGCCTAACGCCTTGAGCGTTGCGGCGGTGGCATCCCACTGAATCAGCGGCGCATCGGCCTTTTCGGCCAGAACGGCACGCTGAATGTCCGGATAATCGTAGCCGTTCAGGCTCAGCAGGTTGAGTGCGCCCTGCAGCGGCGGCAGCGTTGGGTTAAACGCGGCGTTTTCCGCATAGCTGCCGGTGAAGATACGGCCATCGCGGCACTGCAGTGCCACGCCGCTCGGGGAGTTGCTGTACGGGGTGTGGCTCTTGTTCGCCGCGCGTATGGCCGCCTGGTTCAGGTCATCGCCGGACAGGGCGAAACCGTGATCCTGCTCGTCCATCAGCAGAGTTTTGATCTCAAGATCTTTCGGGCCAAAGGCATCCGGCAGGTAATCGCCCAGCGTGTGCGGCGCGCGGCCCGGCAGGTTAATGCGCAGCTGCAGCCCGCTGTTCAGCTCGTTCATGAACTGGCGGCAGTGGCCGCATGGGGTGTAGTTTACGGTGATGGCGCTCAGGGCTTTCTCACCGCGCAGCCAGGCGTGGCTGATGGCGCTCTGCTCCGCGTGAACGGTCTGCTGCATGGTTGCGCCGAGGAACTCCATGTTCCCGCCGAAGTACCAGGTTCCGCTGACGCCGCGCGCGATGGCGCCGACGTTGAAGTGGGAAAGATCGGCCCGGGCGCAGGCGGCAGCCAGGGGCAGCAGTGCGAAAGCCAGCGCGTCTTCATCCATCCCGGTTGCCTGTTTAAGCACCGTGACCTGCTCCGCCGTCAGCAGGGCGGGGAAATGTGCATCTGCCAGAACGGGAGCCAGGGCTGACTGCAAATTCTCTGCAAGCTGAGCGAAGGCAGCTTGAAAACGTGGGTGCATGGCGTTTGCCTCATAAAGGTTAATGGATCGGTAGTTTACGGAGCCGCAAGGCCTTTATATGTGATCCACATCTCATTATGTATGCAACTTATGAAATCAAAACGAAATTTGCGCGACGCATCGCAAATTTTAGCCCATCACCGCCAGAATCAGCGGGAAAATGAACGGGGCGAGCAGGGAGGTGATAATCCCGCAGATCACCAGCGCAAGCGAGCTAAACGCCCCTTCCTGATAGTCCAGCTCCGCGCAGCGGGCGGTACCCAGCGCGTGCGAGGCGGTGCCCATCGACAGCCCGCGCGCCGCTTTGGTGTGAATACGCATCCCGTTCAGCAGAGTGTGGCCAAACACCGCGCCGAGAATACCGACGAAAATCACGCACATCGCGCTGATGGCCGGAATACCGCCGAGGCTGCCGCCTACCGCCATCGCGATAGGCGTGGTCACTGATTTAGGCAGGATAGAGGCGGCAATTTGCGGGGAGGCCCCCATCAACAGCGCCACCGACGTGCCGGTAATCATCGCCACCAAGCTTCCCACAAAACAGATAGTAATGATGGACTTCCACCGTGCGCGGATCTGGTGCAGCTGCTCATATAAAGGAAAGGCAAGCGCGACAACGGCGGGCTGCAGGAGGTCGTTTAAAATTTTGCTGCCCGCAAAGTAACGCTCATAAGGAATGCCGGTGAGCAGCAGGAAGGGAATAATCACCACCATCGCCACCAGCAGGGGGTTCAGCAAGGGCATTTTAAATCGTGCGGCAAGCTTGCGCGCGGCGAAGAATACCAGCAGGGTTAACGGCAGTGACCACCAGATATTAGCCATCATTTTTTTGTTTTCTCCCCGACCACGTTACGTTCTCCATGTACCAGATGAGAACTCCAGCTCACCACCAGGAAAACCACCAGCGTACTGACCGCGCAGGAAATGACAATCGGGCCGAACTGCGCCTTGAGCAAATCAAAATACTGCATGACGCCCACGCCGATAGGCACGAACAGCAGCGCCATGTAGCGGATAAGAATGAAGCAGCCTGGATTGACCCACTTTGCAGGCAGAATTTGCAGCGCCAGTAAAACGAAGAGGATCAGCATACCGATAATGCTGCCGGGAATGGTGATAGGCAGCAGCGACGCGATGAAAATGCCGGCATACAGGCAGGCGTAAATCAGGACGAATGCGCGCAGATATTGCCAGATAATGTTCAATGGTTTGCTCATGGTGATAGTCCTTGCTGAAACGCATTCATCATACAATTAAACCTAAAAATGTGCCACGGATCACATCATGAATTTTGAGCATACCAGACATTCCGGAATGGAACGTCCGGTATCACCTTACTGGTGCAGGCTACAGTTTAGAGGAAAGGGATTGCGCTGGCGAAGTAACGCGCCAGAGAAGGTATCAGCGTCAGGCGGTCAGTTTATCGAGAAAAGAAAACAGCACCTGGTTCATTTCGCGATAATCATGCGAGCGGAGTTTTTCCGCCGTTTCGACAAAACGGAATTCACCCGCACGGCGGAGGTCATTCTGCGAATGCTCAATCAGCAACTCTACCACCTCCGGCGTCAGCTCCATATGGCACTGGAAACCGTAAACCCGTTCGCTGTATTGCACGATCTGGCGGGGACAGCCCTCGCTGTAAGCCAGAACCTTAGCCTGCGGCGTCAACCCAGGCATATCGTTATGCCAGTGACCGACGTTCAGCACGCTGCCAAAGTCCTCAAACAGCGGGTTCGCCTTGCCTGCATCTGTGAGCCTGACGGGAAATTTGCCGATCTCTTTTTCCGGACTGTGGCAAAACGCTGCGCCCAGCGCTTCGCCGATAAGCTGTGAGCCCAGACAAACGCCTATCACCGTTTTACCTGCCTCTATCGCGCGGCTGATGAGTGCCTTTTCCGCCTGCGCATCAAACCAGGGGCATTCCTCGAGCGTGGTAGCGGGGGATTGCGGGCCTCCCATGATGATAAGCAGGTCTGTGCCCCCCAGTTCCTCAGGTAAAGGTTCGCCCTGATACACTCTGGTGTAGCTCAGACTGCAGCCGCGGCTTTTCCCCCAGATTTCATAGGCGCCTGGCGCCTCGAAATGTTCATGAATAATAAAATGGATGTGCATTGCGTCTCTCTCTGGTTACGTGTACAAGCAGCATCATAAGAGGAAGGGGGGAATGTGAAATGCCAACCGTTATCGATAAAACGCCAATTCACGACGATGCTATCGGATGGTCAAGAGGGGCAATTCGCTATACGCGCGGCGAAGTCGATCCGCCTCACCAGCATTCGCAGGGACAACTTTTGTTTGCCATTAAGGGGGTTATGCTGGTTGAAACCGGCAGCAAACGCTGGGTCATACCGCCGCAGCGCGCGCTGTGGATCCCTCCCTTTCAGGAGCATACCTACAGCGTGTTATCCGCAACGGAGCTTCGCGCGGTCTGGTTTAGCCCGGCACTGATTTCGCAATGCGAACCTTTTAAGCGGAAAGACGAGGTTCACGTGATTATGGCCACAGCGTTGTTCAAAGAGCTGATTGCCGGGCTGTTCAGCGCGGAATACCGGCCGGCAAGCCAGCGCAGCATGGCCGTTTTGCTGCTCGACATCCTCAGCGAGACGCAGCAGATTTCTGCCGAACTGCCGATGCCCGTGGATGAGCGCTTACATCGCGTGGCCTGTGACATCATTGCCAACAATCTCTGGGATCTCTCTCTGGAAAGGCTGGCGGAACGGGCCGCGATGTCTGAACGCACATTTTCACGTGCGTTTATCAACGATACCGGCTTTAGCTTCCGGGCCTGGCGACAGCGCGCAAGGATTTGTGCCTCGCTGGATCTCCTCGCCAACGGATACCCGGTTAAGCAGGTGGCCTGGATGCTGGGGTTTTCCGGCCCGGCGGCATTTGCGGCGGCGTTTCGCGCTATTGTTGGGGCAACGCCGGGTGATTTTCTGCCTGAACAGAAGCGCTTCCCAGCGATATAGAGAGCGGCTACTATAGCGCGTCTTTTTTCACAGGTACTGCTATGCGTGTTTTACTGGCCCCAATGGAAGGCGTGCTCGACTCCCTCGTGCGCGAGCTTCTGACCGAGGTGAACGATTACGATCTCTGCGTAACGGAGTTCCTGCGCGTGGTCGATATGTTGCTGCCAGAAAAGTCATTCTATCGTCTCTGCCCTGAACTGCATCGCCAGAGCCGGACCCCTTCCGGCACGCTGGTGCGTATTCAGCTGCTTGGCCAGTATCCTGAATGGCTGGCGGAAAACGCCGCCCGCGCGGTAGCGCTTGGCTCTTACGGGGTGGATCTTAACTGCGGCTGCCCGTCGAAGCTGGTAAACGGCAGCGGCGGTGGAGCGACGTTGCTGAAAGATCCTGAGCTGATTTACCGCGGCGCGAAAGCCATGCGTGAGGCCGTGCCCTCGCATTTGCCGGTGACGGTTAAGGTGCGCCTGGGGTGGGACAGCGACGCCCGACAGTTTGAAATTGCCGATGCGGTGCAGCAGGCCGGGGCCACCGAGCTGGTGGTGCATGGCCGCACTAAAGAAGACGGCTACAAAGCCGAGCGCATTAACTGGCAGGCGATTGGTGAGATCCGCAAACGACTTACTATTCCGGTGATCGCCAACGGCGAAATCTGGGATTACGAGAGCGCGCAGGCGTGCCTGAAAGCCACCGGCTGCGATGCGGTGATGATTGGCCGCGGCGCGCTGAACGTGCCGAACTTCAGCCGGGTGGTGAAATATAACGAGCCGCGGATGCCGTGGGCAGACGTCGTCACGCTGCTGCAAAAATATAGCCGTCTGGAGAAACAGGGCGACACCGGTTTGTATCACGTCGCGCGTATTAAGCAGTGGCTGAGTTATTTACGCAAAGAGTACAGCGAAGCGCTGGGATTATTTCAGGAGATCCGCACGCTGCAAACGTCGGCTGATATTGCGCGGGTTATACAGTCAAAATAATCGGCACTTATATTTAAAAATAAATAATTCACTCGGTGAATATTTTGCCGAGTATGTAAGTGTATGACAATTTGCGGATTGCCACGCGTTACTAAAAAATAGCGCGTCATCAAGCGTAAGTTGCGCCTTTATTTTTTTGAGTGCATGGCGTAATGAAACGTTTTCTTATTTTATCTCTGAGTGCTCCCCTTGTTTTTATGCTGGCTGCCTGCGCACCGGAACATTCCACGGTGTCGCCAATTCAAACGCAAACGACAGCCGCGTCCGTTAATACCCAACTTCGTCATGCGGACTGGCCGAAAAATGAATGGTGGAAAGAATATAACGACCCGCAGTTAAATTCGCTTATTGCCAAAGCCATAGCGGATGCGCCCGATATGCAAATTGCCCGGCAGCGCATTACGCTTGCCGAAGCGCAGGCCAGAGCCGCTATCGCAGCCGATGGCCCACAAATGGATTTCTCAGCGGATGTTGAACGGCAAAAAATGTCGGCAGAGGGGCTGATGGGGCCGTTTGCCCTTACCGACCCGGCGGCGGGCACCACCGGCCCATGGTATACCAACGGCACCTTTGGCCTGACGGCGGGCTGGGATCTCGATCTATGGGGAAAAAACCGCGCCCGGATTGCAGCGCGTATCGGTAAAGTGAATGCGCAAAAAGCGGAGCTGGAGCAGACCCGTCAGCTGCTTTCAACCAGCGTTGCGCGCCTTTACTGGGCGTGGCAGACCCAGGCCGAAGCAGGGGAAGTTCTTACCCGGATTAAACAGGAGCAGGAAAATATTATCGACGCCGATCGCGAACTGTATCAGCACGGTATTACCTCCTCGGTGGAGGGCGTCGAAACCGATATACACGCCAGTAAGACTAATGAACAGCTGGCCGACGTAAAGGGCAAAATGAAGGCCATTGAAGCGCGTCTGGATGCGCTGACCGGCACCCCGGCGACACACCTTACGCGCCACCCGTTGCCTGCAACAGAAGCCTCGCTACCGTCAACGCTGGGATATGAACTGCTGGCTCGCCGACCGGATCTGCAGGAAGCGCACTGGTATATCGAAGCCTCCATGAGCGAGGTGGAAGCCGCCAGAGCGGCGTTCTATCCTGACGTGAACCTGATGGCGTTCTTACAGCAGGATGCCTTGCACCTGAGCGATCTGTTCCGCTCTTCAGCCCAGCAGATGGGCGTGACTGCCGGACTGACGCTGCCGATCTTCGACAGCGGCAGGCTAAACGCTAATCTGGATATCGCCCAGGCGCAGAATAACCTCTCGGTCGCGAACTACAACAAAGCGGTGGTGGAGGCGGTCAATCAGGTGGCGCGTACGGCAAGTGAAGTTGAAACCCTGACGGCAAAAAATCGTCACCAGCAGCAGATCGAAAAAGACGCGGCGCGCGTGGTGGCGCTGGCGCAGGCGCGTTTTAGCGCAGGTATTATTGCCGGTTCGCGGGTCAGCGAAGCCAGAATCCCGGCACTGAAAGAGCATCTTGAAGGCGTCATGTTGAAAGGCCAGTATTTCGACGCCACGCTGCAGCTGACGTCAGCGCTGGGCGGCGGCTATCATCATGGCTAAACAGGGCCATTATCTATACTTACCTCTTTGCAGTTTTTCAGGAGGTGAGTATGAACAGAGTAGCGATTGTAACCGCATCGGATTCCGGGATCGGTAAAACCACGGCGCTGATGCTGGCAGAGCGCGGGTTTGATATTGGCGTCACCTGGCATTCGGATGAAAAAGGGGCGCTGGAAACCTGCCGTGAAGTTGAAGCGCGTGGGCAGCGTGCAGAGGCTATCCATCTTGATTTAAGCACGCTCCCGGACGGCGCTGAAGCCATTGAAACGCTGATTGCGCGTTTCGGCCGGCTGGACGTGCTGGTTAACAATGCCGGAGCGATGACCAAAGCGCCATTTCTTGAGATGGCGTTTGACGACTGGCGGAACATTTTTACCGTCGACGTGGACGGCGCGTTTCTCTGCTCGCAGATTGCGGCACGGCAGATGGTGAAGCAGGGGGAAGGCGGGCGGATTGTGAACATCACCTCGGTGCATGAACACACGCCGCTGCCTGATGCCAGCGCTTACACGGCTGCGAAACATGCGCTCGGCGGCTTAACCAAATCGATGGCGATGGAGCTGGTGAAGCACAAGATTCTGGTGAACGCCGTCGCACCGGGGGCCATTGCCACGCCGATGAACGATATGGAAGACAGCGAAGTGAAGGAAGGGTCAATGCCGGAAATCCCGCTGGCAAGGCCGGGCCACACCAAAGAAATCGCCAGCCTGGTGGCGTGGCTGTGTGACAGCGACGCCAGCTATACCACAGGGCAATCGTTTATCGTCGACGGGGGCTTTATGCTGGCGAACCCGCAGTTTAAGCCGGAAGGGTAACAGGTTTCCCCTCTCCCCAAAGGGGTGAGGGGCACCAGGCTGACTCACTCCTCATCCCGCTTCTTCTCTCTGTGCCGCATCCACAGCCTGACCCCAATCACCGCCACAACCACCAGAATCAACCACGCCCAGTGCTTCAGGTGTTGGTCAAGGTTATGCAGCCACGGGCCAATCACCTCGCCACCCACGTAACCAAGCGTGGTGAAGATCAGCGCCCAGGCTATCGCGCCAACAATATTCAGCGGCAGGAAAATTTTTGGCGGCAGGCGGCTGGCACCAATCAGTATCGGTCCGATAATCCTGAAGCCGTACATAAAGCGGGTGCCTATGACGAACAGATAAGGGTGACGCTGGATCAGGCGCTGCGCGCGGTTGATTTTCTTTTTGTGTTTAACGAAACGCTTGAGCAGCGTCGGGCCAAAGCGTAGCCCCAGGAAGTAGAGCAGCTGATCGCCAATCATGCCGCCCAGCGCGACCGCAGCGACGACCAGCGGAAACTTCAGTAAGCCCTGATGCGCGGCGACGCCGCCCAGCAGCGTGATGGTTTCACCTTCCGCCACGCTGCCGATGACCAGCGCGGCATATCCATATTGTTCAATGAGTGCGTTAATATCCATTACGTAACGGTTATCTCCCTCTGCGTACCTCGTTTAATCATATACCTCATGAATCAACCGCGCGGCAATCAACGGAAATTTCCCACTGTACATAAAATAATCTAAAGCCTGCATTATACTTAAGGTATCGCTGACGGGCCGACAACAAGGGGGCGCTATGAACCATGTCTGGGGACTTTTCTCCCATCCCGATCGTGAAATGCATGTCATCAAAAGTGAGAACGAAACGGTCTCGCATCATTACACCCACCATGTGCTGCTGATGGCCGCGGTGCCGGTAATATGCGCGTTTATTGGCACAACACAAATCGGCTGGAACTTCGGTGACGGTACCGTGGTTCAGCTCTCCTGGTTTACCGGGCTTTATCTGGCCATTCTCTTTTATGGCCTGATGCTGGCAGGGGTGGCGGTCATGGGGCGCGTCATTCACTGGATGGCGCGTAACTACCCACAGCGCCCATCGCTGGCACACTGTATGGTCTTCGCCGGATACGTCGCGACCCCGCTGTTCTTAAGCGGTATTGTTGCGCTCTATCCACTGGTCTGGCTGTGCGCGCTGATCGGTACTGTTGCGCTCTTTTACACCGGTTATCTGCTGTATCTGGGCGTTCCAACCTTCCTGAATATCAATAAAGAAGAGGGCCTGAGCTTCTCCGGCTCCACGCTTGCCATCGGGGTGCTGGTACTGGAGGTGTTACTGGCACTGACAGTTATTCTTTGGGGTTATGGATACCGTCTCTTCTAAGCTCACTGCATTGCTGGCGTAAATGCCAGCAATGCAGCATCTGTTCACGATTATCCGCTGGCGACAAAGCACGGTGACCGCTATGATGCCGAAGCCAGCCTGTGTTTATCCGTCGACGCAGGCGGTGTACGTCATTACGTGCGTGAATAATTATCAGAAGTCTCACCATGCTGAAATTTCGTGTCTCCTTACTTAGCCTGGCGCTGCTGCTGGGCGCGTCCGCTGCCGTGCCAGCCGTCGCCAAAACGCCCGCGGTGACCACCGCTGCTGCTCAGCCGCAAATTGCGTCCGGCAGCGCGATGATTGTTGATCTCAACACCAATAAGGTGATTTACGCCAGCCACCCGGACCTGGTGCGCCCGATCGCCTCAATAACCAAATTAATGACCGCGATGGTGGTGCTTGATGCTCGCCTGCCGCTGGACGAAAAGCTGAAAGTGGATATCAGCCACACGCCGGAGATGAAAGGGATCTACTCTCGCGTGCGCCTGCACAGTGAAATCAGCCGTAAAAATATGCTGCTGCTGGCGCTGATGTCGTCCGAAAACCGTGCGGCGGCAAGTCTGGCGCACCACTATCCTGGCGGTTACGATGCCTTTATCCGCGCGATGAACGCCAAAGCCAAAGCGCTGGGGATGAGCAATACTCATTTTGTTGAACCGACGGGTCTGTCGATTAACAACGTCTCCACGGCCCGCGATCTGACGAAACTGCTGATTGCCAGCAAGCAGTACCCGCTGCTCGGCCAGCTCAGCACCACGCGTGAGGACATGGCGACATTCTCGAATCCGTCTTACACGCTGCCGTTTCGCAACACGAACCATCTGGTGTACCGCGAGAACTGGAATATTCAGTTAACCAAAACCGGGTTTACCAATGCGGCAGGCCACTGCCTGGTGATGCGCACCGTGTTTAACGGTAAGCCGGTGGCGCTGGTGGTGATGGATGCCTTCGGGAAATATACCCACTTTGCGGATGCGAGCCGCCTGCGGACCTGGATTGAGACCGGGAAAGTGCAGCCCGTTCCGGCTGCGGCATTGACCTATAAAAAGCAGAAAGCGGAGCAGATGGCGACGGCGCAAAATGATTAGGTAAAAGCAAAACGGTAACATGCGTTACCGTTTTTTATGTTTTCTCCCTCTCCCTGTGGGAGAGGGCCGGGGTGAGGGCACCAGACCGCACTGCGTTTATTCCGGCAGCGTCCAGTCACCGTCGTTGAGCGGGCGCTGCATTATCACCGTATCCCGCCAGTCGCCTTTCTTATACCCCACGCTGCGAAGCTGACCGACAATCTCAAAGCCGTGTTTTTTATGCAGCCGTAACGAGCCGGAATTATTATTGCCATCTCCCACAACGGCAATCATCTGCCGCCACGGGCCCTGCTCGCAGCGCGCGATCAGCGCGTTCATTAATGCGGTGCCAAAACCGCGTCCGGTGATGCTGGCATCCACGTAAATCGACTCTTCCAGAGTATAGCGATAGGCCTGACGCGGTCGGTAAGGGGTGGCGTAACAATAGCCCACCACGATGCCGCGATAGAGCGCGATGAGCCACGGTAAACCGTTCTCGGCCACGCTTTTCATGCGCTGACGCATTTCGTCGATGGTGGGGGGGACTTCTTCGAATGACGCGCGTCCGTGAAGCACATGCCAGGCATAGATGGCGGCGATGGCATGCACATCATCGGGAAGGGCGTCGCGCACTTCCAGTTCGGTTTCGGATAAAACATCAACAGCCGACATGATGCGCCTGCTCCTCGTTATAGAATGCCGGAGAAACATTTCTCCGGCGACAGACCGCTACTCTATTACGATTAAGGCGCGCGAAACAATCTCTCAAATTTGGCTGTAGGGTTTAATCAGACGCTTGCGTTATGCGCTGCTCCGCGTCTGCACTCTCTTTCCAGTATTTCTTCCGCGTTGTTTTCCCGATCCCGGGGTTCATGCTGTTTGTAGGGTCATTCTCGCGATAAAACTGCTTAAGGGCGTCAGGGGCCTTATAAAGATGCCCGACGTTGTGTTCCGCAGGATATTGTGCGCCACGCTCGCGCAGCAGGGCGAGCATCTGCTCCTTCAGTTCGTGAGCATCTACCCCTTTTTTGACGATATAATCCTGATGGAAGACGTAGCACATAAAGTGGCCGTAATAGAGCTTATGCACCAGCTTGCTGTCGATTTCCGGCGGCAAATGCTCAAACCATTCGGTGTCGTTGCGTCGCAGGGCGATATCCAGCGCCAGAATATCTTCCACCTCTTCGGAATGCACCGCCTGGTAACGGATAGCGGCACCCGCCGCGGCGAAGCGGTGCAGGAAGGCTTTGCTGCCTTCTTCCGGCGTGCAGGCAAAGAAATCACCCTCAGCCGTCCTGAAGAACTCGGTCAGCCAGCTCTGCGCTTCGGCGATCCCGTCCCCGGCCATTTTCAGCAGCAGGTGATGTTCGTACTTATCACGCCAGGTTTTCATTCGCTCCGGCAGATGTGCAGGGAAAACGTTGCCCAGCTTCTGCATAAAGCGGTCGGTAAAGTGGGGCTTGAACAGCGGCACTTTCTCCAGCATCGCGTCGGTGCGGCCCTTCATGGTGAAGAAGAACGGCATTTTGTCGGTGCCAAGCTTATCGATCATCAGGAAGGTGTCTTTCCCGTAGCGCTCCGCGATGTCGTAAATATCCCGATGCATGTACTCGCCCGCCACCGGCAGGTGGGTGAATTCGCCCAGAATATGGCGACGAATTTCGGTCAGGACCTCAGGCTGATTGGTGCCGATGTAAAATACCTGCTGCTTTTTCTCTGCCGGGAAGGTGTCGAGACGCACCGCAAAAACCGCCAGCTTGCCCGCGCAGCCGGACGATTCAAACAGGCGATCCGGATCGGCGTTGTAGCGCGCCGGGGTATCGGCCTCGATATCGCGCACGCGGGTGATGTAATCATGGTCGTGCGCGTGGCGACCATCGTGCTGCACGTCTTCGTCCCTCACGCGGTCGTCGTCGAGCTTGCTGAGGATCTGTTCCGGCGTCACGCCCAGATCGATGCCCAGGTGGTTCACCAGCGTCAGCTTGCCGTTTTCATCAATGCGGGCAAAAAGTGACATTTCGGTGTAGGCCGGGCCGCGCTGGACCAGCGAACCGCCGGAGTTATTGCAAATCCCACCGACCACCGAGGCGCCAATGCAGGAGGAGCCGATCACCGAGTGCGGCTCGCGGCCCAGCGGCTTAAGTGCTTTTTCCAGCGAGTAGAGCGTGGTGCCGGGGAACGCGAGCACCTGCTCGCCTTTATCCAGCAGGTGCAGCTTGTCGAGGCGCAGGGTGCTGATAATCACGATGTCACGATCGTAATCGTTGCCGTTCGGCGTGGAACCTTCGGTCAGGCCGGTGTTGGCCGCCTGCATTAAAATAATCTTGTCCGCCGCAACGCAGGCGCTCAGCACGCGCCACAGCTCCAGCAGCGTGCCGGGGAAGACCACCGCCAGCGCGTCGCCCTGGCCGGAGCGGAAACCCTTACGGTAGCGGGCGGTTTTGGCCGGGTCGGTAAGCAGGTGAGAGGAGCCAACCAGGCGCGACAGTTCGTTAATAAATGTTTTGTTATCGTCAGTTCGAACAGAAGTCATCTTCCACTCCTTGTGGTGGGGCAAATTTCTCGCTGTAAAGCATAGCGCGATTAACTGTTCAGCGGTCGAGTATTCACGAGAAAAATCAGAGAATAACCCTGCAACGTTCAGAGGGTTTATGGCACACTGCGCTTTTCGCACGGTCTGGCCGGGTGCTTCCCACGGTTATTGATGAGAGAGAATAACAACATGAAATGGCTATGTTCTGTAGGTGTCGCCGTCAGCCTGGCGCTGCAACCTGCGCTGGCAGAGGATTTGTTTGGTAATCACCCGCTCACGCCTGAAGCCCGCGACGCGTTTGTCACGGAGTTGCTTAAGAAGATGACGGTCGATGAAAAAATCGGCCAGCTGCGTCTGATCAGCGTTGGCCCGGATAACCCGAAAGAGGCCATCCGCGAGATGATCAAAGAGAACCAGGTGGGCGCGATTTTTAACACCGTCACCCGCCAGGATATCCGCGCCATGCAGGATCAGGTGATGCAGCTCAGCCGCCTGAAAATCCCGCTGTTCTTCGCCTATGACGTGGTGCACGGCCAACGCACTGTCTTCCCGATCAGCCTCGGCTTAGCCTCCTCGTTTAACCTCGACGCGGTGAAAACCGTCGGGCGCGTGTCGGCCTATGAAGCGGCGGACGACGGCCTGAACATGACCTGGGCACCGATGGTGGACGTCTCGCGCGATCCGCGCTGGGGCCGCGCCTCGGAAGGCTTCGGTGAAGACACCTATTTAACGGCCACGATGGGCAAAACCATGGTGGAAGCGATGCAGGGCAAGAGCCCGGCGGACCGCTACTCGGTGATGACCAGCGTTAAACACTTCGCGGCCTACGGCGCCGTGGAAGGCGGTAAAGAGTACAACACCGTCGACATGAGCCCACAGCGCCTGTTTAACGACTACATGCCGCCGTACAAGGCAGGGCTGGATGCGGGCAGCGGCGCGGTGATGGTGGCGCTGAACTCGCTGAACGGCACGCCTGCGACCTCTGATTCCTGGCTGCTGAAAGACGTCCTTCGCGACCAGTGGGGCTTTAAGGGCATCACCGTTTCTGACCACGGCGCGATTAAAGAGCTGATCAAGCACGGCACGGCGTCCGATCCGGAAGACGCGGTGCGCGTGGCGCTCAAGTCCGGCATCAACATGAGCATGAGCGACGAGTACTACAGCAAATACCTGCCGGGGCTGGTGAAGAGCGGCAAGGTAACGATGGCGGAGCTAGACGATGCCGCGCGCCACGTGCTGAACGTGAAATATGACATGGGGCTGTTTAACGATCCGTACAGCCACCTGGGGCCGAAAGATTCTGACCCGGCGGATACCAACGCCGAAAGCCGCCTGCACCGTAAAGAGGCGCGTGAAGTGGCGCGCGAAAGCCTGGTGCTGCTGAAGAACCGCCTCGACACACTGCCGCTGAAAAAATCCGGCACTATTGCTGTGGTCGGCCCGCTGGCTGACAGCAAGCGCGACGTGATGGGCAGCTGGTCTGCCGCGGGCGTGGCCGATCAGTCCGTTACCGTCCTGACCGGCATCAAGAGCGCCGTCGGTGAAAACGCCAAAGTGGTGTACGCCAAAGGGGCGAACGTCACCGACGATAAAGACATCGTCACCTTCCTCAACCAGTACGAGGAAGCGGTGAAGGTCGATCCGCGCACGCCGAAGGAGATGATCGACGAAGCGGTCAACGCGGCGAAGCAGTCTGACGTCGTTGTCGCGGTCGTGGGGGAAGCGCAGGGTATGGCGCACGAAGCCTCCAGCCGTACCGACATCACCATCCCGCAGAGCCAGCGCGATCTGATCGCCGCCCTGAAAGCGACCGGCAAGCCGCTTGTGCTGGTGCTGATGAACGGTCGTCCGCTGGCGCTGGTGAAAGAGGACCAGCAGGCTGACGCCATTCTGGAAACCTGGTTCGCCGGCACCGAAGGCGGTAACGCCATCGCCGACGTGCTGTTTGGCGATTACAACCCGTCGGGCAAGCTGCCGATGTCCTTCCCGCGCTCCGTCGGGCAGATCCCGGTTTACTACAGCCACCTGAACACCGGTCGCCCGTACAACGCCGACAAGCCGAACAAATACACGTCTCGTTATTTTGACGAAGCTAACGGCCCGCTCTACCCGTTTGGTTATGGCCTGAGCTACACCACCTTCAAGGTCTCTGAGGTGAAAATGTCGGCGCCGAGCCTGAAGCGTGACGGCAAGGTCACCGCCAGCGTCGAGGTGACCAACACCGGCAAGCGTGAAGGGGCAACGGTGATTCAGATGTACGTGCAGGATGTCACCGCCTCGATGAGCCGTCCTGTGAAGCAGCTGCGCGGCTTTGAGAAGGTCAATCTCAAGCCTGGCGAAACCAAAACCATCAGCTTCCCGATTGACGTGGATGCGCTGAAGTTCTGGAACCAGCAGATGAAATATGATGCGGAACCGGGCAAGTTTAACGTCTTTATCGGGGTGGATTCCGCCCGCGTAAATAAAGGCGAGTTCGAGCTGCTGTAACCTTTCCCTCCTTTGCATCCCCCGTCCATCGGGGGATGCGTCTTACCTTATGCTAAAAAGGCATTTTGCCGGGTAAATCCGCCGTTTTAAGCTACGCTTTTCTCTCAAGCCTCTGAAAAAGGCAGCAAAAAAATGAGGATAGCGGAATGACGATTAAATCGGGGATGGTAGTTTCTGCGGCGCTACTCGCGGCGCTAAGCCTGCCGTTACAGGCGGCGGAGCCGGTAAAAGTGGGCTCAAAGATCGATACCGAGGGCGCGCTGCTCGGGAATATTATTCTCCAGGTGCTGGAAAGCCACGGCGTGAAAACCGTCAATAAAGTTCAGCTGGGCACCACGCCCGTCGTGCGCGGCGCGATTACCTCCGGCGAGCTGGATATCTATCCTGAATATACCGGCAACGGCGCGTTCTTCTTTAATGAAGAGAACGATCCAGCATGGAAAAACGCCAAAGCTGGCTATGAAAAAGTCAAAAAACTCGACGCGGAACAGAACAAGCTGGTCTGGCTGACCCCGGCCCCGGCCAACAATACCTGGACTATCGCCGTGCGTAAGGACGTGGCGGAGAAAGGGAAGCTCACCTCGCTTGCGGATCTCAGCCGCTACCTGAAAGAGAAGGGCGACTTCAAGCTCGCGGCGTCCGCGGAGTTTATCGAGCGTCCCGACGCGCTCCCTGCATTCGAAAAAGCGTACGACTTCAAGCTCGACCAGGCGCAGCTGCTCTCGCTGGCGGGCGGAGATACGGCGGTAACTATTAAGGCGGCGGCGCAGCAAACCTCCGGCGTTAACGCGGCGATGGCCTACGGCACCGACGGCCCGGTCGCGGCACTGGGCCTGCAAACCCTGACCGATCCAAAAGGCGTTCAGCCGATTTACGCTCCTACCCCGGTTGTGCGTGAGGCGGTGCTGAAAGCCTACCCGGATATTGCTGAATGGCTCAAACCGGTCTTCGAAAAGCTGGATGAAAAAACGCTGCAACAGCTGAATGCCAGCATTGCCGTCGAGGGACTGGATGCCAAAAAAGTGGCCGCCGACTTCCTGAAACAACAAGGGCTTGTGAAGTAACGGGAAAGGGCTGTGCCAATAAAATGTCATAACCGCGTACTGCTGCTTTTGGCCTGCGTGGCCATCGCGGCGGTCGCGTTACCGTTTGTGAACGTCGCGCCTAACCGCCTGATGTCGGGGGAAGGGCGTGCTCTCTGGGACGTATGGTCGTTCACGCCGTGGTGGCTGGCGGCTGCGCTGGCCGCGTGGGTTGCACTGTCGCTCTGGCAAGGGCGAACGGCGCAGTGGCTGACGCTGCTGCTCTCGGAAGGTCTCTTTATCGCGCTGTTCTGGAGCGCGGGGCTGGCGGCAACGCATATGGCCTCGGCGGAAAGTCCGCTAGCGAGAACCACGCCAGGCAGCGGCCTGTGGCTCTGGCTGGCTTTGTGTTTACTGGCCAGCAGCGATGCGATTCGTCGTCTCATCGCCAGTTCTGTCTGGCGCTGGGTGCTTAATGCGCAGATATGGTCTATTCCGCTGCTGTTATTGTTCAGCGGTGAACTGAACAACCTCTCGCTGTTAAAAGAGTACGCCAACCGTCAGGAGGTGTTTGATGATGCCCTGGCGCAACATCTGACGATCCTTTTCGGCACGCTGATCCCGGCGCTGCTGATCGGGATACCGCTCGGCATGTGGTGTTATCGTCATCCCTCACGTCAGGGTAGCATCTTTGCTGTACTCAACGTCATCCAGACCATTCCCTCCGTTGCGCTGTTTGGCCTGCTGATTGCCCCTCTGGCCGGGCTGGTGAAGTCGTTTCCCGCGCTGGGCGCGGTGGGTATCGCCGGAACGGGGCTAACGCCCGCGCTGATTGCGCTGGTGCTGTACGCGCTGCTCCCGCTGGTGCGCGGCGTAGTCGCGGGCTTAAGCCAGGTTGCGCCGGATGTGCTGGAAAGCGCCCATGCGATGGGGATGAGCGCGCGACAGTGTTTCTGGAAGATTCAGCTCCCGCTGGCGCTGCCCCTGCTGCTGCGCAGCCTGCGTGTGGTGGCAGTTCAGACCGTTGGCATGGCGGTGATTGCCGCGCTGATTGGAGCGGGCGGCTTTGGCGCGCTGGTGTTCCAGGGGCTGCTGAGCAGCGCCCTCGATCTGGTGTTGTTAGGCGTAGTCCCTACCATTGCGCTGGCGGTTGTCGTCGACGCCCTGTTTGCCTTATGGCTCGCGCTGCTCAGGAGAAGAGCCAATGATTGAATTTCATGATGTGAGTAAAACCTTTGCCGGCCGCCCGGCGGCAAGCCATCTGAACCTGAACTTTGCCGAGGGGGCATTTTCCGTGCTGATTGGCACTTCGGGCTCGGGAAAATCCACCACGCTGAAGATGATCAACCGGCTGGTGGAGCATGACAGCGGGTTAATTCGCTTTGCCGGGGAAGAGATCCGCAGCCTGCCGGTGCTGGAGCTGCGCCGCCGAATGGGCTATGCCATTCAATCTATCGGCCTGTTTCCGCACTGGACGGTGGCACAGAACATCGCCACCGTGCTGCAGCTGGAGAAATGGTCGCGGGCTAAAATCGCTGACCGCGTTGATGAACTGATGTCTCTGCTGGGGCTGGAGCCCGCGTTGCGCGAGCGCTATCCTCACCAGCTCTCCGGTGGGCAACAGCAGCGCGTGGGCGTGGCGCGCGCGCTGGCGGCTAACCCGCAGGTGCTGCTGATGGATGAACCCTTTGGCGCGCTGGATCCCGTTACGCGCGGGGCGCTGCAAACGGAGATGACCCGCATTCACCGCATTCTTGGTCGAACCATCGTCCTCGTGACGCACGATATAGATGAAGCCCTGCGCCTGGCCGACCATCTGGTGCTGATGGACCACGGCGAGGTGGTGCAGCAGGGCGCGCCGCTTGCGCTGCTGACCAGCCCGAAGAATGACTTTGTACGCGAGTTTTTTGGCCGCAGCGAGCTGGGCGTCAGGCTGCTCTCCCTGCGGACGGTCGGAGACTATATGCGCCGGGAGAATGCACCGCCCGGCGGGGAACCGTTACAGGAGCAGATGAGCCTGCGGGATGCCCTCTCCGCGTTTGTCGCGCGCCGGTGCGAAGTCCTGCCCGTGGCGGATGTCCGGGGTGCGCCGTGCGGCAGCCTGCATTTTCGCGATCTGCTGGCCGGGGAGGTGACGCGTGAAGGCACTGCGTGATCCGCTCCTCTGGCTGGTAGCGCTCTTTGTCGCCTTACTGTTTCTGATGCCTCACAGCGCGGCGCTGTTTAACACTCTTTTTCCGGGGCTACCGCGGCCGGTGTATCAGCAGGAGAGCTTTATTAACCTTGCCCTGGCGCATCTCTGGCTGGTGGCGCTCTCAAGCGTCATCGCGGTGGTGCTGGGAGTAGGGGCGGGCATCGCGGTCACGCGACCTGCGGGCCGGGAGTTTCGTCCGCTGGTGGAGACGGTTGCGGCCATTGGACAGACGTTTCCGCCAGTGGCGGTGCTGGCGATAGCGGTGCCGGTGATGGGTTTTGGTCAGCAGCCCGCGATTATTGCGCTGATTTTATACGGCGTATTGCCCGTTCTGCAGGGTACTCTGGCGGGCGTTGCGGCGGTCCCGGCGTCTGTTTTAAGCGTGGCGGAAGGGATGGGGATGAGCCGCTGGCAGCGGCTGCGCAAGGTAGAACTGCCGCTTGCGGCACCGGTTATTATTGCCGGGATCCGCACGTCGGTAATCATTAACATCGGGACGGCGACCATTGCGTCTACGGTCGGTGCCAATACGCTGGGAACGCCGATCATCATCGGCTTAAGCGGGTTTAATACGGCTTATATTGTGCAGGGGGCGGTGCTGGTCGCGCTGGCGGCCATCGTTGTCGATCGCCTTTTTGAGCGGCTGGCGCTGTACCTCAGCCGACACCGCCACGAACGATAAACGAGTATCCTGCAAGCATCACGCCGCCGATACCGCTTACGGCCATCAGGACAAAAAGGGTAATAATGGCGAGTTTGGTTGCCTTCATCATGTGCTCCTGTTGTTAACGGAACAATTATACGGTGAAGCGCAGCTGTTAATGAACCATTAAATGCCGTTATGGCTCATCCGGGCCAAGGGAATAAACCGGATAACCATGCTCACGCCACTCCGTCAGCAGCTGTTGCTGCGTTGCGGACGGCATTTCGCCACACCAGACCAGCAGGGTCTGGCCGTCGAAAAACTCGGGTTTGAGCTGCCCCAGCGAGTGCGCAAGGACATCCACGCGCCAGCCCTTTTGGGTGGCGATCCACGCTTCCAGCCACAGACGGGTGGTATCGTGCACGTTCCAGCCGACCACCAGCGCATCTTTTCCTGCCTTATTCTTCGCCGAGGCAAGACAGACTGCGATATAGTTGATCAGCACCCCGTCAAGCATGCTGAGCAGCGCCTGCAGGGTAGACTGTTGGCACTGCAGGCGCCGACGGAGCGGAATGAAAAGATGGGTGATAAGCGTTTTCGCCGGATAATCGCGACCCTGCTCTTTGATCCAGGCGCGCAGTCGCTGCAGGTTACCCGCCTGCAGGAGCCGCAGCAGCGTTTCCTGCTGCTCGCGCCAGAGGCGTTGCGTGTCCGGGTCGTCGTGGCTCAGCAGGGACTTCACTTTCCCGACCTGCACCCCGTTGTCGATCCAGCTTTTGATTTCGCGGATCCGGTCGATATCGGCATCGTTGAAAAGGCGATGACCACCGTCCGTCCTCTGCGGTTTGAGCAATCCATACCGTCGCTGCCACGCCCGTAGGGTAACGGGATTGATATCACAAAGGAGTGCCACTTCACCGATTGTGTAAAGCGCCATATTTGCCCCCTGGCTTACGCGTCCCCAGCTTAACTGTAGACCCACTTTGCCGAACCAGGAAGAATTGATTAATTTTTAAACAAATAATGCGAACCATGCACGATGTGCAGAAAAAGATGTGATAACGGACACGATTTTGCGCTTTTTTGGGGCGCTTCAAAGAAAGTTCAGCCGCATCCGTGTATGTTACGCGTTTTTTAGCGTGTGCGGTTTTGAGTATGTACGAGTTTAACCTGGTGCTGCTGTTGCTTCAGCAGATGTGCGTGTTTCTGGTCATTGCCTGGCTGATGAGCAAAACGCGTCTTTTCATTCCGCTGATGCAGGTTACCGTACGCCTGCCGCACAAGCTGCTCTGCTACGTCACCTTCTCTATTTTTTGCATCATGGGGACCTACTTCGGCCTCCACATCGAAGACTCTATTGCTAATACGCGCGCCATCGGCGCGGTGATGGGCGGGCTGCTGGGCGGCCCGGTCGTCGGTGGTCTTGTCGGTTTAACCGGTGGGCTGCATCGCTATTCCATGGGCGGAATGACGGCGCTCAGCTGCATGATCTCGACGATCGTCGAAGGGCTGCTTGGTGGCCTGGTGCACAGCTATATGATTAAGCGCGGTCGCCCGGACAAGGTGTTTAGTCCGCTTACCGCCGGGGCCATTACATTTGTGGCTGAAATGGCGCAGATGGCGATCATTCTGCTGATTGCCCGCCCGTTCGAGGATGCGCTGCACCTGGTCAGCAGTATTGCCGCCCCGATGATGGTGACCAACACCGTCGGCGCGGCGCTGTTTATGCGTATTCTGCTCGACAAGCGCGCCATGTTTGAGAAGTACACCTCGGCCTTTTCCGCCACGGCGCTGAAGGTTGCCGCCTCGACCGAAGGGATCCTGCGTCAGGGATTTAACGAAGAGAACAGCATGAAGGTCGCGCAGGTGCTTTATAAAGAGCTGGATATCGGTGCGGTGGCCATTACCGATCGCGAAAAGCTGCTGGCGTTTACCGGCACCGGAGACGATCACCACCTGCCGGGCAAACCGATCTCGTCGACCTATACGCTGCGCGCCATTGAAACCGGCGAAGTAGTGTATGCCGACGGTAACGAAGTGCCTTACCGCTGCTCGCTGCATCCGCAGTGCAAGCTGGGCTCCACGCTCGTCATTCCGCTGCGCGGGGAAAATCAGCGGGTGATGGGCACCATCAAGCTGTATGAGGCGAAAAACCGTCTGTTCAGCTCCATAAACCGCACCCTGGGGGAGGGGATCGCCCAGCTTCTTTCCGCGCAAATTCTGGCCGGGCAGTATGAACGGCAGAAAGCCCTGCTGACGCAGTCTGAAATTAAGCTGCTGCATGCCCAGGTCAATCCGCATTTCCTGTTTAATGCCCTAAACACGCTCAAAGCGGTGATCCGCCGCGACAGCGATCAGGCCGCGCAGCTGGTGCAGTTTTTGTCGACCTTTTTCCGTAAAAACCTGAAGCGCCCGTCAGAGATCGTGACCCTCGCCGATGAAATTGAGCACGTGAATGCCTATCTGCAAATTGAGCAGGCGCGGTTTCAGTCCCGCCTGCAGGTGTCGCTCTCCGTTCCGGACGAGCTGGCGTATCAGCATCTTCCGGCCTTTACCCTGCAGCCTATCGTGGAGAACGCCATCAAGCACGGTACCTCGCAGCTGCTGGGGAGAGGGGAGATAACCATTGCCGCCAGCCGTTTTAACCACCATCTGGTGCTGGATATTGAAGATAACGCCGGGCTGTACCAGCCTTCCGCTTCGGGCGGATTAGGGATGAGCCTGGTTGATAAACGTCTGCGCGCCCATTTTGGCGACGACTGTGGCATTACCGTCGCCTGCGAGCCTGACCGTTTTACCCGTATTACCGTTCGACTGCCGCTGGAGGAAAACGCATGTTAAGAGTGCTGATTGTGGATGACGAGCCGTTGGCACGGGAAAACCTGCGCGTTCTGCTGCAGGAGCAGCCAGACATTGAGATTGTGGGGGAGTGCGCCAACGCCATTGAGGCCATCGGTGCGGTGCACAAGCTGCGCCCGGACGTGCTGTTCCTCGACATTCAGATGCCACGCATCAGCGGGCTGGAGATGGTCGGCATGCTCGACCCGGCGCATCGTCCCTACATCGTGTTTCTGACGGCGTTCGACGAATATGCCGTTAAGGCTTTTGAGGAGCACGCTTTCGATTATTTACTCAAGCCGATTGAAGAGAAGCGGCTGGAAAAAACGCTCACCCGCTTACGCCAGGAGCGAACCGTCCAGGACGTTACGCTGCTGCCGGAAAACCAGCAGCCGCTGAAATTTATCCCTTGCACCGGGCACAGCCGGATTTATCTGCTGCAAATGGATGATGTGGCGTTTGTCAGCAGCCGCCTGAGCGGGGTGTTTGTCACCAGCGCGGAAGGGAACGAAGGGTTTACCGAGCTGACCCTGCGCACGCTGGAGAGCCGCACGCCGCTGATTCGCTGTCACCGTCAGTATCTGGTGAACATGGCGCACCTGAAGGAGATCCGTCTGGAAGATAACGGTCAGGCCGAGCTGGTGCTGCGCGCCGGGCAGACCGTCCCCGTCAGCCGCCGCTATCTGAAAAGTTTGAAAGAGGCGATTGGCCTGTAAAACTGGTACACTGCGCGCCATTGCATCATCGACATTCGAAGGCTCTATGCTAAGTAACGATATTCTTCGTAGCCTGCGCTACACCCTGAAAGCAAACAATAACGACATGGTGCGCATTCTTGCGCTGTCCGACATGGAATCCACGTCTGCAAATTTTGATACCTGGATGACCAAAGAGGACGAAGAGGGCTTCGTCCGCTGCCCGGACATCATTCTGTCGGGTTTTCTGAACGGGCTGATTTACGATAAACGTGGAAAAGATGACTCCGCGCCCGAGCTGGCGCTGGAGCGTCGCGTGAACAACAACACGGTGCTGAAAAAGCTGCGTATCGCCTTCTCGCTGAAAACGGACGATATCCAGGCGATCATGACCGAGCAGAAATACCGCGTGTCGATGCCGGAAATCACCGCCATGATGCGCGCGCCGGACCACAAAAATTACCGCGAGTGCGGCGACCAGTTTCTGCGTAATTTCCTGCGCGGGCTGACCCATCGGGTGCATCACCCGAAACCATAAAAAAAGCCGGAGATTATCTCCGGCTTTTTTGTTATTTCACCTGCTGGCCCGGCTTCGCGCCTTCGTCTGGGCTTAACAGGAAGATATCCTTCCCGCCAGGGCCTGCTGCCATCACCATCCCCTCGGAAATGCCGAAGCGCATTTTGCGCGGCGCCAGGTTAGCGACCATCACGGTTTGACGGCCGATCAGCACCTGCGGGTCCGGGTAGGCAGAACGGATGCCGGAGAAGACGTTGCGCTTCTCGCCGCCGAGATCCAGCGTCAGGCGCAGCAGCTTGTCAGAGCCTTCCACGAATTCTGCGTTTTCAATCAGCGCCACGCGCAGGTCGACTTTAGCGAAGTCATCAAAGGTGATGGTTTCCTGAATCGGATCGTCCGCCAGCGGGCCGGTTACCGGTGCTGCAGCCGCTTTCACCTCTTCTTTAGAGGCTTCGACCAGCGCTTCAACCTGCTTCATCTCGATGCGGTTATACAGCGCCTTAAAGGTGTTCACCTTGTGGCCGAGCAGCGGCTGCGCCATTGCATCCCAGGTCAGTTCGGTGTTCAGGAACGCTTCAGCGCGGGCTGCCAGCTGCGGCAGAACCGGCTTCAGGTACGTCATCAGCACGCGGAACAGGTTGATGCCCATGGAGCAGATGGCCTGCAGATCGGCATCGCGGCCTTCCTGTTTAGCGACAACCCACGGCGCCTGCTCGTCCACATAGCGGTTAGCCAGGTCAGCCAGCGCCATGATTTCACGCACTGCTTTACCGAACTCGCGCGTTTCCCAGGCTTCGCCAATGGTGGCTGCCGCGTCGGTGAAGGTTTGGTACAGGGCAGGGTCCGCCAGCTCAGCGGCCATTACGCCGTCAAAGCGCCTGGCGATAAAGCCCGCGTTACGGGACGCCAGGTTCACCACCTTGTTGACGATGTCTGCGTTCACGCGCTGCACGAAATCTTCCAGGTTCAGGTCGATATCGTCGATGCGGGAAGAGAGCTTCGCGGTGTAGTAGTAGCGCAGGCTGTCCGCGTCGAAGTGGTTCAGCCAGGTGCTGGCCTTGATGAACGTCCCGCGGGACTTGGACATTTTCGCGCCGTTCACCGTGACGTAGCCGTGAACAAACAGGTTGGTTGGCTTGCGGAAGTTGCTGCCTTCCAGCATGGCCGGCCAGAACAGGCTGTGGAAGTAAACGATGTCTTTGCCGATGAAGTGGTACAGCTCGGCGGTAGAGTCTTTCTTCCAGTATTCGTCGAAGCTGACGGTGTCGCCCCGCTTGTCGCACAGGTTCTTGAAAGAGCCCATGTAGCCGATTGGCGCGTCCAGCCAGACGTAGAAATATTTGCCCGGCGCATTCGGGATTTCGAAGCCAAAGTACGGCGCATCGCGGGAGATATCCCACTGCTGCAGGCCGGATTCGAACCACTCCTGCATCTTGTTCGCCACCTGCTCCTGCAGCGCGCCACTGCGGGTCCACGCCTGCAGCATTTCGCTGAAGGACGGCAGGTCGAAGAAGAAGTGCTCGGAATCACGCATCACAGGTGTGGCGCCGGATACCACGGATTTGGGCTCAATCAGTTCGGTCGGGCTGTAGGTCGCGCCGCAGACTTCGCAGTTATCGCCGTACTGATCCGGGGATTTACATTTTGGACAGGTGCCTTTGACGAAACGGTCCGGCAGGAACATGCCTTTTTCCGGATCGTACAGCTGAGAGATAGTACGGTTTTTGATGAAACCGTTCTCTTTCAGACGGGTGTAGATCAGCTCCGACAGCTCGCGGTTTTCGTCGCTGTGCGTGGAGTGATAGTTGTCATAGCTGATGTCAAAGCCAGCAAAATCGGTCTGATGCTCCTGACTCATTTCGGCAATCATCTGCTCCGGGGAAATCCCCAGCTGCTGCGCTTTCAGCATGATCGGCGTGCCGTGGGCATCGTCCGCACAGATGAAGTTAACCTCGTGGCCGCGCATTCGCTGGTAACGGACCCAGACATCAGCCTGGATATGCTCCAGCATGTGGCCGAGGTGGATTGAGCCGTTGGCGTACGGCAGGGCGCACGTTACCAGAATTTTTTTCGCGACTTGAGTCATAGTAGGCATTACTTCTTTTAACTGTGAAAAGGGTTTTCGATATTACCAAAAGGGGCATTATTAAGTAAGCACAAACCACGGCCTTTCAGGTAAACTTGTTTGTCTAAGGTCTTATTCACAAGAACAAAGGAGTCGGGATGAGTTCTCAATCCCAGGCCAAATCACCGGAAGCCTTACGAGCAATGGTCGCCGGGACGCTGGCTAACTTTCAGCATCCAACCCTGAAACATAACCTCACTACGCTGAAAGCGTTGCACCACGTCGCGTGGCTGGACGATACGCTGCACGTTGAAGTGCAGATGCCGTTCGTCTGGACCAGCGCCTTTGACGCGCTGAAAGAGCAGACCAGCGCCGAGCTGCTGCGCATTACCGGTGCGAAAGCGATTGACTGGAAGCTGAGCCACAGCATTGCCACGCTGAAGCGTGTGAAAAATCAGCCGGGCGTCAACGGGGTGAAAAACATCATCGCCGTGAGTTCAGGTAAGGGTGGGGTGGGTAAATCCTCTACCGCCGTCAACCTCGCGCTCGCGCTGGCGGCGGAAGGGGCAAAGGTCGGTATTCTGGATGCCGATATCTACGGTCCGTCTATTCCAAATATGCTGGGTGCGGAAAATCAGCGTCCAACCTCGCCGGACGGCACGCATATGGCGCCGATCGTGGCGCACGGTCTGGCGACCAACTCCATCGGTTACCTGGTAACCGACGATAACGCCATGGTCTGGCGCGGCCCGATGGCCAGCAAAGCGCTGCTGCAGATGCTGCAGGAAACGATGTGGCCGGATCTGGATTATCTGGTGCTGGACATGCCGCCGGGCACCGGTGACATTCAGCTGACGCTGGCGCAGAACATCCCGGTAACGGGGGCCGTTGTGGTCACCACGCCGCAGGATATCGCGCTGATCGACGCCAAAAAAGGCATCGTGATGTTCGAGAAAGTGGAAGTGCCGGTGCTCGGCATCGTCGAGAACATGAGCATGCACATCTGCAGCAACTGCGGACACCATGAGCCTATCTTTGGTACGGGTGGGGCGGAAAAACTGGCTGCGCAGTATCACACCCAGCTGCTGGGGCAGATGCCGCTGCATATTTCCTTGCGTGAAGATCTGGACAGCGGGAAGCCGACGGTCGTCAGCCGTCCGGACAGCGAGTTCGCTGAGATGTATCGCCAGCTGGCGGGGCGTGTTGCGGCGCAGCTGTACTGGCAGGGTGAAGTGATCCCGGGTGAAATCGCCTTCCGCGCGGTGTAACCCCCCAGCGCTGGATTGCCGGGTGGCGGCTTCGCCTTACCCGGCCTACGAAATACGATTTTGTAGGTCAGGTAAGCGAAGCGCCACCTGACTTTACCAAAGCCGGTAATGCATAAGATAGTACTCTCCCTCAGGAGAATTCCCCGTCGCCTCAATGTGCCAGCCGTGCCGCTGGTAAAACGTAATAGCCCGCACATTTTTCACCAGACACTTGAGTGAGCCCGTGCTGGTAAACGTCTTCTGTACGTGCTCAAGCAACACATGTCCGACGCCCAGGCTCTGATACTGCGGGTCGACAAACAGGTTGTGCAGAAAATTATCGTTCGTCCAGACTGAGGCAAAGCCAAGTCGGTGCCCATCCTGCTCCGCCACCCAAATCTCTTCGTCCAGGGTTGCCGCGTCAAAATCTTCAAGCTGCCACGCAGAACTGTCCATCCACGGCCAGGCTTCACGCCGGGCGTGGAGGTAGAGCGTACGCAGGAAAGGGCGGTCGCTCTCCTGCCACGGACGGATTACGATCGTATCAGCGATGATAGAAAATATCTCCATTGTAGGCTTTGTAGATTTTGCCATCTGCATCGCCAATCAGGACGTAGTTTTCGCCCATGTAGGTCCAGTGGGTACCGGCATCGGGTGCCGGAAGGTTACGCAGCTGGTACTGTTTAATGGTGTACTCCGGCGTTTGATACTGCGCCGGTGCCGTATCGCCGATTTTAAACTTCGTGAAATCGGCGATGAACTCTTGTTCTTCATAGGCCTTGATGCCCGATGGCGCAGCGGCGGTTTGCGGGGCAGAGAACGCGGAGCCCGCCAGAGACAGTAATACACCCAGAAGCAGCAATTTACGCTTAGCCATTTTTTCTCCAGTGATATTGTTTCAGAGACTTTCGTCTGAAGGGCACACAGCACAAGACAGACGGTCTATTTTAAGTATCAAAGCATGATGCGTTTGATAAAAAATGTAACAAAAGTGGAGGGGTTTGGGTAGTCGATAACGGTGATGCTCATCATTGCGGTGAATGTTGATTGTGCGGAATATTTGTTATTTTTATTATTTTATTAATCTATTCTGAAAATAACTTTATACGTCAAAATAGCACCGTTAAGCGAATGCTTTTGCAAGGGATAACATTTAAT
>NZ_JADBQN010000049.1:0-73394 GCF_014895915.1 Enterobacter cloacae complex sp. P13B
AAATTGTTAAAGAGCAGTGCCGCTTCGTTTTCGCTGCGGCGCGGGGTGTGCATATTACGCTTTCCCGCTTCAGAGTCAAGCATTTATTTCGCTTTTCTCTGCTGACCCGGCGGCGTGTGTGCCGTTGTTCCGTGTCAGTGGAGGCGCATTATAGGGAGTTATTCTGAAGTGACAAGCACAAAATACAAAAAACTTTTCGTTCGCTCACTTTTCAAACTTAACGCTTATTTAAGTCGCGAATCGCCCGCTAAATGGGCAATTTCCCGCGCAAAACTGGCCACCTGCGACCAGTCGGTATAAACCACTTCTTTACGCGTATCGGTTTCGCCACCCGTCATCTTCATTATCAGGCGGATCATGAAGCGGTCATACCAGCGGTAGCGAGGATAGCGCAGCGCACCGGCAAAGACGGCGCACAGGTCTGGCTGCCACGGCGAGCTGAGCAAAAACTTGCGCGTGTAGCTGTTGGTCTGCGGCGTACGCTTCTCAGCTTTACGGGCAACCAGATTGACCGAGTAAAACGCGCCCGGCAATGTGTTGAGTACCGCCGTATGCTTTTTCACAAAGCGATCCAGCGCCGGATGGAAGTGTCCGTAACGAATGGAGGCGCCAATCACCACGCGATCGTACTCCTGCCAGGCAATCTCCTCCGCGCGATTCAGGTTCACCACATCCGAGTAAATGCCCAGCTCTTTTAATTCCGACGCCAGATACGCGGCAATCTCACGCGTTTGTCCATCTCGCGTAGAGAAAAGAATCAGTGTTTTCATCAACGGCTCCTTATTCGCGCCAGAATGTTGGGGTAAACAGTACCAGCAGCGTAAAGACCTCAAGACGACCAAACAGCATATTGGCAATAAGGATCCATTTCGCAACCGGGTTCATGCTGGCAAAGTTATCCGCCACAACCCCCAGGCCAGGCCCGAGGTTGTTTAGTGTTGCGACGACGGACGCAAAGGCGGAGAAATCATCCACTCCCGTCGCGATGATCGCCAGCATGCTGACGATAAAGACCAGCGCATACGCCGAGAAGAACCCCCACACCGCTTCGAGTATACGTTCGGGCAGCGCGCGGTTCCCCAGCTTAATGCTGTAGACCGCATTCGGGTGGACCAGGCGTTTCAGCTCACGGTTCCCCTGCTTGAATAGCAGCAGAATACGAATCACCTTCAGGCCACCGCCCGTCGACCCGGCGCAGCCGCCGATAAACGCGGAGCACAGCAGAAGTACCGGCAGGAACAGCGGCCAGCGCGCGATGCTGTCCGTGGTAAACCCGGCGGTCGTCGCCATCGACACCACCTGGAAAAACGCCTGATTGAGCGTGGTCAGCGCCGAGTTGTAAACATCATGGAACCACAGCACCAGGGTGCAGATGACGACCAGGGTAAGCTGGACGCCAATGAACATGCGGAACTCAGGATCGCGCCAGTACACCTTCAGGCTACGTCCGCTCAGTAAAGAGAAGTGCAGGCCGTAGTTACAACCGGAGATCAGCAGGAAAATCGCAATGATGGTGTTAATCGTTGGGCTGTCGAAGTACCCCACGCTGGCGTCGTGGGTGGAGAACCCGCCGATAGCAATTGTCGCAAAGCTGTGCCCGATAGCATCGAAGGCAGGCATCCCGGCAAACCACAGCGCCAGTGCGCAGGCTACCGTCAGCAAAACATAAATCAGCCACAGGGTTTTCGCCGTCTCGGCAATACGTGGACGCATCTTGTTGTCTTTCAGCGGCCCCGGCATTTCAGCCCTGTACAGCTGCATCCCCCCGACGCCCAGAATCGGCAGGATGGCCACCGCCAGGACGATGATCCCCATCCCCCCGAACCACTGCAGCATCTGACGATAAAAGAGAATAGCGTGGGGTAACGAATCCAGCCCCACCAGCGTCGTCGCACCGGTGGTAGTTAAACCAGAAAACGATTCAAAAAAGGCATCCGTGATGCTGAGGTTAGGCTGCTCAGAGAAGATAAAGGGCAGCGAACCGACGCTTCCCAGCACCGTCCAGAACAGGACCACAATCAGAAAGCCTTCGCGAGATTTCAGCTCACCTTTCTGACGACGGTTCGGCCACCACAGCAGCGAGCCGATCGCCAGCGCGACAAAGAAGGTCTGGGTAAAAGCCCGCCCCGCGCCGTCCCGGTAGATAAGCGCCACCAGTCCAGGGAGAATCATCGTCCCCGAAAAGAGTATGACCAGCAATCCAACGATTCGGGTTATGGCACGAAAATGCATCTCTGCCGCTTCCTTTGGTATTCAAAAAGTGAGGTGGGGATTATTCTTCAATCGGCAGCAATTGCAACGAACCGCGACTGAAATCAGCCAGTTTTGCTGAAAAAGCAGCCAGTTCTGCCTGAGGAAGCGCCACGCGTAATTGCACCATTGCCTGGTAATCACTGTGCGCAATCACGCCGTTAAATTGTTTGAGCAGTGTTTCAATGCCCGATAGCTGAGCGTAATCGCACAATAAAGTATATTCGGTGAGCGGCGTTTTGCGGGTGGTCGTCAGGATATTCAGTGCCTGCTGAACGCCGCCGCCATACGCTTTTACCAGCCCGCCCGTGCCCAACAGGATGCCGCCGTAGTAGCGCACCACCACGGCGGTAATTTCACCCACGCCGCTGCCCATCAGCTGGGAGAGCATGGGTTTACCGGCTGTGCCCGCCGGTTCACCGTCGTCTGAAAAACCGAGCTGTTGCGAATCGTCCGGCGGCCCTGCCACCCACGCCACGCAGTGGTGACGTGCGTCAGGGTGCTCCGCGCGAACGGACTCGACAAACGCTTTCGCCGCCTCTACGCCGTCGGTGTGCGCAAGCAGCGTAATAAAGCGGCTTTTCTTGATTTCCTCAACAAAGGTGACCGGTTCAGCCGGTATCAGCCAGCTTTCCATCAGGCCAGCTTCAGGTCTCGCGTCATATTCTCGATACCGTTCTCGTGAACCACCACGTTATCTTCGATACGAATGCCGCCAAACGGTTTCAGCGCGTCGATTTTTTCCCAGTTGAAGTGCTTGCTGAACTGCCCTTCACGCCACGGCGCCAGCAGGGATTCAATAAAGTAGATCCCCGGCTCGATGGTCAATACCATGCGCGGCTCAAGAATACGGGTGCAGCGCAGGTAAGGATATTTAGACGGTGCCGCCAGATGCGTGCCGGTATCATCCTGCATGAAGCCCGCAACGTCGTGAACCTGCAGGCCCAGCGGGTGGCCGATACCGTGCGGCATGAATGGTCCAGTCAGGTCGTTTTCGACCATCGCCTCTTCGCTCATGTCTTTCACAATCTGATGCTTACGCAGCAGTTTGGCAATGCGCTGATGGAACTGGATGTGGTAATCCACGTAGCTGGTTCCGGCCTTCATGGTGCCAATCAACGCCAGCTGTTCGTCGTTTACATCCTTAATAAGCTGCGCAAAATCGGTATCCGCATTCGCCGCCCAGGTGCGGGTCAGATCGGCCGCATAGCCGTTGTACTCTGCGCCTGCGTCCAGCAGGAAGCTGCGCATCTCAGACGGAACCTGATGATCCAGTTTGGTGTAGTGGAGAACAGACGCATGCTCATTCAGCGCGACGATGTTGCTGTACGGTACGTCGGTGTCACGATGACCGGTTGCGGTCAGGTAGGCCAGGTTGATGTCGAACTCGCTCATGCCTGACTGGAACGCTTCGTGCGCGGCGCGGTGGCCATTCACCGCCGTTTTTTGCGCTTCACGCATGCAGTAGAGTTCATAGTCGGTTTTATACGCGCGGTAATAGTGCAGGTAATCCAGCACGCCTTTCGGATTGAGTTTGTCTGCCGGAATATCCAGACCGAGCGCACGTTCAGGTACAGGGCCAATGTAGCCGATGTTGCCGCGCGCCGCTGGCAGCTGGCTGCCAATGCCGTCCGCTTTTGGCAGGGCGATCACCTCAATTTCTTCGGTCCAGAAAGAGGTCGGCAGCGGTTCAACGTTGTGCCAGTAATCAACCGGCAGGTAGAACCACAGTTTCGGCTTGTTCACGCCGTCCACCAGCAGCCAGCAATTCGGAACCTGTGTCACCGGCACCCAGGCTTTAAACTGCGGGTTAACCTTAAACGGATAGGCGTGGTCATCAAGAAAAGTATTCATCAGCTCGCCGGAGTGGATCAGAAGGGCATCCAGCTTGAAGCGGGCCAGTACATCGCGGGTACGTTCCTGTAGGGTAACGATATGATTTTTATAAAGCGAAGCCAGTGAGTCCATCATTCTTCCTTTCGTTTTTTTGACCTCAAGTCATCGCATCTTAGCACACCTCACTCCGGCTGCGTGATTTCCACCGACCGTGATCAACGCAGCAATTTCTTAATGAGTAATTTGCATTTTATTAACATAAATTCCACACTCCGTCTCATCTGGTATGACCAGATCCACTTGCTGGATTCAGGAGACTGACATGCTTTACAAAGGCGACACCCTGTACCTCAACTGGCTGGAAGATGGCATTGCCGAACTGGTGTTCGATGCCCCCGGCTCAGTGAATAAGCTTGATACCGCGACGGTGGCCAGTCTTGGCCAGGCGCTGGAAGTACTTGAAAAGCAATCTGAATTAAAAGGGCTGCTGCTGCGTTCTAACAAAGCGGCCTTTATTGTCGGTGCCGATATCACCGAATTCCTCTCGCTGTTCCAGGTTCCGGAAGAACAGCTGAGCCAGTGGCTGCACTTTGCCAACAGCGTCTTTAATCGTCTGGAAGATCTGCCTGTTCCAACGATCTCTGCCGTGAACGGCTACGCGCTGGGCGGCGGCTGCGAGTGCGTGCTGGCGACCGACTACCGTCTGGCGACGCCGGACCTGCGTATCGGCCTGCCGGAAACCAAGCTGGGCATCATGCCGGGCTTTGGCGGTTCCGTGCGTATGCCGCGCATGCTGGGCGCCGACAGCGCCCTGGAAATCATTGCCGCCGGTAAAGACGTGGGTGCAGAACAGGCGCAGAAAATCGGCCTGGTCGACGGCGTCGTGAAACCAGAGAAGCTGGTTGAAGGTGCACTCGCCATTCTGCGTCAGGCGATTAACGGCGACCTCGACTGGAAGGCCAAACGTCAGCCGAAGCTGGAGCCGTTAAAGCTTAGCAAGATTGAAGCCACCATGAGCTTCACCATCGCCAAAGGCATGGTGATGCAGACGGCGGGTAAACACTACCCGGCGCCAATCACGGCGGTGAAAACCATTGAAGCGGCAGCCCGCTTTGGCCGCGACGAAGCCCTGAAGCTGGAAAACCAGAGCTTTGTTCCGCTGGCGCACACCAATGAAGCCCGCGCGCTGGTTGGCATCTTCCTCAACGATCAGTTCGTGAAGGGCAAAGCCAAACAGCTGACCAAAAACGTTGAGACGCCAAAACACGCGGCGGTACTCGGCGCCGGTATTATGGGCGGCGGCATCGCTTACCAGTCGGCCTGGAAAGGCGTGCCGGTAGTGATGAAAGACATCAACGAGAAATCTCTGACGCTGGGCATGACCGAAGCCGCCAAGCTGCTGAATAAACAGCTTGAGCGCGGAAAAATTGACGGGCTGAAGCTCGCAGGCGTGATCTCAACCATCCAGCCTGTGCTGGAATACAGCGGTTTCGACCGTGTGGACGTGGTGGTTGAAGCGGTCGTTGAGAACCCGAAAGTCAAAAAAGCGGTGCTGGCGGAAACGGAAGACAAGGTTCGCTCGGACGCCGTCCTGGCCTCAAACACCTCCACCATCCCCATCAGCGAACTGGCGAGCGTGCTGAAGCGTCCGGAAAACTTCTGCGGAATGCACTTCTTCAACCCGGTACACCGTATGCCACTGGTCGAAGTAATCCGTGGAGAAAAAACCTCTGACGAAACCATCGCTAAAGTCGTGGCGTGGGCAAGCAAGATGGGTAAAACGCCGATCGTCGTTAATGACTGCCCGGGCTTCTTCGTCAACCGCGTGCTGTTCCCGTACTTCGCCGGCTTCAGCCAACTGCTGCGCGACGGCGCGGACTTCCGCAAAATCGACAAAGTAATGGAAAAACAGTTCGGCTGGCCGATGGGCCCGGCGTATCTGCTGGACGTCGTCGGCATTGATACCGCCCACCACGCGCAGGCCGTCATGGCGGCGGGCTTCCCGCAGCGCATGCAGAAAGATTATCGCGATGCCATTGACGCCCTCTTTGACGCCAACCGCTTCGGACAGAAAAACGGCCTGGGCTTCTGGCGTTATAAAGAAGACAGCAAAGGCAAACCGAAGAAAGAAGAAGATGCGGCGGTGGATGGCCTGCTGGCCGACGTATGCCAGCCGAAACGCGACTTCACCGACGACGAAATTATTGCCCGCATGATGATTCCGATGATCAACGAAGTGGTCCGTTGCCTGGAAGAAGGCATTATCGCCAGCCCGGCAGAAGCGGATATGGCGTTGGTATACGGCCTGGGCTTCCCTCCGTTCCACGGCGGCGCGTTCCGCTGGCTGGATACGCTCGGCAGCGCCCGCTATCTCGATATGGCGCAGCAGTATCAGCACCTCGGCCCGCTTTATGAAGTGCCGGAAGGGCTGCGTAACAAAGCGCGCCATAACGAACCCTACTATCCAGCAGTTGAGCCAGCCCGTCCGGTTGGCGCGCTGAAAACGGCTTAAGGAGTCACAATGGAAAAGGTTGTCATTGTTGATGCGATTCGCACCCCGATGGGCCGTTCAAAAGGCGGTGCGTTCCGTAACGTGCGAGCGGAAGATCTCTCCGCGCACCTGATGCGTAGCCTGCTGGCGCGTAACCCGGCGCTGGACCCAGCAGCGCTCGACGATATCTACTGGGGCTGCGTGCAGCAAACGCTGGAGCAGGGCTTCAACATCGCCCGCAACGCGTCGCTGCTGGCGGAGATCCCGCATTCGGTTCCGGCCGTTACCGTCAACCGCCTGTGCGGTTCGTCGATGCAGGCCCTGCACGACGCGGCGCGCATGATCATGACCGGCGATGCGCAGGCCTGTCTGGTCGGCGGCGTTGAACACATGGGACACGTGCCGATGAGCCACGGGGTCGATTTCCATCCGGGCATGAGCCGCAACGTGGCGAAAGCCGCAGGCATGATGGGCCTTACCGCCGAGATGCTCTCCCGCCTGCACGGCATCAGTCGTGAAATGCAGGATGCTTTTGCCGCGCGCTCTCACGCCCGCGCCTGGGCCGCCACGCAGTCCGGTGCCTTCAAGAATGAGATCATCCCCACCGGCGGCCACGATGCAGACGGCGTACTGAAGCAGTTCAGCTACGACGAAGTTATTCGCCCGGAAACGACGGTCGAAGCGCTTTCTACCCTGCGTCCGGCATTTGATCCGGTCACCGGTACGGTAACGGCAGGGACGTCGTCGGCGCTGTCCGACGGTGCCGCCGCGATGCTGGTGATGAGCGAAAGCCGCGCCCGCGAATTGGGCCTGACGCCACGCGCTCGCGTGCGTTCGATGGCGGTCGTGGGCTGCGATCCTTCAATCATGGGTTACGGCCCGGTTCCGGCCTCGAAGCTGGCGCTGAAAAAAGCGGGCTTAACTGCCAGCGATATCGATCTGTTCGAGATGAACGAAGCGTTTGCCGCGCAGATCCTGCCGTGCATTAAAGATCTGGGGCTGATGGAGCAGATCGACGAGAAGATTAACCTCAACGGCGGCGCGATCGCCCTCGGCCACCCGCTGGGCTGTTCCGGGGCGCGTATCAGCACGACGCTGATTAACCTGATGGAACGCAAAGATGCCCAGTTTGGTCTGGCAACGATGTGTATCGGCCTGGGTCAGGGTATCGCGACGGTGTTTGAGAGAGTGTAAGTAAGGAAAAGTATCTCAAAGCCAATGACGTCAGAACAAGGCGGCAAGCGAGCGAATCCCGATGAGCTTACATTAGTAAGTGATTCGGGTGAACGAGCGCAGCCAACGCAGTTATGGCGTCATTGGCGAAGAGAGACAGTTTAGTTGCCGTTCTTCCCGCCTGTCAGGGGCGGGTTTTTTATTTAAATGAAGGCAAACGCATCGCCAAACAGGCGATCTTCACGCGCATCGCGTTCGTTACAGAACAGGTCGCGGGCAATTTTCGCCATCTCGAAACGGCCTGCAATGTAGATATCATGTCCCGCCAGCGTGCCGTGATCCTGCAGTACCGCCGTCAGCACCGTCCCGCTACGTCCACGCCAGCCCTCTTCCGGCTGCTCGACCACTGGCTCAATGCGCAGGTTAGGATGGTTAACGCTCAGCGCTTCCAGTTCAGACAGGTCGTACAGGTGCTTCTCTTCACGGCCGCCCCAGTAGATGGTGATGTCACGGTCTGGATTACGCGCCAGCGCGGTCAACAGAATAGAGCGCACATAGGAGAAGCCCGTACCGCCCGCGATCAGAATCAGCGGACGGTCTTCGTCATCACGCAACCACGCGTCGCCGTGAGGAATGTCGACCACAATCTCACGCTCTTTCAGGATGCGGTCCATCACGGCCATTGCGTACAGGTTAAGCTCAGACGCACCAATATGCAGCTCAATAAATTCCTGCTCTGCTGGCGTAGAGGCCATAGAGAAAGGACGCTTATCACGCTCATCCATCACCACCATCAGGTACTGGCCGGCACGGAATGAGAATGCCGCTTCAGGAACCAAACGGACGCGATATACGGTGTCGGTAATAGCATCTACCGACGTCACTTTACAGCTTAAGGTTGTCATTCGCTCTCTCTGTCGGGAAGTCTATAGGGCTTAACGGTCAGCTCAGGGTTTACCGTTATTCATTATGGCCAGTTCGTCCCAGATCGCGTCAATTCGCGCGGTCACAGCAGGATCTTTTTTGATCGGGCGACCCCATTCACGGTCGGTTTCGCCAGGCCATTTATTTGTGGCATCCAGTCCCATCTTTGAGCCAAGACCGGAAACCGGCGAGGCAAAATCCAGATAATCTATCGGCGTATTTTCGACTAACACCGTATCACGCGCAGGATCCATTCGCGTGGTTATCGCCCAGATAACGTCGTTCCAGTCACGGGCGTTAACGTCATCATCGCAGACAATAACAAATTTGGTATACATAAACTGGCGCAGGAAAGACCATACGCCCATCATCACGCGTTTAGCATGACCGGGATACTGCTTCTTCATCGTGACCACCGCCATGCGATACGAGCATCCTTCAGGCGGCAGATAAAAATCAACGATTTCCGGGAACTGCTTTTGCAGGATCGGCACAAATACTTCGTTCAGCGCCACGCCGAGCACCGCCGGTTCATCCGGTGGGCGGCCAGTATAGGTGGAGTGATAAATCGCATCTTCACGCTGAGTAACATGCGTGACGGTAAACACCGGGAAGTTATCCACTTCGTTGTAATAGCCGGTGTGGTCGCCGTAAGGGCCTTCTGGCGCCATTTCACCCTGCTCAATGTAACCTTCCAGCACAATTTCGGCGCTGGCCGGCACTTCGAGATCGTTGGAGATACACTTCACGACCTCGGTTTTAGTCCCGCGCAGCAGGCCAGCAAACGCATATTCAGAGAGCGTATCCGGTACGGGCGTGACCGCCCCCAGAATGGTGGCCGGATCGGCACCTAACGCGACAGACACCGGGAACCGTTCACCCGGATGTGCAGCACACCACTCCTGGAAATCCAGCGCGCCGCCGCGGTGCGACAGCCAGCGCATGATGAGCTTATTCTTGCCAATCAGCTGCTGGCGATAAATACCGAGGTTTTGCCGCTCTTTATGCGGTCCGCGCGTCACGGTGAGGCCCCAGGTGATCAGCGGCGCAGCATCTTCAGGCCAGCACTGCATGATAGGGATTTTGGTGAGATCCACCGCATCGCCTTCCAGCACTTTCTGCTGACACGGCGCGCCGCGCAGGCGTTTGGTGGGCATGTTCAACACCTGCTTAAACTGCGGCAGCTTATCGAACAGATCGCGGAAACCTTTCGGTGGCTCAGGCTCTTTCAGAAATGCCAGCAGTTTCCCCACTTCACGCAGCGCGGTAACGTCTTCCTGCCCCATTCCCAGCGCGACACGACGCGGGGTGCCAAACAGGTTGCACAGCACCGGCATTGAGTAACCTTTTGGATTTTCAAACAGTAATGCAGGGCCACCGGCACGCAGGGTGCGGTCAGCAATTTCTGTCATTTCCAGATAAGGATCAACAGGAAGTGTAATGCGTTTCAGTTCACCCTGCTTTTCCAGCAGCGTCAGGAAGTCGCGGAGATCGTGGTATTTCATGCAGTTAGTCATAGCCTCTCTGTAAGCGCTTCATTATACGGCGTAAGCCTGCTTGATGCTGTAATTTTGTTAAATTAGCGTGAACTTATCCGCTGTGTTCGAATTTCCCCCATTATAATCAACTTAGCGATCCCTCCAGGGTTTTGATATGCTTGCGCCCCGAACTAAGGGAAAGAGTGATTATGCAGGCCTGGTATTTACTGTATTGCAAACGCGGGCAACTTCAGCGCGCGCAGGAACATCTTGAACGTCAGTCTGTAAATTGTCTGACACCCGTGATCACGCTTGAAAAAATGCAGCGCGGGAAGCGCACAACCGTCAGTGAGCCTTTATTCCCGAACTATCTGTTCGTGGAGTTCGACCCTGAGGTGATCCACACCACTACCATCAGCGCAACGCGCGGCGTCAGCCACTTCGTTCGTTTTGGTGCCCACCCGGCAACCGTTCCGTCGACCGTCATTCATCAGCTGTCTGTTTATCAACAGCCTGAAGGGATCACCGACCCGGAAACCCCTTACGCGGGTGATAGCGTCGTCATTACCGAAGGCGCATTCGAAGGCCTGCAGGCGATTTTCGCCGAGCCGGACGGTGAAGCGCGCTCCATGCTGTTGCTCAATCTGCTGAACAAGCAGGTGCTGCAGAGCGTGAAAAACACCGACTTCCGCAAAGTTTAAACGTTTATCCCGAACAGGCGACGCACGTTGTCATCCGTCTGCGCGGAAAGCCAGTGCGGACCCTCTCCACGCCAGTGCGCTACGCGCTCAACAATGTGCCCCAGCAAGGCGGGCTCGTTTCGCCGCGATGCCGGTTTGGGCTTCATATCTCGCGGCAGCAGGTATGGCGCATCGGTTTCAAGAAGCAAACGGTCTGCCGGGATTATCGGCAGCAGCTCGCGAAGCTCAAGCCCTCGGCGCTCATCACACACCCAACCGGTGATCCCCAGATACAAACCGCGGTTCAGGCAATCCAGCGCTTCCTGGCGAGACCCGGTGAAGCAGTGGAGCACTGCGCCGGGCAGTTTATCCAGCCACGGGTCCAGCAGTGCGAGAAAACGTTCATGCGCATCGCGACAGTGCATAAAGACGGGCATTTCAAGCTCTGCCGCCAGCGCAAGCTGGGCAGTGAACGCCTTTTCCTGTTCTTCAGGCGTCGAGAAGTTGCGGTTAAAATCGAGCCCGCACTCGCCAATAGCCACCACCTCTGCCGTTTTTGCCAGTGTGCGCAGGGTTTCTGCGCTCTCCGCCGTCCACTGGCTGCTGTCATGAGGGTGTACGCCTGCGGTTGACCAGCAGTGTTGATAGCGTTGCGCCAGCAGCAGCGCCTGCTCGCTCTCATGCAGGTTGGTCCCGGTCAGGAGCAGCCCTTTTACGCCAGCCTCAAAAGCACGCGCAACCACCTCGTCACGATCTTTCGCAAACTGCGAGCTGGTCAGGTTGAGTCCGATATCAAACATGCGATTCCCCATAGAACAACCGCCCTGACGGGCGGCTGGTTTTACTCTTCAGTGGTCTTTTCGGACGCATCGTCTTCATCGTCCGACCGGCGTCCTTTTCCCACGTAGAAACGCGAGAAGAATACGCCAACCTCAAACAGGCAGTACATCGGTATTGCCAGCAGCGTTTGTGAGAAGACGTCCGGCGGCGTCAGCAGCATGCCGACTACGAAGGCGCCCACCAGAATATAGGGACGCTTCTTACGCAGGTCATCAGGGGTGGTTACCCCAACCCAGCAGAGCAGCACAATGGCCACCGGCACTTCAAACGCCACACCGAACGCCATAAACAGCGCCATCACAAAGCTGAGGTAGCTGGCGATATCCGTCGATACCTGAACCCCTTCCGGCGCGGTATGCGTCAGGAAGCCAAAGGCCAGCGGGAAGACAACGAAGTAGGCAAACGCCATGCCGATATAGAATAGCAGCGAACTGGAGACCAGCAGCGGGATCACCAGTTTACGTTCGTGCCTGTACAGTGCTGGCGCCACAAATGCCCATACCTGATAAAGGATAACGGGTGCAGACGCAATCAACGACACCCAGAAGGTGAGCTTAATCGGGGTGAAAAACGGTGATGCAACGTCTGTTGCAATCATCGTTGCCCCCAGCGGCATCTGCTTGATCAGCGGCGCAGAAACCACCTGATAAATATCGTTGGCGAAATAGACCAGGCACAGGAATATGAGGAATACCGCAATAATGCAGTTTAACAGGCGCTTACGCAGCTCAATAAGGTGCGTAATAAGCGGTTGAGTATCATCTACTGCCATAGTTACGCTTTATCACTCGACGAGGGGGATGATTCGGAAACGGGCGCGGCGGGTTTCGCTTCAGCCGCTTTTACCACCGGCTCTTCCGGCTGCGCCTGTTTTTTCAGTTCAGTTTCCTGCGGCGTTTGTTCAGGCGCTGCGGCCTGGTGCTCCGCACTCGCTGGCGTCACGCCCTCACGCAGCGCTTCGCTGTCCTTCACCACCGGGTTATGAATAGTGTTCGCTTCATCGCTCGCTTTTTCAGGATCGTTAACGCTGTAAGAGCGCTTCATGGATTCCGCCGCTTCGCGCAGCTCATCCATTGAGGCTTTCAGTTCCGGCGTCAGGTTATCCATGCTCGCCTTCTCAACCTTTTTCAGGCTTTCCTGAAACTCCTGCAGCTTAAGTTCCTGCGCCAGCTCGTTCTGAACGGTCGAAGCCAGCGATCTTAGCGCTCGAACCCAGCCCACGACGGTTTTCACCGCTACCGGCAGACGCTGCGGCCCCAGCACGATCAGACCAATCACAAAGACCAGCAGCAGCTCACTAAAACCAATGTCGAACACGACTTACACCTGCTCTTTATCGTGGCGTTTAGCGTCTTCCTTTTTGGCATCTTCTTGCTTATCGGAGATGGATTTAGCAGTAAAGTCAGCGTCCTGGCTGGTTTTATCCTGCTTGCTCTCATCATCGCTCATTGCTTTCTTGAAGCCTTTGATAGACGCGCCCAGATCGGAACCAATAGAACCGAGCTTTTTGGTGCCAAACAGCAGCACAACGATGACGGCAATAATGACTAATTGCCAGATACTGATACCACCCATACATATTCCTCAGGGATAGATGATTAATTGGTCAGGTCGCATTATACGTATGCGACCTGTCGATGGCGATGCAAACTCAGCGCGTTTTTCTCCATCCTGCAAGCCAGACAACAACCCCGCCAGCCATCAGCCAGGCGGGCATCATCTGCCAGTCAGGACGGTTGATCAGCAGCAACGTACCGCTCAGCAGCAGCGTTGCGCCAATGCCAAAGAGGTAGCGTGACTGTCCCTGGCGCACACGGCTGGACTGAAGCTCGCGGGCGATTTTATCCATGCTGTGCTGAAGATTCTTGCTCTGACGCAAACTGTCGTAAACCAGTTCAGGAATTTCAGGCATTTTTTCGATCCAGAACGGTCCTTTCTCTTTCAGCGAACGCACCAGCGCTGGAAGGCCAACCTGATCCTTAATCCAGGATTCCAGGAAAGGTTTAGCCGTCTTCCACAAGTCTAACTGAGGATAGAGTTGTCGACCTACACCCTCAACGTAAAGTAATGTTTTCTGAAGTAAAACTAACTGTGGCTGAACTTCCATATTAAAGCGGCGGGCCGTATTGAACAGGTTTAACAGCACGTGTCCAAAAGAGATCTCTGCTAGCGGTTTTTCAAAAATCGGTTCGCAAACGGTACGGATAGCAAACTCGAACTCTTCGACGTTGGTGTCTGGCGGAACCCAGCCGGAATCCACATGCAGCTCGGCCACCTTACGGTAGTCGCGGTTGAAGAAGGCGATGAAGTTCTCAGCCAGATAACGTTTATCTTCTTTATTCAGCGAGCCCACAATTCCGCAGTCGATACCGATGTATTTCGGATCCTCAGGATGCTCATAGCTCACGAAGATATTGCCCGGATGCATGTCCGCATGGAAAAAACTGTCGCGGAATACCTGGGTAAAGAAGACCTGCACGCCACGTTCGGCCAGCAGCTTCATGTTCGTTCCCTGCTTCTCCAGGGCCACCACATCCGAAACCGGAATACCGTAGATGCGCTCCATGACCATCATGTTCTGGCTGCAATAGTCTGAATAGACTTCAGGCACGTAGAGCATCGGGCTGTTTTCAAAATTGCGGCGCAGCTGAATGGCGTTTGCCGATTCTCGCAGCAGATTAAGCTCATCAATCAGCGTTTTTTCATATTCCCGCACCACTTCCATCGGGCGCAGTCGACGGCCGTCCGGCAGCAGACGCGGAACCCAGCGCGCCAGACGATAAATTAGCTTCATGTCGGCTTTGATGATCGGCAGGATATCCGGGCGGATCACCTTGATCACCACCTCTTTGCCGTTCTCTTTCAGACGCGCAGTGTGCACCTGAGCGATAGAAGCCGACGCCAGCGGTTCTATTTCGAAATCGTCAAACCAGGTTTCAACGGGAAGGTTACCCATCGCCTCCTCGATCTGTTTCTTCGCTCTCACCCCGTCAAACGGGGCGACACGGTCCTGCAGCATCGCCAGTTCATCGGCAATGTGCGGCGGGAAGAGATCGCGGCGAGTTGAGAGCATCTGTCCGAACTTAATCCATACCGGGCCGAGCTCCTGCAGCGCCAGACGCAGGCGTTCACCCAGCGGCTGACCTTTATGGCGATTTGGCATCCAGAACAGCGTCCGCCGCCAGATCCTGAGCGGCAGCGTGATACGCATTTTGGGGATGAGCTCGTCGAGCCCGTAACTCAAAAAGGTGTGGATGATAAAATAGAGGCGCCGAATTTCACCAGGCGTCATTTGCCCTCCAGTTTTTCCAGCCGTTTGCTTAGGGCATCAACCGCACGTTCAACCGCGGCCGTCTCTTCTGCGAACCACGCAACTTCCAGCGGCCCGGGCGCCATGCGCCACTCTTCGGTCAGCACTTCTGCGGCATAACGCTGTTGGCGTTGCAGATTTTTGCGCAGGAACGCCGTGCCGCCATGAATAACTTTCCCGATCCCTTCAGCGGCGATGTCGCCAATAAAAGGCGCCAGCAGCTCTGCCGGGTCAAACTCAGCCAGATCGCTGAGCGCAACGAAGTTCTGCACGACCTGGATGTCGCCTTCCACTTCCAGCTCACCGCTGCGGATAAGCGCCGTTAATTGCTGGCGATCGCGCAGTTTTGGCAGCACGCTCATATGGGTAATGACCGAGCAATCAGCTTCACCTTCCCACTCACCCAGAACGTCAAGCTGACGTTCGCTGAAAACCAGCACGAGCGGCGTCGAGAACTCTTTTAACACAATGCGCAGTACCTTCCCGTTTAGCCGCTGACGTGCGGCTTTCAGCGCCGGAGCGCGATACAGGAAGGCATTCAGCACATTCTCGATGCCTGCGGTGACTAAGGGTTTAAAGGGCACGGGACACCTCCACTCAGAATTTGTAACCGCGATGCAGCGCGACGACACCCGCCGTCATGTTGAAGTACTCAACGTTCTCAAATTCCGCATCCTGCATCATGGCTTTTAAGGTGTCCTGATCCGGATGCATGCGAATTGATTCCGCCAGATAGCGATAGCTTTCCGCGTCGTTTGCCACCAGTTCGCCAATACGCGGCAGCACGTGGAAGGAATATGCGTCGTAGGCTTTGCTCAGCGGGTCGATAATCGGTTTAGAGAACTCGAGCACCAGCAGGCGTCCACCCGGCTTCAGCACGCGGTACATGGAGCGCAGCGCTTTTTCTTTATCGGTGACGTTACGCAGACCGAAGGAAATCGTGATGCAGTCAAAAGTATTGTCCGGGAACGGCAGCGCTTCGGCGTTGGCCTGCACGTATTCCACATTACCCACCACGCCGATGTTACGCAGCTTTTCGCGTCCCATTTTAAGCATGGAGTCATTAATATCAGCCAGTACAACGCGACCGGTTTCGCCCACCAGACGGGAGAATTTCGCCGTCAGATCGCCCGTACCGCCAGCCAGATCGAGAACCGTTTGTCCACGACGCACACCGCTGCAGTCGATGGTGAAGCGCTTCCACAAGCGATGAATGCCGAACGACATCAAGTCATTCATCACATCGTACTTCGCCGCCACGGAATGAAATACGTGGGCCACCATGTCAGCTTTCTGCGCTTTGGCTACAGTCTGAAAGCCAAAGTGCGTCGTGTCTTGTGAATCGTCAACCATCTCAGAGCCTGCTAATCAGTCAAATGTTCGTGAAGTGTAACAGATTGGGCGCAATTGCCCTACGATTCAACCACCGCGAAAGAAACGCGCTGGCTGCTCGTCTGGTGATAAATCCGCCGCTAAATCGTTGTCCTGGTTGGGGGTATTTTGTTCATCCCCGCCCTCACGCAGTCGGAACTCTTCGTCCTGGGCTGTGGCCTGTTCGACCAATTCCGGATTAATCTCGCGTTTAATCTCCACTCCCAGGCTGCGGAATGCTTCAGCCTGCGCAAGCAGGTTGCCACGCCCGGAGGAGAGCTTTTTCATCGCCTGGCGGTAGTTATCCTGCGCACGATCCAGGCTTTGCCCGACGGAGGACATGTCGTCCACGAAGAGGCGCATTTTGTCGTACAGCTTGCTGGCGCGGTCGGCAATCTGCTGCGCGTTACGGCTCTGGTGCTCATAGCGCCACAGGTTAGCAATGGTGCGTAAGGCCACCAGCAGCGTGGTGGGGCTGACCAGCATAATGTTATTTTTCAGCGCTTCGGTGATCAGTTCGGGCTGTCTGTCGAGCGCCAGCAAAAACGCGGGTTCGACCGGGATAAACATCAGCACGTAGTCCAGCGAGCGCAGCCCCGGCAGTTGCTGATAATCCTTTCTACCCAGCAGGCGAATATGGTTACGCACGGAGGCAATGTGCTCCTGCAGCGCCGATTCGCGCGTATAGTCATCTTCAGCGTTGAAGTAGCGCTCATAGGCCACCAGCGTCATTTTGGCGTCAATGACCACATCTTTGCCCTGCGGCAGACGCACAATTACATCCGGCTGCATTCGCGAGCGGGCATCGTTTTCGATACTCACCTGCGTTTCGTATTCATACCCTTCCCGCAGGCCAGAGGCCTCCAGCACGCGGGTGAGCACCACTTCCCCCCAGTTACCCTGGGTTTTGTTATCGCCTTTCAGCGCCCGCGTCAGGTTGACCGCTTCCTGCGCCATCTGGGCATTCAGCTGTTGAAGATTGCGGATCTCATGCGCCAGCGTGTGGCGTTCGCGGGCTTCCTGACCAAAGCTGTCCTGTACCTGACGGCGAAAGCCGTCCAGCTGTTCGCGCAGCGGCGTCAGCAGGCTGTTCAGGCTCTGGCGATTTTGCTCATCAACGCGGCGGTTGCTGTGCTCGAAAATGCGGTTGGCGAGGTTCTCGAACTGTTCGCTGAGGCGCTGCTCGCTGTTGATCATCTGGCGGATTTTGTCTTCGGCATGCAGCTGGGTGGATTCAAGGCGGGTAGTCACTTCGCGGAGATCGGCCTCCAGCGAGGTGTTGATGTCGCGCAGGTTACGCAGTTCGTTATTGAGCAGCTCACACTCGTCGCGCCAGTGGTCGGTCAGCGCAAGCTGTTGTTTTGCGGCGCTTAAATCGGCGACGATCTCTTCGCGTTCAGCCAACTGCTCGGCCTTCTGCTGTGCATGCTGATAGCTGGATATCAGCCAGCCTATCGCCACGCCAGCCAGCGCAATTACCGCATAAATCAGGATTGAGATATCCACAACGCCCCCTGCATCAACGTATTACCCGCACAAAATAAGATTGTGCTGTATAAACGTCCAGTTTGAAAGGGTTTTCCTGCGAGGCGCTACGCAAAAAATAAAGGCCGAACGCGTCGGCCTTTTATCTCAGAGAGGAGGACTAGATCAGGCGGCGAGCCGCTTCAACCACGATTTTCACCGCGTGACTTTCGGTCTGCTTCATGGTTTCGGCGTTCGGGATCTCCTGCTGGGTACGGTTGACGATAACGCCCGCCACCATACCGGCACGCAGACCCTGGCTTGCGCACATGGTCAGCAGCGTTGCGGATTCCATCTCGTAGTTCATCACGCCCATAGACTGCCACTCTTCCATTGAGCCTTTGAAGCGGCTCACCACGCGGCCTGAGAAGGTGTCGTAACGCTCCTGGCCCGGATAGAAGGTATCAGAAGAGGCAGTTACGCCCACGTGAGTGGTTGCGCCCACGGATTTCGCCGCTTCAACCAGCGCGGTGGTGCACTCGAAGTCAGCCACTGCCGGGAATTCCATCGGTGCAAAGTGCAGGCTTGCGCCGTCCAGACGCACGGATGCGGTCGTCACCAGCACGTCGCCCACGTTAATGTGCGGCTGAATCGCGCCGGTGGTGCCGATACGCAGGAAAGTACGAATGCCCAGCTGCGCCAGCTCTTCCACGGCGATAGAGGTAGACGGGCCACCGATACCGGTAGAGCACACAATCACCGCTTTGCCATCCAGCTCTGCGCGCCAGGTGGTGAATTCACGATGGGCAGCCAGCTTGACCGGCTTATCCATCAGCGCGGCGATCTTTTCCACACGCTCTGGGTCGCCAGGGACGATAGCGAGCGTAGCCCCTTGTAAATCGTTTTTAGTGAGGCCGAGATGAAAAACATCAGACTTAGACATAGGTGACTCCTCTGTGGGTCGGTTAGTCAGAAGAAGTAAAACGGTACTTTACAGAAGCGGTAAGCATAATTTCGTGACGCATCTCACTATGAATGAAAATGATTGCATTGAATTTCCATAAAAAAGTGATTCACATCACATTAACAAGTTATATCGTCGGGTGCTGCACAAAAGATAGACCGTTTAAGGCACTGTGAGTTGTTAACCTGGTGTCTATATTTACCTTTGCGCTAACTCATTGGTACGGAGAATGCCATGACTGAAAAAACCGGATTTGCACCTGCTGCGGCTCCGCATGCTTCAACCATCGTCTCAACGTCTGAAGACGCCATCACGGCAGGTGAGACCTCTATTCCCTCGCAGGGAGAGAACATGCCTGCTTATCACGCACGACCAAAATCGGCGGACGGCCCGCTGCCCATCGTGATTGTGGTTCAGGAAATTTTCGGTGTTCACGAACATATTCGCGACCTCTGCCGCCGCCTGGCGCTTGAAGGCTATCTGGCCGTTGCGCCAGAGCTCTACTTCCGTCAGGGCGATCCGAATGACTACAGTGATATCCCGACGCTGTTCAGCAACCTGGTCAGCAAAGTGCCGGACGCGCAGGTGCTGGCAGACCTCGACCACGTCGCCAGCTGGGCGGCGCGCAACGGCGGCGACCCGCACCGCTTAATGGTCACCGGTTTCTGCTGGGGTGGACGCATTAGCTGGCTGTATGCCGCGCATAACCCGCAGCTGAAAGCCGCCGTTGCCTGGTACGGCAAACTGGTGGGCGAAAAGACGCTGAACTCACCGAAGCATCCGGTTGATATCGCTACCGATCTCAATGCCCCGGTGTTAGGGCTGTATGGCGGCCAGGATACCGGCATTCCGCTTGATACCGTCGAGACGATGCGCCACGCGCTGCGGGCGGCGAACGCGAAGGCCGAAATCGTGGTGTATCCCGATGCCGGACACGCGTTTAATGCCGATTATCGTCCGAGCTATCACGCGGAATCCGCTAAAGATGGCTGGCAGAGAATGCTGGCATGGTTTAGCCAGTACGGCGGGAAGAAAGCATAAAAAAAAGCCCGGGGGGCGGCTGCGCCTTACCGGGCCTGCGCGTCATCAAGCCTGACGTAAGTTCTGCGCCGCCTTCACCATGTTGGCGAGCGCCGCACGCGTCTCCGGCCAGCCGCGGGTTTTCAGGCCGCAGTCCGGGTTTACCCACAGGCGTTCCGCCGGGATGCGCTGAGCGGCTTTTCTCAGCAGCGCCTCAATCCACTCCACGCTCGGCACGTTCGGGGAGTGAATGTCATACACGCCCGGCCCAATTTCGTTCGGGTAGTCGAACTCTTCAAACGACTCCAGCAGCTCCATGTCTGAACGCGAGGTCTCGATGGTGATCACGTCTGCATCCAGCGCGGCAATCGAATCCATGATGTCGTTAAATTCGCAGTAACACATATGGGTGTGGATCTGGGTGTCGTCCTTCGCCACTGCGGCGTTGATGCGGAATGCTTCCACGCCCCACTGCAGGTAAGCATCCCAGTCGCTGCGGCGCAGCGGCAAACCTTCGCGCAGCGCCGGTTCGTCAATCTGGATGATGCCAATCCCCGCCGCCTCCAGATCCGCCACTTCATCACGCAGCGCCAGCGCGATCTGTTTGGCGATGGTTTCACGGGTCACGTCTTCGCGCGGGAACGACCAACAGAGAATTGTCACCGGGCCGGTCAGCATGCCTTTTACCGGCTTGTCGGTCAGGGACTGGGCGTACTTCGCCCACTCCACCGTGATCGGTTCCGGGCGGCTGACGTCCCCAATGACCACCGGCGGCTTCACGCAGCGGGAGCCGTAGCTCTGCACCCAGCCATTCTGGGTAAAGACGAAGCCGTCCAGGTGTTCACCGAAGTATTCGACCATGTCGTTACGCTCGGCTTCGCCGTGCACCAGCACGTCCAGCCCGAGGCGTTCCTGCTCGATAATCGCCTGCTTGATGTGTTCCGCAATGCCGGTGCGGTAATGATTCGCGTCCAGATTGCCCTTTTTGAAGTCCAGACGCAGGCCGCGGATCTCGGTAGTTTGCGGGAATGAACCGATGGTCGTGGTCGGCCACGCGGGAAGATTGAAGCGGGCGCGCTGGGCTTCGGCACGTACCTCGTACGGGCTCTGACGCTGGCTGTCCCGGGCGGTGATGGCCGCCAGACGTTTTTCCACCGCCGGGTTGTGCACGCGAGCCGAGTGACGACGCGCCTGAATCGGTGCGCTCCAGTCGGTAATCGCCGCCGTATCGCCGCTGTTGAGCGCGTCGCGCAGCAGTGCCAGCTCTTCACATTTTTGCAGGGCGAAGGCAAACCAGCTCTTCACTTCAGGGTCGAGACGGGTCTCCACGCTCAGATCGATCGGACTGTGCAGCAGCGAGCAGGATGAAGCCACCCACAGCTCGCGTTTGCCGACGATGTCTTTAATTTGGGCGTATTTCTCGCTCAGATCGGCGCGCCAGACGTTACGGCCGTTGACCAGACCGGCGGAGAGCAACCACTCCTCAGGCAGGCGCTCGTGCAGCTCTGCGACATCGTCCTTACCGTGAACCAGGTCAACGTGCAGGCCCTGAACCGGCAGCGCGGTGATAGTGTCGAGGTTTGGCGTCACGCCCTCGAAATAGGTGGTCAGCAGCAGCTTCACCTGGCCGGTGAGCGCGTCATACGCCGGTTTGAAGGCATCGAGCCACTCCTGCGGCAGCTCCAGCACCAGCGCGGGTTCGTCGATTTGCACCCACTGAATGCCGCGCTTGCCCAGCTCAATCAGCACCTGCTTATATACCGGCAGAATATCGTTCAGCAGGCTGAGGCGGTCAAATTGTTCGCCCTTCACTTTACCCAGCCACAGGTAGGTTACCGGCCCCAGCAATACGGGCTTCACCTGGTGGCCCAGCGCCAGCGCTTCATCCACTTCGTCCAGAAGCTGCGTCCAGGTCAGCGTAAACTGCTGACCTTTGACGAACTCCGGCACCATATAGTGATAGTTGGTGTTAAACCACTTGGTCATTTCCGCCGCTGCCGCTGGCTCACCCGTTGGCGCGCGGCCACGGCCGATGCGGAACAGGGTGTCGATATCCACCGATCCATCTTTGTTCTGATGACGAGCCGGCACGTTGCCCAGCAGCAGGCTGGTCGTCAGAACATGGTCGTACCAGGCGAAATCGCCCACCGGCAGCAGGTCAATACCCGCCTGTTTTTGCTGATCCCAGTGACGGGCGCGCAGCTCCCGCCCCACCGCCAGGAGTTCTTCACGGGAGGCGTTGCCCGCCCAGTAGCTTTCTTGCGCTTTTTTCAGCTCGCGACGCAGGCCAACGCGAGGAAAACCGAGAGTGTGAGTGCGGATTGTCATGGTATGCCCCTTGTCAAATTTGTTATTTAGACGTCCAGATGTTTACACATCTATAATTGGCAGGTACTGTATATTCCTCAAGCGCAAAATGTTCATGGCGGAGTGAAGGACTTTCATGATCGAGATTAAACACCTGAAAACGCTACAAGCGTTGCGGAATTGCGGTTCGCTCGCGGCGGCGGCGGCCACGCTGCACCAGACCCAGTCCGCCCTTTCTCACCAGTTCAGCGATCTGGAACAACGCCTCGGATTTCGTCTTTTTGTGCGTAAGAGCCAGCCTTTGCGCTTTACGCCGCAGGGTGAAATTCTTCTTCAACTGGCGAATCAGGTACTGCCGCAGATCGCCAGCGCGCTGCAGGCGTGTAACGAGCCGCAGCAGACCAAACTGCGGATCGCCATTGAGTGCCACAGCTGTATTCAGTGGCTGACCCCCGCGCTTGAGAACTTCCGCCAGAAGTGGCCGCAGGTGGAAATGGACTTTAAATCCGGCGTGACGTTCGACCCGCAGCCCTCGCTCCAGCAGGGCGAGCTGGATCTGGTGATGACGTCCGACATCCTGCCGCGCAGCGGCCTGCACTATTCGCCGATGTTCGATTTTGAGGTGCGTCTGGTGCTGGCGCCGGACCATCCGCTGGCGGCCAAAACGCGCATTACGCCGGAAGATCTGGCGACAGAAACGCTGCTGATTTACCCGGTTCAGCGCAGCCGCCTGGATATCTGGCGTCATTTCCTGCAGCCGGCAGGCATCAGCCCGCAGCTGAAAAGCGTGGATAACACCCTGCTGCTGATCCAGATGGTGGCGGCCAGCATGGGTATCGCGGCGCTGCCGCACTGGGTGGTGGAGAGCTTTGAACGCCAGGGTCTGGTGGTCACCAAAACCCTGGGGGAAGGACTGTGGAGCCGGCTGTACGCCGCCGTGCGCGATGGCGAGCAGCGTCAGCCGGTTACGGAGGCGTTTATTCGCTCAGCGCGGAACCACGCGTGCGACCATCTTCCGTTTGTGCGGAGCGCGGAGCGACCCAGCGGCGATGGACCCACAGTGAAGCCAGGATCACCGCCCCCCCAATAAGGAAGCTCGGCCAGTGCGGCTGTTCCTGCCAGATGGCAAGGTTCACCAGCAGCCCCGCCGGGACGTGCACGTTGTTCATGATCCCCAGCGTACCGGCGTCTACCTGCGTAGCGCCGTAGTTCCACATAAAGTACCCCAGCCCCGACGCCACCACGCCCAGCCAGACCAGAACGCTCCACTGCACGGTGGTGGTCGGCAGCTTTTGCGGGTTGCCGAGCATAAACCACGCCGCCACCGCGACGATCGCCGCGCCCATATAGAACCACGCAAACGCGTTGTGCTGCGGCATCGGGCGGGTTTCCATCAGGCGCTTATAGCCCACCATACCAATGGCAAAGCTGATGTTGGCAAGCTGGACGAACATCAGCCCTGTCCAGAAGTGATCGCTCACTTTGTCGTAGCGAATGATCGCCGCGCCAATAACCGCCAGCGCGGCGCTTAGCAGATATCCCCAGCGCAGGCGGCGCCTGCTGAGCAGATCGTAAATCAGCGTGATATAGAGCGGCGTCAGCACGGTAAAGAGCAGGAATTCGGAGACGGACAGGTAGACGTAAGCCCGGAAGCTGAACAGATACATGATGCCAAGCTGCATCGCCCCCACCAGCATGTACAGCAGAATGGTTTTCAGCGATTGCCCGCGCGTGCGCAGGAACGGCAGGAACACCAGCGCCGCCAGCCCCACGCGCATCAGCACCGAGAAGTAACTGTCGACCGAACCGGCAAGGTATTCGCCAATCAGGCTAAAGGAGAAGGCCCACAGGATAGTGGTGATAATGAGTAGCGCCACAATGCTTGTCTCTCAGAAAGAAGGACAGGCATTGTAGCGAACTCTTTAGTTGACAACTGAACAATAAACAACCGAATGAAGATTATTCAAGGAACAGTTTGCGCAGGTATTTCGGTACCGCGTTGTCTGCGTTGGTGCCGATGACTTCCAGCTCCGGATGCAGATCCTTCAGGCGCTGGTGCGCGTTTTCCATGATGCAGCCTTTGCCCGCCATAGAGAGCATCTCGGCGTCGTTCATGCCGTCGCCAAAGGCGATACAGTCTTTAAGCGCGAAGCCCAGACGTTTCGCAACCGCTTCGAGCGCGTGACCTTTAGAAACGCCGCCCGCCATCACTTCCAGACAGGTCAGGGTAGAGAAGCTCACGTTGACGCGATCGCCCCAGCGGGCGTTGATCGCCTGCTCAAGCGGCAGCAGCTCTTCGTGGCTGTCGCAGGTGAAGAACACCTTGCTGATCCCCTCTGGATCCAGCAGGCCCGGCTCATACAGGGAGTAGTTGAATACCGCTTCCTTGAAGAAACGCATTTCATCCGGGCGGTGGCGGTTCATGAACCATTCGTCGTCACGGTATACGTTGGTGACGATAGCCGGATTGTTATGCACCACGCCGAAGAGATCGGCGGCAATATCGCGATCCAGGTTATGGGTGAAGATCAGGTTGCCGTCGGTATCATGCACGCGCGCACCGTTGGAGGTGATCATGTACGACTTGATCTCCAGATTATCGCGGATCTGCCCCACGTCCACGTGGTGGCGGCCGGTAGCGAACACAAAGTTCACGCCACGGGCGGTCAGAAGCTTTAAGGTCTCTTTCGCATAAGGCGACAGGGTGTGGTCGGGGGAAAGCAGCGTGCCATCTAAATCAGATGCAACAACCTGGTACATAGGAAAATTTAACCTCAATAGAAAATCAGTTATGCCGGTCGAAAAACTCGACGATGGCGTTAAGCGCGACTGAGCGCATAGCGTCCTTTTCAAAAAGGATCTCATGGTACGCGCCGTTGATGACCAGCGGTTTACCCCCTTCACAAGGGTGACCGGCGGCAGCGCGCAGTTCACAATAGCGGTCATGCATGCGGTTATCCACCACACGCTCTTCTTCCGCCTGAATCAGAAGCGTCGGCGTGTCATCATCACCTACGCCTGCCAACACCTGCTCACCGGCCAGAATACCCTCACGCACCCAGTGCCAGGTCGGGCCGCCGACGCGCAAGCGCGGTTCATCGGCATAAAAGCGCAGGTTGCGGCGATAGCGCTGCCGACTGTGAGTTAAGACGTTGATGGCGAACGGCAATGCGCGCCAGCGTCCGGTTCCGATGGCATAGCCTTCACGAATGCGCTGATGGCCCTCAGCCCAGTCGAGAAGATGGCGCACCATCCAGTCGGGAAAACGAATGACAATACCGTACATCGGCGCGGTGAGCGCAATGGCGTCGCACTGGTGCTCATACCGCTGCAAAAACAGCGTCGAAATGGCGCCGCCCATGGAGTGCGCAAGGATGTACCGCTTGCGCCAGGGGCCGGGCTGAACTTCCTGCTGCCAGAACGCGGCAAAATCGTCGACGTAATCGCTGAAGTGATCCACATGCCCGCGGTGCGTATCCGGCAGCATGCGCCCGGACAGCCCCTGCCCACGGTGGTCGATGATCAGCACGTCAAACCCCATGTTGACCAGGTCGTAGGCCAGCTCGGCATATTTAACGTAGCTTTCGATACGCCCGGGGCAGACCACGATCACCCGGTCATTTTTTTCATTGCGGAAGCGAACGAAGCGCACCGGGATACCCCCGACGCCCGTAAACTCGTCTTCCTCACGCTGCCGCCAGAAATCGGTCAGCGGCCCCATTGAGAAAGCAGCAAACGCGTTTTCTCGTGTTTCCCAGTCCTTTTTCTGCTGAAACATTGGGTTTCCACTCACGTAATCCAGGGAATATCGTTTTTTTTCGTCACTGGTCACAAAATGACTCAACAATAGCGTATTGTGGCATAAAAATAGACGGTTCGGGAGCTTCAAATGACCTTCGAGTGGTGGTTCGCCTACCTGCTGACATCAATCATCCTTAGCCTTTCACCCGGCTCTGGCGCCATTAACACTATGACCACCTCCATCAACCACGGCTATCGCGGTGCGGCGGCGTCCATTGCCGGTTTACAGACCGGGCTCGGCATTCATATTGTGCTGGTGGGGATTGGTCTGGGGACGCTGTTCTCTCGTTCGGTGCTGGCGTTTGAAGTGCTGAAGTGGGCCGGTGCGGCGTATCTGATTTGGCTCGGTATCCAGCAGTGGCGCGCGGCAGGCTCGATTGACCTGAATACGCTCTCCAGGACGCAAACGCGCGGCCATCTGTTTAAGCGCGCGGTGTTCGTGAACCTGACGAACCCGAAAAGCATCGTGTTCCTCGCCGCCCTGTTCCCACAGTTTATCGTGCCACATCAGCCCCAGGTGATGCAGTACGTGGTGCTGGGCGCGACCACCATCATCGTCGATATCATCGTGATGATTGGTTACGCGACGCTGGCGCAGCGGATAGCGGCGTGGATTAAAGGGCCTAAGCAGATGAAGGCCCTGAATAAAGTCTTTGGTTCGCTGTTTATGCTGGTTGGCGCGCTGCTTGCGTCAGCGCGTCATGCTTAGCGAGAGATGATGAGATGAATGCCGAAGCCGGCGAACAGCGCGCCGGCAAAGCCGTCGATCCACTTCGCGATGCGCTGATAGCCGCGGCGCATCGCCGGTAAGGCGAACAGGCTGGCAACAATAGTGAACCAGGCGAACGTCTCAACAACGATCAGCAGGAAGATCCCCCAGCGCGCGCCTGCGCCGACGCTGTCACCAACAAACAGCGAGAACACGGATCCGAAATAGATAATCGCTTTCGGGTTTGCCAGGTTAGTCAGGAGCCCTTTTACAAAGCTGCGGCCGCCCGTTGCCAGCTCTACCTTTGGCTCTTCCGGTTTTTTCTCTTCTTTCTTCAGCGCCCCGCGCAGCATCTGGTAGCCCATCCAGCACAGGTACAGCCCGCCGCCAACCATAATGATATTATGCAGCCAGGCCATCTTCGCCAGGATCAGGTTCAGACCGAGCAGCGCGACCGCCGCCCAGACCATAACGCCCATGGTAATACCGAGCACGCCCATCATCGCCTCTTTGCGGGAGCGGCTGACGGCAGTTTGCGACACGAAGAAAAAGTCTGGGCCAGGGCTCATCAGCGCAACGATGTGCACTAACGCCACGGTGAGAAATAGCATTAACATAATTAGCTCGCGGGGAAATAATTCAGTGAGTCATCATCCTGGCACTTTTTCGCCCGTCTGACTACTCCTCATCATCACCATCGGCGTGAGAGCGGATAAGCGCCATAAACTCTTTACCGAAGCGCTCCAGCTTGCGCGTCCCCACGCCGTTAACGCTGAGCATTTCGCTGGCGCTGAGCGGCATCTGCTCGGCCATCTCAATCAGCGTCGCGTCGTTGAACACCACGTATGGCGGGATGTTCTCTTCATCCGCAATGGCCTTGCGCAGCTTACGCAGCTTGGCAAACAGCTTGCGGTCATAGTTACCGCCGTAGGATTTTTGCATCACCCGCGGCTTGAGGGCGACCACGCGCGGCACGGCGAGCTTGAGCTCAACGTCACCGCGCAGCACCGGACGCGCCGCTTCGGTCAACTGTAGCGCGGAGTGCTGGGCAATGTTCTGTGTGGCAAAGCCGAGGTGGATCAGCTGACGAATAATGCTGACCCAGTGCTCGTGGCTCTGGTCTTTACCGATGCCGTAAACCGGCAGCTTGTCGTGCCCCATGTCGCGGATACGCTGGTTATTGGCACCGCGCAGTACTTCCACCACGTAGCCCATCCCGAAGCGTTGATTCACGCGATAAATGGTCGAGAGCGCTTTGCGCGCGTCCATCAGGCCATCGTACTGCTTTGGCGGATCGAGGCAGATATCGCAGTTGCCGCACGGCTCCTGTCGCCCTTCACCAAAGTAGTTGAGCAGCACCAGACGGCGGCAGGTTTGCGCTTCAGCGAAGGCACCCATCGCGTTGAGCTTGTGGCGCTCGATGTCCTGGAGCTGTCCCTGCGGCTTCTCTTCCAGACAGCGGCGCAGCCACGCCATATCGGCCGGATCGTAAAACAGCATCGCTTCCGCAGGCAGGCCGTCACGCCCGGCGCGGCCGGTCTCCTGATAGTAGGATTCGATATTGCGCGGAATGTCGAAATGCACCACAAAGCGCACGTTGGGCTTGTTGATCCCCATCCCGAACGCCACCGTTGCGACCACGATTTGCAGGTCGTCGCGCTGGAATTTCTCCTGCACATCGGCGCGGATGTGGTTCTCCAGCCCGGCGTGATAGGCCGCGGCGCTAAAGCCACGGTTTTGCAGACGCGCGGCGGTGTCTTCCACCTTCGCACGGCTGTTGCAGTAGATGATGCCGGACTTGCCGCGCTGCTCCTGAACGTAGCGCAGGAGCTGATCCAGCGGCTTGAATTTTTCCATCAGCATGTAGCGGATGTTCGGGCGGTCGAAGCTGCTGACCTGAATATACGGGTCGTTCAGCCCCAGCAGGCGAACAATGTCCAGACGCGTGGTGTCGTCCGCCGTGGCGGTAAGCGCCATAAACGGCAGTTCAGGGAAGCGCTGACGCAGCTGGCCAAGGGCGGCATATTCCGGGCGGAAATCGTGTCCCCACTGGGAGATACAGTGCGCTTCATCCACCGCCAGCAGGACCGGGTTCCAGTGCGCGAGATGGTCGAGGAAGTTATCCAGCATCAGGCGTTCCGGCGCGATATACAGCAGGCGGATCTGCCCGGTGCGGCATCCGGCCATCACCTCTTGCTGCTGCTCGCGGGTTTGGGTCGAGTTCAGGCAGGCCGCCGCCACGCCGTTGGCGAGCAGCTGGTCAACCTGGTCTTTCATCAGGGAAATGAGAGGCGATACCACGACCGTCAGGCCGTTAAGCACCAGCGCGGGCACCTGATAACAGAGGGATTTACCGCCGCCGGTCGGCATCACCACCAGGCAATCGCGGCCTTCCAGCACGGTTTCAATGATGGTTTCCTGGCCGGGGCGGAACTGCTGGTAGCCAAAGGTTTCATGCAAAACCTGTTTAGCCAGCGACTCCTGATTCAATACTTCCGCCTGCGCCACGTTAACCCCATTTGCGAAAAATAAAACAGGCGCTATTTTCAGCGCCTGAGAGAGAAACTTCAACGTTTAACGCAAAAACATTCGAGCAGCTTAGAGAATATCGTTCAGCATTACGCCCACGCCAACGCGAGTCTGATTGAAGTTGTAGTCGATCAGCGACTCGCCGTAGCCGCTATACACCTGGGTATAGAGACGCACGTGCTTCGTCACCGGGTAGCTCAGACCGAGCTCCGCACCGCCGTAGCCGGTGTTCCAGTTGTACTGGCCTTTCGCGCTCAGCACGGCATCACCAAGCTGGTAGCCGACCTTGAGCTGGTAGTAGCCCATATATTTGGTGATATCCGGGTTGTCATCGGTGCTGCCGACCACATACCACGGCTTCACTTCCACCATCCAGTTACCGTTCTGCGCCATCAGGCGCGTATAGGCGCGGTTCCAGCTACGGGAGGTTGGATCGGAACGTCCGTTAGAATCATGGTTAAAGCCCACTTCGACGTCGCGCAGCGTCCAGCCAGCAAATTCATAGTCCGTTGCGAAGCCGAGGAAAAGCTGCGGCTCATAGTTGGTTTCACGGAACGGTGAAGATTCTCCGCTGTTGGAGAGCTGCCACCAGGATTTCTGCGTATAAGACGCGCCGAGCACCGAGTTTGGCCCCAGAATACCGCGCCAGAACGGGAACGCGAGGCTAAGCTGGAACTTCACCTCATCCTTACGCGCATTATCAGACCAGTTATAGGAGCTTATCGCTTCTTTGTTGAGATCGCTGGTTTGGGTATAAATCACGTAGTTCGTGTCATACGGGTAGAGCGTGAACGGATTGTCATGCTCCTGCAGCATATTGGCGATAATGCTGCCCTTAACGGCAGGTTTATCATGGACTTCTTTAATCGTCGCTTCCTGCGCATATGCTGTGAGGGGCAGCGCAACCGCCGCCAGTAACCAGGCCAGATACGTCCGCATCGGTGGTGTTCTCCTGCAAAGAGTAAAATTACCTGAATAGTTATGAGGCGAACATTCTACAGACTTCTGCGATAACTGCTGCATCCTCGTTTCTGAAAGTGGAATTCCTTATTGCTGAAGCATAAAATCAACATTTCATTAACAATAAGGATGTAATGCCTCATGTCAGCCATGCTTACCGTCGAAGAAGTGTTAAAACTCGTGGGCGAGATTTTTGTTTACCATATGCCGTTTAACCGTGCACTGGGTCTTGAGCTGGAGCGTTACGAGAAAGAGTTTGCCCAGCTGAGTTTCAACAACCAGCCGATGATGGTGGGTAACTGGGCGCAAAGTATTCTGCACGGCGGGGTGATTGCCTCCGCGCTGGACGTGGCGGCAGGTCTTGTCTGCGTGGGCAGTACGCTGACGCGCCATGACACCATCAACGAAGATGAACTCCGCCAGCGTCTGGCGCGCATGGGCACCATTGATTTACGCGTCGACTATCTTCGCCCGGGGCGCGGAAACCGCTTTACCTGCACCAGCAGCCTGCTGCGTGCCGGGAACAAAGTTGCCGTTGCCCGCGTTGAGCTGCATAACGAGGAGCAGGTTTATATCGCCAGCGCAACCGCCACTTATATGGTGGGTTGAGGCGGCAAATTCGGGTAAAATTGATTCACTTTTTTGTAACGGATTTTCCCGATGGATGCTAAACAGACGCGGCAGGGCGTTTTACTCGCCCTTGCCGCTTATTTTATTTGGGGTATCGCCCCGGCGTACTTCAAATTTATCGCCTATGTTCCGGCCGACGAGATCCTCACTCACCGCGTCATCTGGTCGTTTTTCTTCATGATCGCGCTGATGAGCATCAGCCGTCAGTGGTCCGGCGTTAAAACGCTGCTGCAAACCCCTAAAAAGGTCTTCCTGCTGGCGCTTTCTGCGGTGCTGATCGGCGGCAACTGGCTGCTGTTTATCTGGGCGGTAAATAACCACCACATGCTCGAAGCGAGCCTGGGGTACTTCATTAACCCGCTGGTGAATATCGTGCTGGGGATGATTTTCCTCGGCGAACGCTTCCGCCGGATGCAGTGGGTGGCGGTGATTCTGGCCTTCTGCGGCGTGCTGGTGCAGCTGTGGACGTTTGGCTCGCTGCCGGTTATCGCCCTCGGTCTGGCGTTCAGCTTTGCTTTTTACGGCCTGGTACGTAAGAAAATCGCGGTGGAAGCGCAAACCGGGATGCTGTTTGAAACCCTGTGGCTGCTGCCGGTGGCGGCGATCTATCTGTTCGGTATCGCCGACAGCGCCACCAGCCATATGGGCAGCAACCCGTGGTCGCTGAACCTGATGCTGATGGCGGCGGGCGTAGTGACCACCATTCCGCTGCTGTGCTTCACCGGTGCGGCAACGCGCCTGCGCCTCTCCACGCTGGGCTTCTTCCAGTACATTGGCCCGACGCTGATGTTCCTGCTGGCGGTGGTGTTTTACGGCGAAGTGCCGGGTGCGGATAAGATGGTGACCTTTGCCTTTATCTGGGTGGCGCTGGCGATTTTCGTCGCCGATGCGATTTATACCCAGCGCAGAACCCGCAGAGGAATGTAGGTGTTTTGTAGGGCGGGTAAGCGCAGCGCCACCCGCCAGATTTTACAGCCAGTTCCGACGCTTAAAGTACAGATACGGCGCCAGCCCGGCGAGGATCATAAAGATAATCGCCCCCGGGTAGCCAAAGCTCCACTTCAGCTCCGGCATAAACTCGAAGTTCATCCCGTAGCTGGACGCCACCAGCGTCGGCGGCAGGAACACCACGGACACTACCGAGAAGATCTTGATGATGCGGTTCTGCTCGATGTTGATAAAGCCCATCGCCGCCTGCATCAGGAAGTTCACCTTCTGGAACAGGGATTCGTTGTGCGGCAGCAGGGATTCGATATCGCGTAAGATCTCACGCGCCTGCTCCAGCTGACCGCCCGGCAGACGCGCCTTGCGCACCAGGAAGTTCAGCGCGCGCTGGGTATCCATCAGACACAAGCGCACCTTCCAGCCGATATCTTCCAGCTCTGCCAGCGTCGAAAGCGCTTCGTCGTACTCATCCCCCTGATGGCCTTCCATGATCACGCGGCTCAGCTTTTCCAGATCGCTGTAGATGTTTTCAATTTCATCCGCCAGCTGTTCAATTTTAGTCTCGAACAGATCGAGCAGCAGCTCGTAAGCGTTGCCGTCCACCATCGCCTGGCTGCGGGCACGCATGCGGTAGAGACGAAACGCCGGCAGTTCGCGTTCACGCAGAGTAAACAGACGACCGTCGCGAATGGTAAACGCCACGGTGGAGTTGCCCGCGTGATCTTCCGCATCTTCAAAGAAGAAGAAGGAGTGAATGTGCAGGCCGTCTTCATCTTCAAAGAAACGCGCGGAGGCTTCGATGTCTTCCAGTTCCGGGCGGGTTGCCAGGCTTTGCCCCAGCTCAGATTGTACGCGAAGGCGTTCATCGTCGTCCGGCTCGACCAGATCCACCCATACGGCATCAATGAGGGGCTGTGACTCTTCGGCTTCAAGCCGAGTCAGTCGGTTATTTTCGAGTTGAAATGCGCTCAACATGACCGGGACTCCCAATGCAAAAAATATCGGACAGTTCGGTGGGCACACAGAAACAAATTGGGTTTCAGACCATTAAACAGCCTGACTCAGCGCGACGGGAATAATGCAGTCGCTGACAACCACTAAGGCCATCAGCATGAGGAGATAGCCTTAGGAGTTGTTCCTGGATGACAGGGAATTGAGCCAGTATCTACTGGGTGTGTCCAAGGCGAATGTCCTCTTAGCGTAATCGTGCGCGCATGTTACGCCAGCAGTAACTGTGGCGTCAACACGCAACGGAACGCTGAAGGGCATTAATTGACCTTCACTGTATAAGGCTAGCAGATTATTGCAAAATAATGATATTTTTCTGAATGTTAGACTGTTTCCAGCTTCGCGTAGGCCGCCACCAGCCATTTGATCCCCTGCCCCTGGAACGCGACCTGCAGGCGGCTGTGCTCGCCGCTGCCTTCCAGATTCACAATGGTACCTTCGCCAAACTTCGAATGGCGCACGCGCTGGCCCAGCTTGTAGCCGGTGTCGGTTTCAGAGATCGGCGAGCCCATGCGCGGATGGCTAACCGGACGGCTGATGCTCGCCCGCAGACGCACCTCTTCCACGCACTCTTCCGGCAGTTCGCCGATGAAGCGCGACGGACGGTGATAGACCTCTTTACCGTACAGGCGGCGGGTTTCAGCGTAGGTTAGCGTCAGCTTCTGCATCGCTCGCGTCACGCCCACGTAAGCCAGACGACGTTCTTCTTCCAGACGCCCGCCTTCATCGAGCGACATCTGGCTTGGGAACATGCCCTCTTCCATGCCGACGATAAACACCTGCGGGAACTCCAGACCTTTGGCGGAGTGCAGGGTCATCAGCTGAACCGCGTCCTGCCAGGTGTCCGCCTGCCCTTCACCCGCTTCCAGCGCGGCGTGAGAGAGGAACGCCTGCAGCGGCATCAGGTCTTCGTCTTCTTCGTTGTAGCTGAACTGGCGCGTTGCCGTGACCAGTTCCTCTAAGTTCTCTATACGGGTCTGCCCCTTTTCGCCTTTTTCCTGCTCGTACATGGTACGCAGCCCGGAGTCTTTAATCACCCGGTCAGTCTGCACGTGCAGCGGCATGTCGGCGGTTTCCTGCGCCAGGGCATCAATTAATTCCAGGAAGCGCTGGAGCGCGCTGGCCGCACGTCCGGCGAGGGCTTTTTCCTGCAGCAGCTCGCGGCACGCCTGCCACAGCGTCAACTGGCGATCGCGCGAGGCCTGACGCACCACGTCCAGCGTACGGTCGCCAATCCCGCGGGTCGGCGTGTTCACCACGCGCTCAAACGCCGCGTCGTCGTTGCGGTTGGCGATCAGGCGCAGATACGAAAGCGCATCTTTGATCTCCTGACGTTCGAAGAATCGCATGCCGCCGTAAATGCGGTACGGCATGCTCACCTGCAGCAGCGCCTCTTCCAGCACGCGCGACTGGGCGTTGCTGCGGTAGAGAATGGCGCACTGCTCCAGCGCGCCGCCGTTGTCCTGCCAGGTTTTGATGCGGTTCACCACGAAGCGCGCTTCGTCGAGCTCGTTGAAGGCGCAGTAAATCGAGATCGGTTCGCCGTCGACGCCGTCGGTCCACAGCTTTTTGCCCAGACGCCCGTTGTTGTTCTCAATCAGGGCGTTGGCCGCGCTCAGGATGTTGCTGGTTGAGCGATAGTTCTGCTCCAGACGGATGGTTTGCGCGCCGGGAAAATCGTTGAGGAAGCGCTGGATGTTCTCCACCTGCGCGCCGCGCCAGCCGTAGATCGACTGGTCGTCATCGCCCACGATCATCACCTTGCCGGTATCTCCGGCCAGCAGGCGGATCCACGCGTACTGGATGTTGTTGGTATCCTGGAATTCGTCCACCAGGATGTTGGTGAAGCGTTCGCGGTAGTGTTGCAGGATATGCGGTTTGTTCAGCCACAACTCGTGGGCGCGCAGCAGCAGCTCGGCGAAATCCACCAGGCCGGCGCGGTCGCACGCTTCCTGATAGGCCTTATAGACGTTCTGCCAGGTCTGCTCGACCGGATTACCGAAGCTCTGAATGTGGTGCGGACGCAAACCTTCGTCTTTCTGTCCGTTGATGTACCACATCGCCTGACGCGGCGGCCACTGCTTCTCGTCGAGGTTCATCGCCTTGATCAGGCGCTTCAGCAGACGGAGCTGATCTTCGCTGTCGAGGATCTGGAAATCCTGCGGCAGGTTAGCGTCCATATGGTGCGCGCGCAGCAGACGGTGCGCCAGGCCGTGGAAGGTGCCAACCCACATGCCGCCCTGGCTGGTGCCCATCAGCTGGGCGATACGGTGACGCATCTCCGCCGCCGCCTTGTTGGTAAACGTCACAGCCATAATCGAGTACGGTGAGCAGTTTTCCACGCTCTGCAGCCAGGCGATACGGTGAACCAGCACGCGTGTCTTACCACTCCCCGCCCCAGCCAGAACCAGCAGGTTGGTGCGCGAGGCGGCAACCGCGTCACGCTGTTTGTCATTAAGGCTGTCGAGCAGGTAAGAAACGTCCATTGGCACCGTCACGTCATGTCGGGCAGGCAAATGTTCCCACTCGCCAAAACCCTGTTAATTTATACAGAACAATTGATGATTATATCAGCGTCGTGAGGGATGCCAACCGCGAAATTTCCACGTGCGGCAGAAGACGGCTGTCAGTTGCGGTCATCAGCTCCGCATTTTCTGGCTTGATCCAGCAGGCCTGCATGCCGCAGCGGATGGCACCGGCCACGTCTGTGGTCAGATCGTCGCCCACGTGAAGAATGTTACCGAGCGGCAAATTCAGTTTTTCCGCTGCCAGGTGATACATGTCGCTGAACGGCTTCGCACGCCCGTGCGGACCCGCGCGCAGCACGAATTCAAAATAATCGCTGAGGCCAAACAGCTCCGGCTGGGCATTGCCGTTGGTGATGGCCACCAGCGGCCACTTTTCGGCAAGCTTCGCCAGCGTGTCGTGGGTTTCCTGTGGCACGTCGATGCGGCTGCGCCATTTGGCGAAGTTTTCCATTGCCGCTTCGGCACCGACGGCGGCATCCTGTGCGCTCAGACCCGCGTTAAGCATCGCCTGCTCAACCGCACGGCGACGCCATTCGGTCACGTCGTGGTAAATATCCGGCTCGGTCTCCCGCAGGGACTGGCGCAGCTTCTGGAAGTCCTTGTTTTGCATCGCTTTCAGCGCCGGATGGTAGTTCTGCACAAACGCCAGCGACTCCTGCTCGGTACGCAGGATCACCTCGCGGTTGTCATAAAGGGTGTCATCAAGGTCAAACGTCAGGGCTGAGATCTGACCGAGTGGGCGGTAAAAACGCATTATTTCCCCCGTTTGGCGCGTGGATGCGCCGCGTCATACACCGAGGCAAGGTGTTGGAAGTCTAAGTGGGTATAGATTTGAGTGGTCGACAGATTCGCGTGACCAAGCAGTTCCTGTACGCCGCGCAGATCGCCGCTCGATTCCAGCATGTGTGTCGCAAAGGAGTGGCGCAGCTTGTGGGGATGCACGTGGCTGTTCAGCCCCTGCTTGATGCCCCACTCCGCAAAGCGCTTCTGCACGTTACGCGCGGAGATCCGCTTGCCGAGCTTTGATAAAAACAGCGCATCCTCTTCCGCGCCAAACAGGCCGCGCAGATCCAGCCAATGCTCAATCCAGGAGACGGCGTTGCGGCCAATCGGCAGGCGGCGCTCTTTGCTGCCCTTGCCCATCACCCACACTTCGCCGGATTCCAGATCGAGATGCTTTAAGTCGAGGTTCACCAGTTCGGAGAGACGCAGGCCCGCGCCGTACATCACCTCCAGCATCGCGCGGTCGCGCACGGCCAGCGGATCGTTCAGATCGATATCCAGCAGGCGGTTTACGTCGTCGACGTCAATATTTTTCGGCAGATGGCGCGGGGCTTTTGGCGTGGCGATCCCTTTTGCCGGGTTAGCTTTCAGCTTGCCCTGGCTGACCAGCCAGTCGAAGAAGCTGCGCAGGGCAGAGAGCCGGAGCGCAAGGCTCGCCGGGCTAAGATTTTTTTTACGGCTACGCACGACGAACCCGCGTACCGTGGCGGCGTCACATTGTTGCCAGCTTTTCAGGCCGATTTCTTCGGCAATCTGCATGATGGCATCAAGCTGACGCTGATAGTTAAGCAGCGTGATGGGGCTGAGCTGACGCTCAACGCCCAGATAGCGCAGAAACCGCGAGACGTCAGTGGCGAGCAGTCCGTCCGTCATACGCGTTCAATCCAGCGCTCCAGCAGCTCGGGCAGCATCAGGGCGATCTCCTGCAGCAGGTGCGTGGCTTGCCCCTGCTCATAGTGGTGCGCGTCGCGGCTGGTAAATAATATTACCCCCAGGTCGCCATCGCGCCCCATCAGCGACATCGCCACCGAGCCAATCGCTTTGGCTTCCGGCAGCACCACCAGCAGTTCGGGTCCGTTCAGCGGCCCCAGATAGTGATGCTCATGGCCCAGGCGCTGAATGCGCAGCGGCTCAAACGCCTGACGGCTGAGCGCCAGATGGGTGAACCCCGACGGTGCGCCAATGCGCCAGCGGTCAGGGAACAGACGAATCGTTGCGCCCGCCAGCCCCAGCTCGCGCGCCCAGCGGTGGAAGCGGCTGAGAAACTCTTCAAGGCTGTGCGCCGAGGCCAGACGCGCCTGCAGGTGCAGAAGGCGATAGAACAGGCTTTCGTTGGTGCTGGCCTGCTCCATCAGCAGCGTCATGTTCTCTTCAAGCTGGTTGATGTGGTTACGCGCGCGCGCCATGTGCCATTCGACCAGCGACACGGTCCCGCGAACCGGATGCGGCACGCGCATTCGTTCGACGACGCGTGCATTGCGAATAAAAAACTCAGGATTGTTCAGCAGATAATCAACAACAGCGCTGTCGTCCAGTTCCGTCACTGTTTCCTGCAGTTCTTCCCCTGGTTGTTTCATAGATGGATAAACCCGTCATAAACATGTGTCGCCGGGCCAGTCATGTACAGTGGATGACCCGCTCCTTTCCAGGCGATATCAAGACGACCGCCCGGTAATTCCACGCGAACCTCTTCTGCCAGTAACCCCTGGGAGATACCGACGGCCACCGCCGCACAGGCGCCGCTTCCGCAGGCCTGGGTTTCGCCCGCGCCGCGCTCGTAAACCCGCAGACGGATGTGTTCACGCTTCACCACCTGCATAAAGCCGATGTTCGCCCGCTCCGGGAACCGCTCGTGGCTCTCCAGAACCGGACCGAGCGTTTCGACCGCCGCGGTTTCCACGTCATCCACCTGAATCACGCAGTGCGGGTTACCCATCGAGACAACGCCGCACAATACTGTCTGCTCGGCCGCCCGCATAATATAGGTCTTTTCCGCTTTGTTTGCGCGAAACGGCACGGCGGAAGGCTCGAAGTTAGGCTCGCCCATATTGACGCGCACCAGTTCATCGTCGGTAACGCTGAGCACCATACGACCGTTGGCGGTACTGACGCGGATATCGCGCTTATTGGTGAGCCCTTTCAGGCGGACAAAGCGGGCGAAACAGCGCGCGCCATTGCCGCACTGGTTAACCTCACTGCCGTCAGCGTTGAAAATACGGTAGTGGAAATCGAGGTCAGGATCGTAGGGCGGCTCAACCACCAGCAGCTGATCGAACCCCACGCCCACGTGCCGATCCGCCAGGCGGCGGATCAGTTCCGGGGAGAAAAACACATTCTGCGTTACCGCGTCGACGACCATAAAATCGTTGCCAAGGCCATGCATTTTAGAGAACTGCATCATTTGCTCCATTGCGCGGGTACAGAACGTTGTCGTCAGAGGTTAACCTGAGTCGGACCGCCGTTATCGCCACGATCGTTAGTCTTTGGCGTGGAAGACTCGATGCCGCTGTTAACCGGTTTTGTCGGCGGCGGCGCGGTTTTATCCGCAGGCGGGAAGTAGAGTGGTCCCTTCAGTCCGCAGCCGGTCAGGCTAAACAGCGTGATGAGAACGGCAAGCGTTCGGAAAGCGTTTTTCATTATAAAGTTGCCCGTAAGTTCAAATCTGTTTCTATCATCGCAGGAGAAGACACAAAAGCAAGAGTTTGCCGCTTTCCTGCAACGGGAATTATTTAGCGTTATACTGCCGCCATCACGAAAAACAGGAACAAAACCATGAACGACAGTGAATTCCATCGCCTTGCCGACACCCTGTGGATGACCATCGAAGAACGTATCGACGACTGGGACGGCGACAGCGATATCGATTGTGAAATCAACGGCGGCATTCTGACCCTGAGCTTCGAAAACGGCAGCAAAATTATTATTAACCGTCAGGAGCCGCTTCACCAGGTGTGGCTGGCGGCCAAACAGGGCGGCTATCACTTTGATTTGAAGGGTGACGAGTGGGTTTGCGATCGCAGCGGCGAAACGTTCTGGGATCTGCTGGAACAGGCGGCGACCGCGCAGGCGGGCGAGGACGTGAGTTTCAGGTAGTTTTGTTGCCCGGTGGCGGCTGCGCCTTACCGGGCGAAAAGCCTCAGGAGAAATACTGCTGCAACAGCGGTGCGGTATCCTGATTCGCAGGCGCCGCAGGGGTAATCGCCTGCGTACGGAACGGGATCACCTGCGCTCGCCCATCCACGTTCACAATCTGGTAGAACTGCGGCAGGTTGAAGTTGATAAAGCTGGAACCGTAGGTGAAACGGTCATGCGAGGAAGAGTAGAAGCGGCTGACGTCGCGCACCAGCTCCTCTTTGCTGCCTTCACAGTGGTGATACACCTCGGCGCGGTTGGTCTCATCCAGAATGTAGATGTTGAACCCGGCATCGTCGCCCGACTCTTCAAAGAAGAACTGAATAATCCCTTCACTGGCAAAGCCATCCACCACCTGCGGCAGCTTGACGTGGTTGGTTTCCACCTGAACCGACAGGCCGTGCAGCTTGTTGTGTGAAATCGCGCCGTAGAACTCGATAGCGTTTTCCAGCTTCTGCACCGACACGTTCAGACGCTCGAAGAACAGGCCCCACGTCTGCCCGGAGACGCGCAGCGCTTTGAAGCGTCCGGTCTCCTGGCGGGTGCTGGAGAGACGCAGTTCGATGCACTCAGACACCAGCTGCTGCACGCGGGTACGAATCAGGCCGCGCAGGTGCTGGCTGTAGCAGAACACTTCGACGCTGTCCGGCGGCGCGGCGTCCTGGTGCATCTTGCCGAGAATGGTTTTCAGCGCTTCAATCATCGCCTGCTCGCCGTTGAAGTGCAGGGTACGCACTTCGTTCCACGAGTTGCGGTACAGTAGGTCTACGCTGCCCACCAGGCAGTTTTGCTGCTCGCCAAAGCTGAAGACGTCCAGCTTGCGGAAGTCAAAATGGACCACCTGATTGCGGAAGGCCGCCGTCGGGTCGTATTCCAGGTTGACGATGATCGCCAGATGGCGAATCTCACACGGGCTGTAGAGCGCTTTTGGCGTCGGCGCAGGCAGACGCAGCGGGAAGTGGTGCGAGACATCCGCCACCATCTCCTGCAGCTTGGCTAAATCGACGACCTCATTGCCCTTGATAAACAGGCGCGTGCGCGAGGTCAGCAGGCCGTTAAACCAGGCCCACGCCACCAGCTTGTTCAGATAGCGGTTATATTCCAGCGGCTGATGGCTGATAATCGAATCCATGCTTGGCGCACGGTTGTACAGATACCACCCGGTGCGGTTTGCGCGGCCCGGCGGTACATAGATAAAGGTCAGGTTTGGTTCAGACAGGTCAGGCGAAATCTGCGGGTTAACCAGGGTCACTTTGCCCGGCAGCGCTTCAAACGCGGCGTACAGCTTACGGGTTAACACCCCGATATCCTGCGGGCTGGCGGAAACGCTAAGATTATTGCGGCGCGCAAAGCGGATCAGGTTACGGTAGCTTTGCATCATCGCGTCGAGCAGTTCGTTGTGCGCTTCACGCACCTGATCGATCTTCCAGTTGGCGCGGTTATCAAGCATGGACAGACGCGCTTCGTCCCATCCCCACTCTTTCACTAGCTGACTGACCACTTCACGACGCCAGCCCACGCAGGCGCGCTCGCGGCTCAGCTTTTCACAGACCTTGAGATAGAAACATCGACGCACCAGGTCAAGACGCGTGGCGTCATCAATGGCTTTCAGGTATTCGGTAACGCGCTCCAGCATCATGCAGTAGGCGTCGAGCCCGTAGGAGACAATCTCGCCATCGTGCAGGCGCTGCTTGATATCTTTCGCCAGCAGGCGCGGCGTAGGGTATTCCCACGAGTAGGCTTCCAACAGCAGGGTTTTCAGCACCGCTTTGTACGGTGAATCAATGCTCTTGTAGAGCTGCCAGAGGCTTGCGCCAAAGTACTCTTCGGCGGACAGGGAGCTGAGGCCGCCCAGATCCAGCCATTCGTTTGGCGTCAGTACGCCCTGCGCGTAAAGCGACATGACGTAGTCGTCGTAATGCTCTTCTTCTTCGCACGGGACCATATTCCACAGAATACGCTTCCCGGCCAGACGAACGGCAGTACGGTAAAATTCATCCAGCAACAGGATATGCTGAGTCGAGCCGCAGTCCTCACCACCCAGACTGCCGCTTTCATTATGGCGGAAACGGTTTTCATCAATCAGGAAGAAGCTCACTTCCACGCCGAGCGATGCCGCCCAGCTTTCCAGCAGGCTGCATTTACGCTGCAGCAGCTGGCGCTCTTCGTTATCGAGCCAGGATTGATGGCAGACCCAGATATCCAGATCCGAAGAACAGCTCTGCCCTACCGATGAGGTGCTCCCCATCGAGTAAACGCCGGTAATCGGCAGTTCACCTTTCGGAGAAACCTGAGGCGGCATGCCGCGGTAGAGTTCCAGCTCGTTCAAATAATGCTGTTGGGTTTCATCAGGCGTGAAGAGGCAAATGCCCTGGGGAACGTTACCATCAAGGTAGCCAGGCATCAGCGGGTGGTGATAGTGCAATAATGTCGGCAGCAGACTGTATACCTGCTGGAAAGCAGGGCCCATGGCAGCAAGCGCGCGATCCACACGCAGTTGATTTATGGCATCCAGTCTCTGTTTCAGAGTCTCAATATAGAGGTACAAGACGTATCGCCTGATGTTTCCGGGTGTCGTAAGCTATTCAAAACACGAATAACAGCGAGCCCGCAGTATTTCAAAAAGATAACCGTTACCCTTTTTTCGCCCTTGTCATTATGGTGGTACCGACGAAAAAATGGTCTAAAACGTGATCAATTTAACACCTTGCCGGTTGACCGTAAAGAAAGATGCGCTACATACAAGTGTAGCACCGTTCTGTACGTGTAAATTCCTGAATACGGCTATGGCTGACGAATACGCCGCCTTGTCCCTCTCACGCTTCATCAACCGTAAAACTGCCATCCCAGAGTCAACAATGTTAGGATGGTTAGCGATTGATAATGACGGTAACAAGCATGTTAGACAATGTTTTGAGAATTGCCACACGCCAAAGCCCTCTCGCGCTCTGGCAGGCACATTATGTTAAGCAGCGCCTTGAAGCCTGCAACAGTGGATTGCGCGTCGAGCTGGTGCCGATGGTCACGCGCGGTGACGTGATTCTGGATACGCCGCTGGCGAAAGTGGGCGGCAAGGGCCTGTTTGTCAAAGAGCTGGAACTGGCATTGCTTGAGAACCGCGCCGATATCGCCGTACATTCGATGAAAGACGTGCCCGTCGAGTTCCCGGAAGGGCTGGGGCTGGTGACCATCTGCGAGCGCGAAGATCCGCGTGACGCGTTTGTCTCGAACCACTATGACTCGCTCGACGCGCTGCCGGCGGGTAGCGTGGTTGGCACGTCCAGTTTACGCCGTCAGTGTCAGCTGGCGGAGCGTCGTCCTGACCTTATCATCCGCTCGCTGCGCGGTAACGTTGGCACGCGTCTGGGCAAGCTGGATAACGGCGATTACGATGCCATTATTCTTGCGGTTGCAGGCCTGAAGCGCCTGGGGCTGGAGGAACGCATTCGCGTGGCGTTGCCGCCAGAGCTGTCGCTGCCGGCCGTCGGACAGGGCGCCGTCGGCATTGAGTGCCGTCTGGACGATGCGCGCACCCGCGAGCTGCTCGCTCCGCTGAACCATGACGAGACCGCAACCCGCGTAAAAGCCGAGCGGGCGATGAATACTCGCCTCGAAGGCGGGTGTCAGGTGCCGATTGGCAGCTATGCTGAATTAACAGACGGTGAACTGTGGCTGCGCGCGCTAGTGGGCGCGCCGGACGGTTCACAGATGGTGCGCGGCGAACGTCGCGGCAAGCCGCAGGATGCCGAAGCGCTTGGCGTGTCGCTGGCGGAAGAGCTGCTGAATAACGGCGCGCGTGAAATTCTGGCCGAGGTCTATAACGGAGAACCCCCTGCATGAGTATTCTTGTCACCCGCCCTTCTCCCGCAGGAGAGCAGTTAGTGAGCCGTCTGCGCGCACTGGGGCAGGTGGCCTGGAGTTTTCCGCTAATTGAATTCTCCCCCGGTCGGGAGCTCTCTGCGCTCGCCGACCAGATGAATACCCTGCAGGAAGGCGACCTGCTGTTTGCGCTATCGCAGCATGCCGTGGAATTTGCCCATGCGCAGCTGCAACAGGCGGGGACACGCTGGCCGACCGCTCCGCGCTATTTCGCTATCGGCAGAACCACCGCGCTGGCCTTACATACCGTGAGTGGAACAGACGTTCGCTACCCGTTGGATCGGGAAATCAGCGAAGTCTTGCTACAATTACCTGAATTACAAACTATTGCCGCAAAGCGCGCGCTCATTTTGCGCGGCAACGGTGGCCGCGAACTGCTGGGTGAAACGCTGCGGGAACGCGGGGCTGACGTGACGTTTGTTGAGTGCTACCAGCGCTGTGCGAAACACTACGACGGTGCTGAAGAGGCGATGCGCTGGCACGCGCGCGGTATTAATACGCTGGTGGTCACCAGCGGTGAAATGTTACAACAGCTTTGGTCGCTGATACCGCGTTGGTATCGCGAAAACTGGTTACTCCGCTGTCGGCTTCTGGTCGTCAGTGAGCGTCTGGCGAACCTCGCCCGGGAACTGGGCTGGCAGGATATTCGGATCGCTGATAACGCCGACAACGATGCGCTGCTGCGCGCATTACAATAACTCTCAAATGGGAAGCCATAATGACGGAACACGAAAAATCCTCCGCCGTGGTTGAAGAGACCAGGGAGACTGTGGAGACAACGCCACAGCCAGAGACGACTGAGAAAACCGCTGAGAAGAAAAACGGCAGCAATAAAACCAGCCTCGCGCTGAGCGCGATTGCCATCGCCATTGCGCTGGCAGCAGGCGTCGGCCTGTATGGTCTGGTAAAGCAACAGAGTGCTAACCAGACTGCCACCAGCGATACGCTGGTCAATCAGCTTACCTCCCTGCAAAAAGCGCAGGAAACGCAGAAAACCGAGCTGGAAGCGGTGATTAAGCAGCAGGCCGCCGCGCTTGCCGAGGCGAACAGCAAACAGGAAGAGCTGACCAAACAGCTGGGCGAAGTACAGCAGAAAGTCGCCACGATCTCCGGCACCGATGCCAAAACCTGGCTGCTCTCGCAGGCCGATTTCCTCGTCAAACTCGCCGGGCGTAAGCTGTGGAGCGATCAGGACGTGACCACCGCCGCCGCGCTGCTGAAAAGCGCCGATGCGAGCCTGGCCGACATGAACGATCCGAGCCTCATTACCGCGCGCCGTGCGATTACCGAAGATATCGCCAGCCTCTCCGCCGTTTCACAGGTGGATTACGACGGCATTATCCTCAAGGTGAACCAGCTTTCGAATCAAATAGATAACCTGCAGCTGGCGGATAACAATGACGACGACTCCCCGATGGACTCTGACGGTACCGAGCTGTCCAGCTCCCTGAGCGAATGGCGCATAAACCTGCAGAAAAGCTGGCAGAACTTTATGGACAGCTTCATCACCATCCGCCGTCGCGATGAAACCGCCGTACCGCTGTTAGCGCCGAATCAGGATATCTATCTGCGCGAAAACATCCGTTCCCGCCTGCTGGTCGCGGCGCAGGCCGTGCCGCGCCATCAGGAAGAAACGTACAAACAGGCGCTGGATAACGTCTCGACGTGGGTACGCGCCTACTACAACACCGATGATGCAACGACCACCGCCTTCCTCGAAGATATCGACAAGCTGAGCCAGCAGAACATCACCATGAACGTGCCGGATAAACTGGCCAGCCAGCCGATTCTGGAGAAGCTGATGCAGACGCGCGTGCGTAACCTGCTGGCGCAGCCGGGCGTTCCGGCCGGGCAGACCGGCACAGCGGCGGCACCAGCGCCAGAAAGCGCGCCACAGGGAGAGTAATGATGCTAAAAGTCCTTTTACTCTTCATTCTGCTGATCGCCGGGATCGTCCTGGGCCCGATGCTTGCGGGTCATCAGGGATACGTCCTGATCCAGACCGATAACTACAACATTGAAACCAGCGTAACGGGTCTGGCGATCGTTCTGATCCTCGGCGTCGTGGTCCTGCTAGCCGTTGAATGGATCCTGCGCCGTATTTTCCGCACCGGTGCCCATACCCGCGGCTGGTTCGTCGGCCGTAAGCGCCGCCGCGCCCGTAAGCAAACGGAACAGGCACTGCTAAAGCTGGCCGAAGGCGATTACCAGCAGGTTGAAAAGCTGATGTCGAAAAACGCCGATCACGCGGAACAGCCGGTGGTGAACTATCTTCTGGCCGCCGAAGCGGCGCAACAGCGCGGTGATGAAGCCCGCGCTAACCAGCATCTGGAACGCGCGTCAGAACTGGCGTCTGGCGACCCGATCCCAGTGGAAATTACCCGCGTCCGCCTGCAGCTCGCGCGCAATGAGAACCACGCGGCGCGCCACGGCATTGACCGTCTGCTGGAAATCGCACCGCGTCATCCGGAAGTCCTGCGCCTTGCGGAGCAGGCCTATATTCGTACCGGAGCGTGGGGCTCGTTGCTGGACATCATCCCGTCGATGGCGAAGGCCGAGGTGGGTGATGATGAACATCGTGATGAACTTCAGCGTCTGGCATGGATTGGCCTGATGGATCAGGCGCGCGCCGACCTGGGCAGCGAAGGCCTGAAAACCTGGTGGAAGAATCAGAGCCGGAAAACGCGCCAGCAGGTCCCCCTGCAGGTGGCCATGGCGGAACATCTTATTGAATGTGACGATCATGACACTGCCCAGGAGATCCTTCTCGACGGCCTGAAGCGCCAGTACGACGATCGCCTGGTCATGGTGATCCCGCGCCTGAAAACCAATAACCCTGAGCAGGTCGAAAAAGTGCTGCGCCAGCAGATCAAAACCGTCGGTGACCGTCCGCTGCTGTGGAGTACCCTGGGCCAGTCGCTGATGAAGCACGGCGAATGGCAAGAGGCGAGCCTGGCCTTCCGTGCGGCACTGAAACAGCGTCCGGACGCGTTTGACTACGCGTGGCTTGCCGATACGCTGGACAAACAGCATAAGCCAGAAGAGGCGGCCGCCATGCGGCGCGATGGGCTATTGCTGACGCTGCAAAATAACGGTAACCCGCAATAAATAAAAAAGGAGGCCAGACGGCCTCCTTTTTTTATCGCCTTTCTCCTGCTACATTCTTTACACCCACATCTGCAAACGAACCCGCCAATGTAACGATGTCTTTTCATTAACCTTTTTTCACACACGCGCACTTTCTGCAGCGTGGATTAAATCGTTTTTGAAAGGAAATCTTCATGAACTCGCTTTTGTATGCGCTTATTAAAGCGCTGCGCTGCCACCGCTGGCTGCGCCTGCTTGCCTGTGCTTTTATCTTTTCTTCGCTGGGAAATGGTTTAACCCAGGTCGTGGTCTTTGGTTTACTGTTAGCGTGGTCGGCTCCGCCCGCCCTGCTCACCCTCGCTTTTCTTTTCGCAACGGTTCCGGGATTCATCGGCAGCGCGATCGGCGAAAAGCTGTGCTCGCGCTATTCTCCAGTATTCCTGCTGATACTGACCGAGGGGCTGGGATTGTTCGCCCTACTCTTCCCCCTGCTCGGTGCGGGTTATCACAGCATTGCCTCGCTACTCGCCGTGCAATCCACCGAAGCGCTGCTCAGCGGGATGAGCTGGCCCGCGCTGACATTGCTCTTTAAACGCGGACTTAGCGAAACAGAGCTGCCTGCTGCGACCTGTCTGGAAAATGTGATTTTTGCTTCTCAGGTGTTATTAGGTACTGGACTCGGCGTGGTGCTATTCAAGCAGACCTCCGTGTTTACCTTGCTGGCTATTGATGCCGCCAGTTTTCTCGGGTCGCTGCTGCTGTGGCTGGCTGGGCGCCGGTTTTCTGCGCCATTGCTACCTCTCCCCGGTGAAGAGGCAGCCCCCGCGCCACTGCGCTGGCGGACGTTGACCGTTCGGCAAAAGCGCAGCCTGCTCATTTTGCCGGCGCTGGCGGCCGTCGGCTCACCGGCTATGGCGCTACTTCCGGCCCTGGCGCAGCAGCTCCATCCTCAGGATGCGGCGGGCCTTGCTCTGCCTCTGCTTTTCGCAAGGAGCATGGGACAACTTTGCGGCCCCATGCTGCTAAAAAAAGAGAGCCTGACGCGCTTTGCCGTCCACACGCCGCGAATCATCGTTTGTCTCGGTATTTTTCTTGCCGCTTATGGAATGCTGCCGTTGTTATCCGGGTGGATGGCATGTGCGCTGGGGATAATCTTTATCGCGCATCTGGCCTCAAACGTTCTCTTCGCAGCCGGCACGTTTGGCGTACTCAGCAGTTTTCATATCACGCAAACCGCGTCAGCCAGCGGTAAAGCCTGGCGCTGGCAAACGCTCAGCGCCTCGCTTTTCACCGGCATTACAGCGATAGTGGCTGTTGGGCTTGGCTCAGTGCTGGCGCTCTATACGGTCTCGTCAGCCGCCCTGCTGTTGGTCGCCCTGATCATGCGTGGGTATCGGGAATAAGACATAAAAAAACGCCTGCTATAAAAGCAGGCGTTAAAACAGGTCTGTAAGACAACATATTTGGTGCTTCACTCAACGTTATGTCCATGGTGTCTGATGAGGCCGAAGCGACATCTGTCAGTGGACGATAAGCACCGTAAATGGCTCTGCGTCATTCCTGAGTTTATGAGGCACTAAGGCGAACATAAGAGATGGAATGAGCATCTACGCGTATATTATTGCACGTTACGTGCCAGATTTACACGCAGAACTTTTACATGGCGCAACATTTTAAGATAAAAGGAAATTATGCTGTTAAGTAGCCTCTGAAGCTTCATAGCGTATCGGCAAAAGCAGAAATATGTCGCCAGGAAGAGACAGTAAATCCCATAAATAATTATTTATTTTATTTTCAATGGCTTGCATGTCACTGAATCGCGACAATGATAAAGGGTATTCTCTGGAGATCACGACAGGGGAGAAAACTTACAGAAAACAAAAAACCCCGCCGAAGCGGGGTTCAAAATTGGTCGGCGAGAGAGGATTCGAACCTCCGACCCACTGGTCCCAAACCAGTTGCGCTACCAAGCTGCGCTACTCGCCGATGTACTGCTTTTTTGAATTTTTAGTTCAATTCATTTAAAAAGTCGTGGTGCGAGGGGGGGGACTCGAACCCCCACATCCGTAAGGACACTAACACCTGAAGCTAGCGCGTCTACCAATTCCGCCACCTTCGCAATTCACAACTCTTTCAATAATGGGGTGGCTAATGGGATTCGAACCCACGACAACTGGAATCACAATCCAGGGCTCTACCAACTGAGCTATAGCCACCACTGTATTCTTTCACGCGGTACTGACTACTTCTCAGACCACCGCAGCTCTAGCGCCGGGAACTAAAATGGCGCGCCCGACAGGATTCGAACCTGAGACCTCTGCCTCCGGAGGGCAGCGCTCTATCCAGCTGAGCTACGGGCGCTTAGCGCCGTTGCGGGGCTGGATATTACGTACCTCCGTCCCCGCTGTCTAGTGCTTTTTTGAAAAAAATGCGCGTTTGGTTATGGTTTGCACATTTTGCCGCTTATTCCTCCACTTTCTGCGTGGTGGCACGGCGACCCAGGCCAAAAAGCTTATACGCGGCCGTCACTGCCGCCAGGAAGATCAGCCCGACAAACAGCGACATGCGGGTATCTTCATTAAAGTACATTCCAATTAATACGCAAATCAGGAACGCCATCGTCAAATAGTTCGCATACGGGAAAAGGATCGAGCGGAACGGATGGCTGGCGATCGCTTTTTTATGCGCATGGCGAAAACGCAGCTGGCTGATGAGAATAACAAACCACGGCACCATGCCCGGCAGCACGCTGGCGCTGTAGACATAAACAAACACGCGCTGCGGATTAGGGATGATGTAATTCAGGCAGGAGCCAATCAGCAGGATGACGATCGAGACCGCCACGCCCGCTACCGGCACGCCAGCACGTGAGACTTTACTCATTGCCGCAGGCAGCTGGTTATTTTTCGAGAGCGCGTAGAGCATACGGCCACAGCTGTACATCCCGCTGTTACAGCCTGAAAGCGCTGCCGTCAGGACCACAAAGTTGATGATACCTGCCGCCGCCGTGATACCAATTTTGGCGAAGGTTAAAACAAACGGGCTGCCGGTCGTGCCAATTTCGTTCCACGGGAAGATGGTTACGATAACGAAGATTGCACCCACATAGAAAATCAGGATACGCCACAGCACTTTGCCTACCGCGCTACGCAGCGTGACCTGCGGGTTTTTCGCTTCACCGGCAGTAATACCGATCAGCTCCACGCCCTGATACGAGGCCACAACGATACATAGCGCCGTCAGGAAGCCCTTCCAGCCGCCAGCGAAAAAGCCGCCGTTCTCGGTCAGGTTGCCAAAGCCGATAGCGTGTCCACCGTTGCCAAAGCCGAAGAAAATCACGCCCAGGCCGACGACAATCATCACGATAATCGTGGTGACTTTGATCATTGCGAACCAGAACTCAATTTCACCGTAAAGGCGCACGGCGGCCAGGTTTGCCAGCGCCACCAGCCCCACGGCAATGAGTGCCGGTATCCACTGGACCATGTCCGGGAACCAGAACTGGACGTAGACCCCTATCGCGGTGATTTCAGAGATGCCCACCGCCATCCACATAAACCAGTATGACCAGGCCGTCAGGTAGCCAAAGAACGGGCTCATATAACGATGCGCGTAAACGGCGAAGGAACCGGTTACCGGCTCCAGGAAGAGCATTTCGCCCATTGAGCGCATGATGAAGAAAACAAACAGCCCGGCGATAATATACGCCAGTAATACGGAAGGGCCTGCCCATTTGAGCGTACTTGCGGAGCCCATAAACAGGCCCACGCCGATAGTGCCGCCCAGCGCTATCAGTTCAATATGACGAGCTTCCAGCCCACGCTGTAGCTCCGGTTTTTTCTCTGCCATAGATCCTCGATTGTGTTTGCTGTTTCCCGGCTTAATACCGGTTATTGTTTTTTAGGGGTACTAAAATACGGTGCGAATGGTTTCTTAAAATCGGCCAAATGGCAAACGATGCATTAAAAAAATGAATGCATTGCACAAATTATCGGCAGTTTTGCAGGTGAGTTGCAGCGCGAACAGCATATCGCGCTACATTTTGATTACATTTTACCGGTATAGTGCCAGGTGAGGTAGCGAAGCAGTCGAATCTGTCGTTTAATGCGGGTGGGTTGGGAGAGCAGGCGGTAGAGCCACTCCAGCCCCATATTTTGCCAAATCTTCGGCGCGCGCTTCACGTGGCCGGTAAAGACATCGTAGGTGCCGCCGACGCCCATATAAAGCGCATCCGGGCAGACCAGACGGCAGTCGCGCATCAGGATCTCCTGGCGCGGGGACCCCATCGCCACGGTGACGATTTTTGCCCCGCTGTCGCGCACGCGGGCAAACAAAGCCTGCTGGTCTTCAGGCTTGAAGTAACCATTCTGGCTACCAACAATATTAACATTCCATTGACGACGCAGTTTCTCTTCGGTCTCGGCCAGCACCTCAGGCTTACCGCCAATCAGGAACACCGGCGTACCCTCCGCACCAGCGCGGGCCATAAGCTGTTCCCAGAGATCGGCACCCGCCACGCGAGATACATTAGCGTCAGGATATTTTTTACGGATAGAGCGGACCACGCTGATACCGTCCGCGTATTTAAATTCAGCTGCTTCTATCAGGCTTTTGACTTCGGCGTTATCTTCCACCGCCAGCATCTTTTCCGCATTGATAGCGACCAGCGTACCGGATTTCATCTGACCATCGGCGAACAGAAAATCCAGCGCGTGCTGCATGTCGCGCCAGCCAATCAGCTGCAAACCACGAAGCGCATAGCGCGGTGCAGAAGTTTTATCAGTCATTACTTTCCCTACTCAGACTTGCGACAGCGTTGTGCTGCCCTGTGGCTCGCGCTTGTGCACAAGCCCTGCGCTGTCGAACAGCCAGTACAACAGTTTGGCCAGTAACAGGCAGATGCCAAAAACGACCATGAAGAACACCACGCGCGAAACGAACGAGTCCAGCCCCTCGCGCGCCAGAACGATCATATTGAAAATGGCACCAAAGCAGAAACTGTGCAAAATGGCCGCTTTATAGCGGTTGGTCTCTTCGTTACCGCGCACGTAAAGCCAGTCAAACCACTTAATAATCAACCCTACGACAAACGCGCCCGGCAGGATAAACCAGCCTCCCCCCATAACCACCAGGGAACCAATCAAGGTTGGCGAGATCGCCAGGCCCGAATGGTTGTTCAGCACTTCCCAGGTAAAATAGTTCGCGGTATTGAGTACTACGCCAGGGCGGTCCGGCCAGAGCCAGCTCGGGATAAAGACGTAGAAATCGCGCACAATCGGCGCCAGCCCCTGGAAATCAATCTTGTCGTAGTTTTGCAGCAACAATGCCAGGTTTTCCCACGGCGAGAAGGTGTCGCGCGTCAGGTAGAGGAACGTGTAAAACGCCTCGTCGCCCGCCACGTTCATCCCGTAGCGCTTCAGCGCCAGCCAGAACATCCCCACAATGCCAAATACCCCTGCCGCAACCAGCATCCACAGCGAGATCCAGCCGCGGATGATGCCGATGAACAGGAAGATAGCGAAAGCGATGATAATGTTGGCACGCGTACCGCCCACGATCATGTAGGTCAGGATACCGAACGCAACCGTACTGACCAGGAAGAACAGCCATGCCTTGCTGTCCTGGCGAAGGAAGAAGATCACCAGCATCGCCGGGATGAAGAAATAGAAGAATCGCTTAAGCGCCACGCCTGAGACTTCAGCCGAAAAAATCTGGCTGTAGGAGTGGAGCTTAAACAGCAGGAAGCCGTTATGCATGAAGAAGATGCCGACACTGACCAGGGCGATCGTCATGAGCATCACCCACGTCAGATGGGTCTCCACCCGGTTCATGGTAAAGAGCGCCCGACGCGGGGCAGCGGCCTGCGCTGGTCGCAGACGCGTTTTATAGGTGACGTAGTAAACACCATAGAAGCAGGTCGCCGCCAGCAGGGCCTGGAGAAGAATTTCCGGCGGCGCGACGCTCACGTCAAAACGGAAGACCAGAATGCTGGTCAGCGGGAAGCCGAAAAAGAAGGTCAGCAGAAACAGCAACGAGAAGAACACGTTAAAGTTGAAGCGCACCCGGCGGAACTCAAACCAGGTGAGCGTGGCGATAAATAGCGTGCTCAGAAGCCAGACAACCAGTAAGCCGCTAAACTGCAACTGACTCATGCGTTGTCTCCTGAAGCGATACGCAGCGCGCGGTGCCACGGCGTGAGGTAATTCGGGCTGAAAAAGTCGATGCTATTTTTATCCACCAGCGTGAGCTGGCGTTGTGCTTCACGTACCACTTCGACATTCAGCGCGTCTGAGGTGAACAACACCGGAATATGCTGCACGGCCATGTCCTGCCAGAACGGGTTTTCACGATTAAGCACGCACGGTACACCCGCCTGAATCAGCAGGCACAGCGTACCAATCCCCTGCTGGCGAGCAAAGATGAAATAGCCCAGATCGCATTTTCGCAGTAGCGCAAGATAGTCATCAAACTCCAGCTTTTCGCTGAGAATGTGCAGATTTTCTTCGCTGAATAACGCAAGCCCCTGCTGGCGAACCTCATCAATGTAGGCGTCGTTGTTGGCCGGATAACCCATCGGCACCACCACGTTCACCGTGTCGCCAAACTGCTGGTGTACCGCCCGGAGCGCGGCGACATGTTCGTTACTGCGGTCGCCGGAATTCCCCACCAGCACCGTCAGCTTGCCTTCGCGAACCGCGTCATTCGCCATGGTGTTCAGCGCCGGATCCATACGGGTTGGGAAATAGAGTAGCTCACCGCGCACGTTAGGGTGCTGCTTCGCAAAATAATTCAGATCGCCACGGGTGGCAAAAACGCGGCCCACCCTTCCCTGCGCCATGCGACGCAGCGGATAGAAAAGACGGAATTTCCAGCCGCGCGAGACTTCGTAGAGATCGGCTCCCCAGATATGCCAGCTGCACTGGGAGGGTTTAATTCCCCCGCTGAGCAGAGCCAGCCACAGGCCGGTATTGAACTGCCCGTGGAAAAAGAAACGTTGCTCACGATCCGCTTTGGCTTTGGCAATAACCGCCTTCGCCAGGCTAGCTTTATCCGGCCAGAAGGTGATTGTCAGCGCCGGAAACGCCGCGCTCAGGCCATTATCCTGACCTGCAACCATAAACTCGCGCGCATCAGGATTGCCCGATGCCAGCTCGTCGTTGAAGAACCGCAAAACGGTCTGGTTATGGTGTGGGATATCCGATCCCAGGATGTGAATCAGTGCAGTCATGCGCGTTTACGCCACAATAAAAATACGCCGCAGCAGGCAGCGAAATAAACGATATAGGTTGCCATGTAGGCCTGAGCCGCCCCCAGCGCACCGTGCGCGGGTATCAGCCAGTGCGAAAATGCTGTCAGCAATGCAAACTGGCTAACCTCCGCGAGGATATACAGCCGCAGCGAGGCTTTCGCAATCACCAGATAGCCGAAAACGTAAGCCCCCACTTTCAGCACATCACCCACCAGTTGCCAGGCAAAAAGATCGCGCATGGCGGTAAACTTCGCCGAGAACAGCAGCCAGATGGCGACATCACGCAATAACCAGACGGTCAAACTGGCCGCCGCCACTGCGGGTAATACAAAACGCAGGGAGCGGAAAATTTCGCGGGTAATATCCTGCCTGGACGTCAGACGCGATAAGGTTGGCAGCAAATAAACGCTAAAGGAAGCCGTTATAAACTGGAGGTAAGCATCGGAAATACTGCTTACGCCCTGCCAGATCCCTACCTCATCCCAGCTGTAATGCGCCGCCAGCAGGTTTCGCATCATCACGTAAGCCACCGGCAGCGTGACGGAAGTAATGAGCGCCATCAGGGTAAACTTACCCAGCTGGCTGGCAAGCACCTTGTCCCATTGCGGTTTCAGGTAGCTCAGAGGGATAACGCCCTGGCGCATCAGCATGAACGCCGCAGGCACAACAACCAGTGCCGGAACCAGCGCCAGCCCAAGCAGTGCGCCTTCATAGCCCCCCAGGCGGTAGCAGAAATAATAGGCAATCACGCCGATGACGCTACCCAGGATGAGCGCAAGCGCGTTCCCGGCTGCATCGCGAAAACCTTTCATCAGCGCCAGCAGCAGGTTAGCCCAGGCAATGCCCATCTGGACCAGCGCGACCAGACGCACCAGTCCCTGATAATGGGTGTGCCCGAACAATCCCTGGCTAATGGGCGCTGCGGCTAGCAGAAACACAATCGCCAGCAGGGTCGAAAAGCCCGTGACCATTGCCGACGCGGTGCCCACTACCCTGCGAAGCTGGGCCGCATCATCATGATACTGAGCAACGTATTTGGTCACGCCGTTGAAGATCCCGGCACCGGCCAGCACCCCAAGGACGGTAACAAGCTGGCGGAAGTTGCCCGCCAGCCCGACGCCTGAGGGGCCGAATGAGACGGCCAGCAGCTTGACGACCAGCAGTCCGGCACCAATTTTTACAAGCGTGGACGCGGCGGTCCACACCGATGCTTTTGCCAGAGACATATCAGCCGAAATAGCTCAGAAGGGTATTGATCACCGTACGCTGGTTAACTGGCGCGAGGTTGAAGAACAGTGGCAGGCGAAGCAAGCGCTCACTTTCTTTCGTGGTGTAACGGTCTTCCCCTGCGAACATCCCAAACGCTTCGCCCGCCGGGCTGGAGTGCAGCGGAATATAGTGGAAGACCGCCATAATTTCGGCCTCTTTCAGCCAGGCGATGAGCTGGCTGCGATCGTCGTTATCGCGCAGCTTGATGTAAAACATGTGGGCGTTGTGGACGCAATCGGCCGGAATCGTTGGCAGCTCAATGCGTCCGGCTTTTGCAAGCGGCTCAAGCGCATCGTAATAGGTTTGCCACAGGGACAGGCGCTGGAGATTAATTCGCTCTGCTGCTTCCAGCTGCGCCCACAGGTAAGCCGCCTGCAGATCCGCCATCAGATAGCTGGAGCCAATATCGCGCCAGGTGTATTTGTCGACCTGGCCGCGGAAGAACTGGCTGCGGTTGGTGCCTTTTTCACGGATCACTTCCGCACGCTCAACCAAGGCACGATCGTTAATCAACGTCGCACCGCCTTCGCCACCCGCCGTGTAGTTTTTCGTTTCGTGGAAGCTAAAGCAGCCGATGTGGCCGATAGTGCCCAGCGCGCGCCCCTTGTAGGTGGACATCACGCCCTGCGCGGCATCTTCTACCACAAACAGGTTGTGCTTTTTGGCGATTGCCATGATGGTGTCCATTTCACAGGCCACGCCCGCGTAGTGAACCGGCACAATCGCACGTGTTTTGTCGGTGATCGCCGCTTCAATCAGCGTCTCATCAATGTTCATGGTGTCCGGGCGGATATCCACAAAGACGATTTTCGCTCCGCGCAGGACAAACGCGTTCGCCGTGGAAACGAAGGTATAGCTCGGCATGATCACTTCATCGCCGGGCTGGATATCCAGCAGCAGGGCCGCCATTTCCAGCGATGCCGTGCAGGACGGGGTCAGCAGCACTTTAGCACTGCGAAAACGCTGTTCCATCCACTGCTGACAGCGACGGGTAAAACCGCCGTCACCGCAGAGTTTGCCGCTGCCCATGGCAGACTGCATATAGTCGAGCTCGGTTCCCACGACGGGTGGTGCGTTAAATGGAATCATCTTGTCACCTGTATAACCAGTAGGCGGTGGCGTCGATGTTGGCACCACTCGCAATATAACGTTTAAGCGCGGCGGTGTTGCCCACCTGGGTCGCCACCCGCAGCGTCTCAACCTGTTGCAGCTGCGCCCAGTGCAGCGCCGCCTGCATGAGTTTCTCCCCCATGCCGCGCCCGGCTAATAAGCCAATACGCGCCTCGCGCTTGTTAAGCTTGCGCAGCGAGACAAATCCCTGAATCTGACCGTTCGCTGCACGGAAAATCAGGCAGACGTGGTCAAAGGTACCTTTGACCGCATTCTCTACCCACTGGGCATAGAAACGTCCGCTATCGTCAGGCGCATACCAGGGCGTGCGAAAGCGGCTTTGCGCAAACGCCCGGGCCGCCATCTGGCGCAGCACAGGAATGTCCTGTTCCGTTGCAATTTCCGCGCCGGACGCATCGTGCCGGGTGAGGGTGATGGAAAGGTCTACCTCGCCTTCAACCAGCTGAAAACCGTGTTGCTGGAGCGCGTCAAGCAGGTCGGCACGGTCCGCCGGGATCTTAGCCTGCACGCGCTGCCAGGCGCTGAAGTCCACTTCCTGCAGGGCGGGCGCATTCTCGCGCCAGCGGACTATCGCCGAGGGACGGGCAAAAAATGCGCTTTCCCACTCAAGGGATTCCAGCACGCCGTGGAGTGCACTCAACGCCAGACGCCTTTGGTATCAACCACATACTGCTGACGCACCGCGTCACCGGACGTCGCTTTAAACTCTTTATGGTCCACCAGCAGCACCAGCACATCCGCTGTCGCCAGCGCGTCATCCAGCGCCGTCAGCGTGCAGTGCCCCGCCAGTTTTGCCGGCAGTTCATGAATATTTGGCTCGACCACCAGCGTTTCGCCCTTATGCCATTCGGCAATCATCTCAGCAATTTCCATCGCCGGGCTTTCGCGCAGATCGTCAATATTGGGTTTAAATGCCAGACCAAAGCAGGCAATTTTCAGCTCGCTGGCGCGCTTGCCGCTCTCTGCCAGACAATCCGCTACCGTCGCTTTAACCTGGTTGAGCACCCAGTGAGGTTTGCTATCGTTCACTTCACGCGCGGTGCGAATCAGACGCGCCTGCGCCGGGTTCTGCGCCACAATAAACCACGGATCGACGGCGATACAGTGACCGCCTACCCCTGGGCCAGGCTGGAGAATGTTGACGCGCGGATGGCGATTCGCCAGGCGGATTAACTCCCAGACGTTAATCCCCTGATCGGCACAGATCAGCGACAGTTCGTTTGCGAAGGCGATGTTAACGTCACGGAAGCTGTTTTCCGTCAGCTTGCACATCTCGGCGGTGCGGGAGTTGGTTACCACGCATTCGCCTTCCAGGAAAATCTTGTACAGCGCGCTGGCACGTTCAGAACAGACCGGCGTCATGCCGCCTATCACCCGGTCGTTTTTAATCAGTTCGACCATTACCTGCCCCGGCAGCACGCGCTCCGGGCAGTAGGCGATGTTGATATCCGCCTGCTCACCGGCCTGCTGTGGGAAGCGTAAATCAGGACGCGCATCGGCCAGCCACTGCGCCATCTGCTCGGTAGCGCCGACGGGAGAAGTCGACTCCAGAATTACCAGCGCCCCTTTCTTCAGCACGGGGGCAATAGATTTTGCCGCCGCCTCGACGTAGACCATATCGGGCTCGTGGTCGCCTTTAAAGGGCGTTGGAACGGCTATCAGGTAGGCATCCGCTTCCACTGGCGTCGTGCTGGCGCGCAGGAAGCCGCCATCAACCGCCTCTTTCACCACGCGGTCAAGATCGGGCTCCACAATATGAATTTCGCCACGATTAATGGTTTCTACCGCACGTGCGTTGATATCCACACCAACAACCTGCTTTTGACGGGAGGCGAATGCCGCCGCAGTAGGCAGGCCAATGTAGCCAAGACCAATGACAGAGATGGTAGTAAAACTCATAGAGATACCCGATTGTGTTTAAGTGCTTGCAAAATACGGCCACAAGCCTGCCCGTCTCCGTAGGGATTGTGGGCCCGGCTCATCGCCTGATACGCTTCATCATCGTGCAGAAGGCGCGTGACCTCTTCGACGATGAGCTGTGCGTTGGTGCCGACAAGACGCACTGTCCCGGCTTTAACCGCTTCCGGACGTTCAGTGGTTTCACGCATCACCAGCACCGGCTTGCCAAGAGAGGGCGCTTCTTCCTGAATCCCACCGGAATCGGTGAGGATCAGCCAGGCGTGGTTCATCAGCCAGACAAATGGCATGTAGTCCTGCGGTTCAATCAGCAGGACGTTTTCGACGTGGCCCAGGATGCGGTTGACCGGCTCGCTGACGTTAGGGTTAAGGTGTACCGGATAGACAATTTGCACATCGTCGTTCTGCGCGGCGATTTCAGCCAGCGCGTGACAGATTTGCTCAAAGCCCCGACCAAAGCTTTCGCGACGGTGGCCAGTGACCAGAATGGTTTTTTTGCCGTTATTCAGGAAAGGATAGCGGGCAGCGAGTTCTTTCTGCAGATCGCTGTTTGCCAGCACGCGATCGCGTACCCAAATCAACGCGTCAATGACCGTATTGCCGGTAACAAAGATGTTGTTATCGGCGACATTTTCACGCAGCAGGTTCTGGCGAGAGTTCTCGGTTGGCGCAAAATGGTACATCGCCAGATGCCCGGTAAGCGTACGGTTGGCCTCTTCCGGCCACGGAGAATAAAGATTGCCGGTGCGCAGACCCGCTTCAACATGGCCGACGGGAATACGCTGGTAAAACGCGGCCAGGCTTGTTGCCATCGTCGTCGTGGTATCCCCGTGCACCAGCACGACGTCGGGCTTGAATGACTCTAGGATCGGTTTGAGCTCTTGCAGAATGCGGCAGGTTATTTCCGTCAACCCTTGTCCTGGCTTCATAATATTGAGGTCGTAATCCGGGACGATGGAAAAGAGGGTTAGGACCTGATCGAGCATCTCACGGTGCTGAGCCGTGACGCAAACCTTCGCTTCAATATCAGGATCGCTGGCCAGCGCATGAACCAGAGGCGCCATCTTAATGGCCTCCGGCCTGGTGCCAAATACGGTAAGTACTTTCACATCGATTCTCTTCGATTAGGCGATGAAGGCCGCAGCCTTCATCGTAGACGGCGATCTTAGTTTGTGCGACGACGCGTTAACGCCACGCCAGCGCCCGTCAGTGCGCCCACAATCCCCCACATGATCATCAGGAATGCACGACGCGGACTATCGCGTTTTACAGGTTCTTCAGGCGTTCTCAAATAACGATAGGTCTGAAAACGCGGGTCCAGGGAGGGACCGACATTAAGCGTGTTAAGCATCGCGCGGTTTTGATCGTAGTCGAGATCAAAATCAGGCCCAACGGCCTGCAGGTTTTCCAGACGCGCCTGCAGCATTGGGCGACCAAGAAGGAACATTTCAGAATCAGGCAATTCATCAGCCGGAACATCCGTCTCAGTGCGGGAAATGTTGTGCTGCTCCGCAATTTTCAGCGCCTGCTGAATATTATGCACGCGGCGCGCAAAAATGGCGTTTGCCACCTCTTCCTGACGTTTGACCTGCGCCTTCATCTGGATAGTGCGGGCTGCCCAGGCGCCTTTAAGCTCTTCATTCAAATGGCTTGCGGCACGCTGGCTGGCAAACGCGACGTACTGGCGCAACAGGTTGTTTGCATCCGGCGCGGTTTCGGCAATCAGCTTGACGCTGTCGTTGACGTTACGCAGCACGTCGCCCGGCATGAACTGAATATTGTTAATCAGATCGTCCAGCAGCGCGGCATCGGCTTTGGTGTTATCAACCCGACGCTGCTTGTAGTAATCCGTCTGGGACCAGAAATCGCGGCGCGTATCCCACGAGGCCAGCTGCATTACAAACTCTTTGTAGGCCTCATCCATTACGGAAGCCTGGTCCGGGGTTGCAAGGCTGGCTTTAATATCCAGGTTTCGCAGGAACTGCTGCTGGGAGTAGTACCCGCCGAGCATGTTAACCGTGGGTCTGTCCGTGATTGCCGTGGCGCTCCACTCCTGTTTTGCAAAGAACGTGTAGGCTAGCGCTAACAGTGCAAACCCCAGCGCGATCCCCACAATCCAAAGTTTGCCTGCCCATAACACGCGAAACAAACCCCGAATGTCCAGTTCATTCTCTGTTACCACTGATTTCGCTCCCGCCAACGGTTGAGTCATCATAGTCCCGGTTTTACTTAGTTAATGTTGTGTTTTTGGCACTGTTACGACGCATCCTGCGCTTAAGACGTTTAATGAACCGTGCCACCTTCCATGCGCGCTTAATGCAGTAGCCGTACAGGAAAAATGCTAGCAAGAATAATACCAACATTACCCATTCAGGAATAACATGAGAATATTCTGCAGCTACACCAATTGCGGCCAAAATCGCGGCGGCCAGAGTAATCAGGACAAACGCCTGACGTGAAGTAAAACCGGCACGCATGATGAGGTGATGAATATGCTGACGATCGGGAGAGAAAGGACTCATCCCTTTACGCAGACGGCGGTACATAATCGCCACCATATCCATTAACGGAATGGCGATAATCCACAGGGCGGTTACCGGGCTGATTGGGTGAGTTTGACCTTGTGTGGTTTCCAGCAAAATCCAGATAACGGTAAAACCGATTAGCGTACTGCCCGCATCCCCCATAAACACTTTATAGCGACGACCCAGCGCGCCAAGGTTTAAGAGGATATAAGGCAAGATGGCGGCAATCATGGCAAAACACCACATTGCCAGGCTGTACTGACCATCAAACCACAAAATAATGCCGATGGCGGCGAACGATACGGATGACAAGCCACCGAGCAGACCGTCGATACCATCAACCATATTGAAAGCATTAATCGCCGCCCAGACGGCAAAAAGCGTCAGGAAGAAGCCAAAGGGACCCAGAACTAATTCCCAGGGGCCAAACACATAGCCAAGGCTTCTCAGATACAGCCCGCCGACTACCATCATAATCACACCAATGGCCGCCTGAACGGTGGCACGTATCTTTACCGCGATATCGAAGCGGTCATCCAGGGCCCCGATTAATACCAGGACGCCGGCACAGGCAATGTAGAGGGCGGCGTGCGGAATATAATAATCAGCAATACCAAACGTGAAACAAATCCCTGCATATACAGAAATCCCGCCAACTAAAGGAATAAGCCCCTGATGGCGTTTACGAAAATTGGGTTTATCCACTAACCCTATTCTTTTTGCCACCTTGCGCGCGATGAACAAAAAACAGGTTGTGAATAAAAAAATGCTGATCAGTTCAGTAACGGCGGTGAATAGATTCACAATGGATTGCTCTCAACAAATGTTAGTCCCGGAAGTATAACCATGAAGCCATTACCTCAGAAGTAATAAAGATGGCTTCCTACAACTCCCTTTGTATATTTTTCAAACAATTATTACTTTGACTGTACAAACGGTCTTATTGTCGCACTGACCGGTCAAAATTGGGAGTAGGCGATACTAGCGTATAGTCCACAAAAGAAAAACGCCACGTAAAAACGTGGCGTTCGCTGGCTTTATTTACGTTACGAGCGCTTCATCATGTCGAAGAAATCGTCGTTGGTTTTGGTCATCGCCAGTTTGTTAATGAGGAACTCCATCGCGTCAATTTCACCCATTGGATGGATGATTTTGCGCAGGATCCACATTTTCTGCAGCTCTTCCTGGGTGGTGAGCAGCTCTTCTTTACGGGTACCGGAACGGTTGTAGTCGATAGCCGGGAAGACACGTTTTTCAGCGATCTTACGAGAGAGGTGCAGTTCCATGTTACCTGTACCTTTAAACTCTTCGTAGATAACCTCGTCCATTTTGGAGCCGGTATCGATCAGCGCCGTTGCGATGATGGTCAGGCTGCCGCCCTCTTCCACGTTACGTGCCGCACCGAAGAAGCGTTTTGGACGGTGCAGGGCGTTAGCGTCCACACCACCGGTCAACACTTTACCGGAAGCTGGCACCACGGTGTTGTAGGCACGCGCCAGACGGGTGATGGAGTCAAGCAGGATGATCACGTCTTTCTTGTGCTCAACCAGGCGTTTCGCCTTCTCGATAACCATTTCCGCAACCTGAACGTGGCGAGATGCTGGCTCGTCGAAGGTAGAAGCAACCACTTCACCTTTAACCAGACGCTGCATCTCGGTCACTTCTTCCGGACGTTCGTCAATCAGCAGCACCATCAGCACGCAGTCTGGGTGGTTGTAGGCAATGCTCTGCGCGATGTTCTGCAGCAGCATGGTTTTACCCGCTTTTGGCGGGGCCACAATCAGACCACGCTGGCCGCGACCGATTGGCGATGCCAGATCCAGGACGCGCGCGGTTAAGTCTTCGGTAGAACCGTTACCACGTTCCATGCGCAGGCGAGAGTTCGCGTGCAGAGGCGTTAAGTTCTCAAAGAGGATCTTGTTACGCGAGTTTTCTGGTTTATCGAAGTTAACTTCATTGACTTTCAACAGCGCAAAGTAGCGTTCACCCTCTTTAGGAGGACGAATCTTACCTGAAATGGTGTCACCAGTGCGGAGGTTGAAACGGCGGATTTGGCTGGGGGATACGTAGATGTCGTCAGGGCCGGCGAGGTAGGAGCTGTCTGCAGAGCGGAGGAAACCAAATCCGTCTTGCAATATCTCCAGCACACCGTCGCCAAAGATATCTTCGCCACTCTTAGCGTGCTGCTTCAGGATGGCGAAAATGATGTCCTGCTTGCGCATACGAGCCTGGTTTTCCAGTCCCATATTTTCGCCGAGAGTGATCAGCTCAGAAACCGGCGTATTCTTTAATTCGGTAAGATTCATAATGGTGTGGGTTCTTAAACTCGGAGTGATTCTCGAACTTAATGTTGTGAATGGTATGGCAGGGTCATCCATGCCTGTTTAGCGGCCATCACCTCATGTCTGTTCGCTGTCTGGTCACAGGGAAAGAACGCAGAACTGAAACGACAAGACGGATTGAGTGACAAGCCCGGAATTTAGCCACTTCACGCATTGTTCATGTCAACAAAGGGAAGTATCGGGTAAAACAAGATTCAAACAATAGATATGTTTAAAACGAAGTCATAGCTAACTTAGCACGACTTCAGCCGGGCGTCCAGAGTTCCACATCATTTAGCCGGGGGCTCTGGACGCACAGCGGAGAAACCTTACGCCAGGTTAGCGTCCAGGAACTCTTTCAGCTGACCTTTGGACAGCGCGCCCACTTTGGTCGCCGCCACTTCGCCGTTTTTGAACAGCAGAAGGGTCGGGATGCCACGGATACCGTATTTCGGTGCGGTGCCCGGGTTCTGGTCGATGTTCAGCTTGGCAACCGTCAGTTTGCCCTGATATTCGTCAGCGATCTCATCCAGAATCGGGGCGATCATTTTGCAAGGACCACACCATTCAGCCCAGAAATCGACGAGGATCAGCCCGTCAGCCTTAAGTACGTCCGTGTCAAAACTGTCGTCAGTCAGGTGAATAATTTTATCGCTCATATATAACTCCACAGGAATAAGCCTGGTACGTTGGTTTTGTCTCCACCAACGACGTGTTGATGTCGCATTAACCAACTAAAGGTTGACTTTATTTCACCGGATACGCTTTCGTAAAGCAATAGTAAGCTGATATTCTACCACACTATGAGCAAAACACATTTAACAGAACAGAAGTTTTCCGACTTCGCCCTGCACCCAAAAGTGATCGAAGCCCTTGAAACAAAAGGGTTTCATAACTGCACGCCCATTCAGGCTCTCGCCCTGCCGCTGACGCTGGCCGGTCGCGATGTTGCAGGGCAGGCGCAAACCGGTACCGGCAAAACGATGGCGTTTTTAACGTCAACGTTCCATTATTTACTTTCTCACCCAGCGATTGCAGACCGCAAAGTTAACCAGCCGCGCGCGCTAATTATGGCCCCGACGCGAGAACTGGCGGTACAGATCCATGCAGACGCTGAACCCCTGGCACAGGCTACTGGCCTGAAGCTTGGCCTGGCCTATGGCGGCGACGGCTACGATAAGCAGCTGAAAGTGCTGGAAAGCGGCGTGGATATCCTGATTGGGACCACCGGCCGTCTTATCGACTACGCCAAACAGAACCATATCAACCTCGGCGCCATCCAGGTTGTGGTGCTTGATGAAGCTGACCGCATGTACGATCTGGGCTTCATTAAAGATATCCGCTGGCTGTTCCGCCGCATGCCGCCGGCAAATCAGCGCCTGAACATGCTGTTCTCTGCCACCCTTTCTTATCGCGTACGCGAGCTGGCGTTCGAGCAGATGAACAACGCCGAGTATGTGGAAGTGGAGCCGGAGCAGAAAACGGGCCACCGCATTAAAGAAGAGCTCTTCTATCCTTCCAATGAAGAGAAAATGCGTCTGCTGCAAACGTTGATCGAAGAAGAGTGGCCCGATCGCGCCATTATCTTCGCGAACACTAAACACCGCTGTGAAGACATCTGGGGCCATCTGGCTGCCGACGGTCACCGTGTTGGCCTGTTGACCGGCGACGTGGCGCAGAAAAAACGCCTTCGTATCCTCGACGAGTTCACCCGTGGCGATCTTGATATTCTGGTCGCAACCGATGTGGCGGCACGTGGTTTACACATTCCGGCCGTGACGCACGTCTTTAACTACGATCTGCCAGACGACTGCGAAGACTACGTACACCGTATTGGTCGTACCGGTCGTGCGGGCGCAAGCGGTCACTCGATTAGCCTTGCGTGTGAAGAGTATGCGCTGAATCTTCCAGCCATTGAGACCTACATCGGTCACTCTATTCCGCAGAGTAAATACAATCCGGAAGCGCTGTTAAGCGAACTGCCGCCGCCTAAGCGTCTTTCCCGCCCGCGCTCCGGCAATGGTCCGCGTCGTTCAGGCGGCGCACCGCGTAATCGTCGTCGTTCAGGTTAATACATTATGCTCAGCTCCACCTCGCTCTATGCGGCAATTGATCTCGGTTCGAATAGTTTTCATATGCTGGTTGTGCGTGAGGTGGCGGGAAGCATACAAACGCTGACGCGCATTAAGCGCAAGGTCCGCCTCGCGGCGGGCCTGAGCAGTGATAATTACCTCTCACCTGAAGCCATGGAACGTGGCTGGCAGTGCCTGCGGCTCTTTGCTGAGCGTCTGCAGGATATCCCGCATGCTCAAATCACCGTTGTCGCCACAGCGACGCTCAGACTGGCGGTTAACGCCGTAGATTTTATTGCCAAAGCGCAGGAAATTCTGGGGTGTCCGGTTCAGGTTATCAGCGGTGAAGAAGAAGCACGCCTGATCTACCAGGGCGTTGCCCACACCACCGGGGGTGACGATCGCCGTCTGGTGGTGGATATCGGCGGTGCCAGTACCGAACTGGTAACCGGCACCGGCGCGCAGGCGACGTCGCTGTTCAGCCTGTCGATGGGCTGCGTAACCTGGCTTGAACGTTACTTTACTGACCGAAATCTGGGTAAAGAGAACTTCGACGAGGCGGAAAACGCCGCGCGCGCAGTGCTACGCCCGGTAATGGACGAACTGCGCTATCACGGCTGGAAAGTCTGCGTCGGGGCTTCGGGTACCGTGCAGGCCCTGCAGGAAATCATGATGGCGCAGGGCATGGACGAGCGGATCACGCTTGCCAAACTTCAGCAGCTTAAACAGCGTGCCATTCAATGCGGACGTCTGGAAGAGCTGGAAATTGAAGGCCTGACGCTGGAACGTGCCCTGGTTTTCCCAAGCGGGCTGGCCATTCTGATCGCCATATTCACCGAACTGAATATCCAGTGTATGACCCTGGCCGGCGGCGCGCTGCGCGAAGGTCTGGTCTACGGCATGCTGCATCTGTCGGTGGATCAGGACATCCGCAACCGTACGCTGCGCAACGTCCAGCGTCGTTTTCTGGTTGATATCGATCAGGCTGGCCGCGTATCACAGCTGGCATCACGCTTTGCCGACCAGGTCGCTAACGCCTGGGATCTTGATCATCTGAGCCGCGATTTATTGCTGAGCGCCTGTGCGCTGCACGAGGTGGGGCTCAGCATAGATTTTAAGCAGGCACCTGCTCACGCAGCGTATCTGGTGCGCAACCTGGATTTGCCGGGCTACACGCCCGCACAGAAAAAGCTGCTGGCAACGCTGCTGCTGAACCAGACCAACGCCGTCGATCTCTCCTCTTTGCATCAGCAAAATGCCGTACCGCCGCGCGTGGCCGAGCATCTGTGTCGCCTGCTGCGTCTGGCAATTCTGTTTGCCAGCCGCCGCCGCGATGATTTGTTACCCGCCATTAATCTGCTAGCCGATGATGAGAAGCTGACGCTGACGCTGCCGGAAAACTGGATTGAGAATCACCCGCTTGGGGCAGAGATGATCGAGCAGGAGTGCCAGTGGCAGAGCTATGTGCACTGGGTGCTTGAGGTGAAGTAATACGCTGAACACTGCTGGGTGGCGGCTTCGCCTTACCCGGCCTACTCATCATTATCCCTTCTCTTTGGCTTTTGCCAGCATGGCGCGAATGTTCGCCACGTTAGCCTGCCCTTTGTGCATCCGCTCTTCCGCGGTAATCACTTTGCGCTCCTGTTCCCAGATCAGATCGTCCTGCGGCAGTTCCAGCAGGAAACGGCTGGGTTCCGGGCGCACGAGTTCACCGTACTGACGGCGCTCTTTACAGAGCGTGAACGTCAGCTCCTTTTGCGCGCGGGTGATCCCCACGTAGGCCAGACGGCGCTCCTCGTCGACATTATCTTCATCAATGCTGCTCTGGTGCGGCAATAAACCTTCTTCCATACCGACCAGATACACATACGGGAACTCCAGCCCTTTTGACGCATGCAGCGTCATCAGCTGAACCTGGTCGGCCTCTTCTTCGCTCTCGCCGCGCTCCATCATGTCGCGCAGGGTAAAGCGGGTGACCACCTGCGTTAACGTCATCGGCTCATCTATCTCAGAGCCTTCCAGCATTTCGGTCATCCAGCTAAAAAGCTGGTTAACGTTTTTCATACGCATTTCTGCCGCTTTCGGGCTGGCAGAGGTTTCGTACAGCCAGGATTCGTAGTCAATGCCGTGGATCAGATCGCGTACCGCCGCCACGGGTTCGCGCTCAGCCAGGCGCTGCACTTCACCCAGCCAGTGAGTAAAGCGGGTTAAATTATCATACCCGCGCCCCGTCAGCGTCTGGCTCAGCCCCATATCAAAGCTGGCGGTAAACAGGCTCTTATTGCGGGTCATCGCCCATTCGCCCAGCTTTTGCAGCGTCGCCGGACCAATCTCGCGCTTTGGTGTATTCACGATGCGCAGAAACGCGCTGTCGTCATCCGGGTTCGTAAGCACGCGCAGATAGGCCAGCAGATCTTTAATTTCTGGCCGCGAGAAGAACGAAGTGCCGCCGGAAATTTTGTACGGAATGCGGTTCTGCATCAGCATCTTTTCAAAGACGCGCGACTGGTGATTGCCGCGATAGAGGATCGCGTAATCCTTGTATTCGGTTTTATTGACGAAGTGGTGGGCGATCAGTTCGCCCGTCACGCGCTCCGCCTCATGCTCTTCATTATTGGCGCTGAGCACCTTCAGCTCCGTACCGTAGCCAAGTTCGGAGAAGAGACGCTTTTCAAAAACGTGCGGGTTATTGGCAATCAGGATGTTTGCCGCCTTCAGGATGCGCCCGGAGGAACGGTAGTTCTGCTCCAGCTTAATCACCTGCAGCGCGGGGAAATCTTTGCTCAGAAGCACCAGGTTTTGCGGGCGTGCGCCGCGCCAGGAATAAATTGACTGGTCATCATCGCCAACCACGGTGAAGCGCGCGCGCTGCCCTACCAGCAGCTTCACCAGCTCGTACTGGCTGGTGTTGGTGTCCTGATATTCATCCACCAGCAGGTAGCGGATTTTATTCTGCCAGCGCTCGCGCACCTCTTCATTTCGCTGTAAAAGCAGCGTCGGTAGGAGGATCAGATCGTCGAAGTCCAGCACGTTGCACGCTTTCATGTGCGCGTCGTACAGACCATAGCAGTGGGCAAAGATCCGATCCCGTTCGCCTTTGGCGATCGCCGCAGCCTGAGCCGGGGTCATCAGATCGTTTTTCCAGTTCGAGATCGTTGAGATCAGCTGCTGCAACAGCACCTTATCATCCTCGATCAGCCCCTCGGTGAGCTCTTTGAGCAACGCCACCTGGTCGGTGTCATCGAACAGCGAAAAGTTGGATTTCATCCCCAGCGCGGCGTATTCACGTTTAATGATATCCAGCCCCAGCGTGTGGAAGGTAGAGATCATCAGCCCGCGCGCCTCTTTGCGCCCCAGCGTCTGGCCAACACGCTCTTTCATCTCGCGCGCCGCTTTGTTGGTAAAGGTAACCGCCGCAATGTGGCGGGCCTGATAGCCGCAGCCGCGGATCAGGTGCGCAATCTTATTGGTGATGACGCGCGTTTTACCGGATCCTGCACCCGCCAGCACCAGACACGGTCCGGTTACAAATTCGACGGCTTGTTGTTGTCCGGGATTTAAACGCATAAATGATCGCTCAATGAAAGTCAGGAGGGGAGAATAACAGCGTGGTAGTATAGCGAGCCTAATCCATACCACTCAAGGCACGATCATGGCAAAAACAGCAGCAGCACTGCATATTCTTGTTAAAGAAGAGAAACTGGCTCTGGATCTTCTGGAGCAGATCAAAAACGGCGCCGACTTCGGCAAGCTGGCGAAGAAGCACTCTATTTGCCCGTCAGGCAAGCGTGGCGGCGATTTAGGCGAATTCCGTCAGGGTCAAATGGTTCCGGCGTTCGATAAAGTGGTCTTCTCCTGCCCGGTGCTGGAGCCAACCGGTCCGCTGCATACTCAGTTCGGTTATCACATTATTAAAGTGCTGTATCGCAAATAAAAAAGCCGGGTGGCGGCTGCGCCTTACCCGGCCTACATCTTACGTTTTTGTAGGTCGGGTAAGCGAAGCGCTACCCGACAAGGTTGTTAACCTGCTACAGCAATACGTTTCATATCAGTCATGTAGCCGCGCAGTTTGTGGCCCACTTTCTCGATCTGGTGGCTGCGAATCGCTTCGTTTACGTCGCGCAGTTGCGCGTTGTCTACCGCACCTTCCGCAATCGCTTTGCCCAGATCGCCCGTCTGCAGGGTGGTCATGAACTCTTTCAGCAGCGGTACGCAGGCGTAAGAGAACAGATAGTTACCGTATTCTGCGGTATCAGAGATAACCACGTTCATTTCGTACAGACGCTTACGGGCGATGGTGTTCGCGATCAGCGGCAGCTCGTGCAGAGATTCGTAGTACGCCGACTCTTCGATGATGCCGGAATCCACCATGGTTTCGAACGCCAGCTCAACGCCTGCTTTCACCATCGCAATCATCAGTACGCCTTTATCGAAGTACTCCTGCTCGCCGATTTTACCTTCATACTGCGGCGCGGTTTCGAACGCGGTTTTACCGGTCTCTTCACGCCAGGTCAGCAGTTTCTTGTCGTCGTTGGCCCAGTCCGCCATCATGCCGGAAGAGAATTCGCCGGAGATGATGTCGTCCATATGTTTCTGGAACAGCGGCGCCATAATGGTTTTCAGCTGTTCAGACAACGCGTAAGCACGCAGTTTTGCCGGGTTGGACAGGCGGTCCATCATCAGCGTAATGCCGCCCTGCTTCAGCGCTTCGGTGATGGTTTCCCAGCCGAACTGAATCAGTTTTTCTGCGTATGCCGGGTCGGTACCTTCTTCCACCAGCTTGTCGAAGCAAAGCAGAGAACCCGCCTGCAGCATGCCGCACAGAATGGTCTGCTCGCCCATCAGGTCAGATTTCACTTCCGCAACGAAGGAAGATTCCAGCACGCCAGCGCGGTGACCGCCGGTCGCCGCAGCCCAGGCTTTGGCAATCGCCATGCCTTCGCCTTTCGGATCGTTTTCCGGGTGAACTGCGATAAGCGTCGGCACGCCGAAGCCACGCTTGTACTCTTCACGCACTTCGGTACCCGGGCACTTCGGCGCCACCATCACTACGGTGATGTCTTTACGGATCTGCTCGCCCACTTCAACGATGTTGAAGCCGTGGGAGTAACCCAGCGCGGCGCCGTCTTTCATCAGCGGCTGTACGGAACGCACCACGTCAGAGTGCTGCTTGTCCGGCGTCAGGTTAACGACCAGGTCCGCCTGCGGGATCAGCTCTTCATAGGTACCCACTTTGAAGCCGTTTTCAGTCGCTTTACGCCATGAAGCGCGCTTCTCGGCAATCGCTTCTTTACGCAGGGCGTAAGAGATATCCAGACCGGAGTCACGCATGTTCAGGCCCTGGTTCAGGCCCTGGGCGCCACAGCCGACGATGACCACTTTTTTACCCTGAAGGTAGCTTGCGCCATCGGCAAATTCATCGCGCGCCATGAAGCGGCATTTGCCCAGCTGCGCCAGCTGCTGGCGCAAGTTCAGTGTATTAAAGTAGTTAGCCATGGGTGATACCTCGTGATGTTGTGTGTCTTATTGTTCGGTTCGCGTTTCAGCGAGAATGTACCCACATTACAACAGGAAATTTATTGCGGAAATTGATATATTCACAACGTCACATTGCAATTTTTGCAATGTAAAAAGAGGGAGTGGAATCGGTGGATTTACGCGATCTAAAAATGTTCCTGCACCTGGCGGAAAGCCGTCACTTTGGCCGCAGTGCCCGGGCGATGCACGTCAGCCCGTCCACGCTTTCGCGCCAGATCCAGCGCCTTGAGGAAGACCTCGGCCAGCCGCTTTTCGTGCGCGATAACCGTACCGTTACCCTCACGGAAGCGGGCGAAGAGTTGCGCATTTTTGCCCAGCAGACGCTGTTACAGTACCAGCAGCTGCGGCACTCTATTGATCAGCAGGGGCCATCACTCTCCGGTGAGCTGCATATTTTCTGCTCCGTGACCGCCGCCTACAGCCATCTGCCCCCCATTCTCGACCGCTTCCGCGCAGCGCATCCGTCGGTTGAAATTAAGCTCACCACCGGCGACGCCGCCGACGCAATGGAAAAAGTGGTGACCGGCGAAGCGGATCTCGCCATCGCCGGAAAACCCGAAACCCTGCCGGGCGCGGTGGCGTTCTCGATGCTGGAGAATCTGGCGGTGGTGCTGATTGCCCCGGCCCTGCCCTGCCCGGTGCGTAATCAGGTATCGGTAGAAAAACCGGACTGGTCGACGGTGCCGTTTATCATGGCCGATCAGGGGCCGGTGCGCCGCCGCATCGAGCTGTGGTTCCGCCGTCAGAAAATCAGCAATCCGTCGATTTACGCCACCGTTAGCGGTCATGAGGCGATGGTGTCGATGGTGGCGCTCGGCTGCGGCGTGGCATTGCTGCCGGAAGTGGTGCTGGAAAACAGCCCGGAACCGGTGCGCAACCGCGTGATGATTCTGGAGCGCAGCGACGAGAAGACGCCATTTGAGCTAGGTGTGTGCGCACAAAAAAAGCGGCTGCATGAGCCGCTTATTGATGCGTTCTGGACGATATTGCCGAACCACTAGCCAGCCAGAAAGAACCTGAACGCCGGGTTATGGGTTTCGTCGTGGCACTCATAGCCCAGCTCGTTCAGGCGCGTTTCGAAATCCGGCTCGTGCTCGCCCAGTTCGAACGCCGCCAGCACGCGCCCGTAGTCGGTGCCGTGGCTGCGGTAGTGGAACAGAGAGATGTTCCAGTGCGTGCCCAACGTGTGCAGGAACTTGAGCAGCGCGCCCGGTGATTCCGGGAACTCGAAGCTGAACAGGCGTTCCTGGAGCGGCTTTGAGGGACGACCGCCAACCATGTAACGCACATGCAGCTTAGCCATTTCATCGTCGGACAGATCGACCACGCTGTAGCCGCCTTCATGCAGCAGACTGAGGATCTCTTTACGCTCCTCCACGCCACGGCTCAGACGCACGCCGACAAAAATGCAGGCATCTTTCGCATCGGCAAAGCGGTAGTTGAACTCCGTTACCGAACGTCCCCCCAGAAGCTGGCAGAACTTGAGGAAGCTGCCCTTTTCTTCCGGAATCGTCACCGCCAGCAGCGCTTCACGCTGTTCGCCCAGCTCGCAGCGCTCGGAAACGTAGCGCAGGCCGTGGAAGTTCACGTTCGCACCAGAGAGCACGTGCGCCAGCCGCTCGCCGCGAATGTTGTGCTGGGCGATGTATTTTTTCATCCCCGCCAGCGCCAGCGCGCCGGACGGCTCCGCCACCGCACGTACATCTTCGAACAGATCTTTCATTGCCGCGCAGATGGCGTCGCTGTCGACGGTGACGATATCGTCCAGATACTCCTGGCACAGACGGAAGGTTTCATCGCCAATGCGCTTCACCGCCACGCCCTCGGCAAACAGCCCAACGCGCGGCAGGTCTACCGGATGACCGGCATCCAGCGCCGCCTTCAGGCAGGCAGAGTCTTCCGCCTCAACGGCGATGACTTTAATCTGCGGCATCAGCTGTTTAATCAGCACCGCCACGCCTGCCGCCAGCCCGCCGCCGCCCACCGGGACGAAGACGCGGTCGAGATGGGCATCCTGCTGCAACAGCTCAAGCGCCAGCGTGCCCTGCCCGGCAATCACCATCGGGTGATCGAACGGCGGCACCCAGGTGAAGCCCTGCTGCTGCGCCAGCTCGATCGCTTTGGCTTTGGCTTCGTCAAAGTTCGCGCCGTGGAGCAGCACTTCTCCGCCAAAACCGCGCACCGCGTCGACTTTGATATCCGCGGTGGCAACCGGCATCACGATCAGCGCTTTCAGACCCAAACGAGCAGACGAGAACGCCACGCCCTGCGCATGGTTGCCCGCCGACGCGGTAATGACGCCGCGCGCTTTCTGCTCATCCGTCAGCCCGGCCATCATCGCGTAAGCACCGCGCAGCTTGAAGCTGTGCACCGGCTGGCGGTCTTCACGCTTCACCAGAATGACGTTGTCGAGGCGCGAGGAGAGTTTTTCCATTTTTTGCAGGGGCGTGACCTGCACAGCTTCATAGACCGGCGCGCGTAGCACCGCTCTCAGGTATTCCGCCCCCTCAGGGGCGGCGGATAAGGGTTGTGACTCGGCCATCATTAGCCCCCAAGTTTCGATTTATCGCGCACCGCGCCTTTATCTGCACTGGTTGCAAGGCTCGCGTAGGCGCGCAGGGCGAAGGAGACTTCACGCTGGCGATCTTTCGGCGTCCAGGCTTTGTCGCCGCGCGCTTCCTGCGCTTCACGACGGGCCGCAATCTCCTGGTCGCTCAGCTTGAGCTGAATGCCGCGATTCGGAATGTCGATTTCGATCAGGTCTCCATCTTCGATGATCGCGATGTTGCCGCCGCTTGCCGCTTCCGGGGAGACGTGGCCGATGGAGAGACCAGACGTGCCGCCGGAGAAACGACCGTCGGTGATCAGCGCACAGGCTTTACCGAGGCCCATCGATTTCAGGAAGGTGGTTGGGTAGAGCATCTCCTGCATGCCCGGACCGCCTTTCGGCCCTTCGTAGCGAATGACAACCACGTCGCCTTCCACCACTTTGCCGCCGAGAATCGCGTCTACCGCTTCATCCTGGCTTTCGTATACTTTCGCCGGACCGGTGAATTTCAGGATACTGTCGTCCACGCCCGCGGTTTTCACGATGCAGCCGTTTTCCGCAAAGTTACCGTACAGCACGGCCAGGCCGCCGTCTTTACTGTAGGCGTGCTCCAGCGAGCGGATGCAGCCTTCAGCACGGTCGTCATCCAGCGTGTCCCAGCGGCAATCCTGCGAGAACGCCTGGGTGGTGCGAATACCTGCAGGGCCGGCGCGGAACATCTTTTT